>JAFEGD010000135.1 GCA_018240245.1 Spirochaetota bacterium | reverse complement strand
GCAAAAAAGCGCGACAATCGCCGCAACGACTACCGGTCCAAAGCTTTTGCTCAATATAAAATTATCTTCTCTCATATTGCACAGAGCACAAAAATCATCGCCTTGTAAACTATTTTATAAAAATAGTTTCGCTGATTTAATACTCGTCTCCAATTGTAATAGTTATTACAAATTTCTGTAAAAACGAATCAAAAATAGCATGAGGTCACGTCGTCACAGATTGCCGAATAGTTTCGGCAACCCCCACCCGCGCCAAAAACACATTCTCCGGCACCGCAAATGGAATCTTCATGCCAACCTCACCGATACCGCCGCTCAAGACAGAATTAACTCCCCCCCGGCCGATAAGTTCGCCCACCGTCGCACGCCGCGAGGCAAAGGTGCCGGGAAAAAAAACTTCGAGCTCGTCGCCGACTTCGAGGCGCGTTTTCAAGTCAAACCACGCGGTACCGTCCGCGTCTTGGCGTTTGATGCACCCAGCGTAACGGTACGATTGGTGGCGGGTGCTCCCATGGGACGCGATGTCCATAGGCGAATCTGTTCGCGAGCCGTCGGCATTCTGAAAATCGCGCTCGTCTTCGGGCACGCGCTCTTCCATACCGCGCGTCAAGAAGCCCGAGAAATATTTACGCGAAGCGACCTTATCGAGTTCGGTTAAGAGCGCGCGGTCGAACGCCTTGCCGTCTTTAATATCGTCGAGCGCACGGCGGTAGGTGCGCGCAATCATCGCCGCATAATAGTCGTTCTTCGTGCGCCCCTCGACTTTGATCGAATCGACGCCGCTTTCGGCGAGGTCGTGCAAGAATTCGATCGCGCGCAAATCTTTCGAGTTCATAAGAAACGTGCCGTCTTCTGAACTGATAAGTTCCATCTGCGCGTCTTCTTTTTCGGGGTTCTTCAAAAAAATTTGGTACGCATCGCGGCAGGCGTTGTTGCACGCGCCTTGGTTCGCGTCGCGGTTACCGAAATAGTTACTCATGAAACAGCGCCCGCTGTGCGCGATACAGATCGACCCGTGTACGAAAACCTCAATTTCGATATCGGGGCACCTCTGGCGGATTTCCCGCACTTCGGCAAGAGTTACCTCGCGCGACAAAATCACGCGCTTCGCGCCAATGCGCCGCCAAAACTCGACGGCGGCATAGTTCATCGTGTTCGTCTGCACCGAAATATGCACGGGTAGATCGGGTGCGTGGTCGCGCGTGAGCATAATCAGCCCCGGGTCGGCCATAATGAGCGCGTCGGGCTTCAAATCGGCCATGGCTTTGAGATAGCGCAAGTAACCGGGAATTTTTGAATTGCGCGGAATGCCGTTGACGGTAAAATAAATTTTCTTGCTATGCGCACGCGCAAACTCTGTCGCCGCGCCGAGGTTGTGCAAGCGAAATTCGTTTTCGCGCGCGCGTAACGAATAGCGCGGCACGCCGCAATAGACGGCATCGGCGCCGTAGAGAATCGCCACCTTGAGCTTGTGCAGGCTACCGGCGGGTAAGAGTAGTTCGGGTATTTTCATAACTCGCCAACACAACACGGCCCAGCCGTGTTGTGTTGGCATCTACATCGGTTTGATACCACTGTGGTCGTTGATACTGCGCTCTTCGGCGGTCGCGCCGTAAAAAGATGCGCCCAGATAGTCCCACACGGGCGAGGTGAAACCGTAGTTCTTGGTCGGCGCGCGGTAATGGTGCATCATGTGGTTGCGCTTAATCCACTTAAAATAAGAATTCTTGAACTGAAAAAAATGCACCGCAAAGTGTAAAAAATCATAGACCACATAACCGGCAATAAACCCCGCTAGAAAAGGTAGATAGTATGAGGGGGATATCCACCGGAACAAAAAGAAAAACCCAACCGCAAGCGGAATGCTCGCACCGGGGGGCATCACGAGCCGGGTCGCGTCGCGCGGTGCGTCGTGGTGAATGCCGTGCGAATAAAAATAAATCGCTTTGAAAACTTTGTTCGTCTGCGGAATATGAAAAACAAAACGGTGCAAAAAATATTCGATGAAGGTCCAGAACACGACGCCGACGACGAACGCCAACGCAAGTTCGAGCGCCGCCACGCCGCTCGCGACGGCAAAATACAAGAGTACGCCGATAACGGGAATATAAATGATAAACGGCGTCGCCGGGTGTACGTGGCTTAAACGTTCGAGCAGCGGATTCTCAAACATGCGAATCGTTTCGCTCGTCGCCAACGCCTCTTTAAGAGATTTTTTACCCGATGCACCCACAATGTACAATACCGGGCAGGCGAACATAGGCCGTCAACTTTATATAAAGAGTATATAATCGATTTATCTGTTGTTGTTGACGTGCAGTGACTCGCATCGTATTGGCTTCGTTCGATAGTCGAATACTCAAATGAACGAATGCATTCTGCGGAGGCAACAATGAACACGACACAAAGCGATCGCGACATGGCGCTCGAAACGATTCCCGAATTCAGCAACTTGCAAGTGATGAGCTATCTTATCATGACGCACCACGAATTCACGCGCAACATCATGGAAGAAATCGCCGAGTTGCTCGACCAAGCGCGCAGGGAGTTAGATAATCCCCCGCCCGAACTCGCCGAGCTTACCGGTATCTGGACACGCTACCAAAGCGAAATGCTCAAACATCTCTACGAAGAAGAAAAAATTCTTTTTCCGTGGATCGGAGAAACGACGCAAGGCTCGCGCAGCACCGCCGAAATTTCGAAAACGTATTCGCCGGCGATTCACGCGATGCTCACCGAGCACGAGCACCACGAAGACGAAATCGTGCATGTACGTAAACTTGCCGACAGGCTCTCGATCGAAGGCGGTTACGTGCCGGTGCTCGCGCTCTTGGCGTACAAGCTCAAGCAGCTCGACACCGATTTGCGCGAACATATGGAGATAGAAAGTAAGTTGCTATTTCCGCGCGTGTTGGGCGACAAGGTTTAAGCGAATCGGCGGCGGCAGAACTCGTCGTCTCACTGGCGCGTTTTAACACACACTCTCACGAAACCGTAAACGCCAAACCGGCGTTCTGTTGTAAACGTGCGAGTAATGGCGCCGCGATGACTCCCCCCGGAGTAAAAACGCCGCCGGCGGTTTTTGTTTCGAGTAGCGTCAATGCCGTTTCGCTAATCATTTTTGAAGTCGAACCGTAGCCCGGGTCGCGGTCGCCCTTGACCGTCGCTTCGATGCGATTGCCGTTCGGGTACTCGCCGATAAACACGACTTCGTAAAAACCCGATTCGCGTTCTGATTTCGACGGCCCGTCGCCGGGCTTCAAGCCTTTACCGCTGAAAGGATTAACTTTTGCGGCGGCATCGACAAGCGCACGAGCGGCTTCACCGAGCGTCGTGTACATCATCTCGTCGTAAACGAAATCTTCGCCGTAAGCGTGGTTCAATAGAAAATTCGTGCGATGCACGTTTTTTGTGTTGATCGACGCCATGATGAAAGGCACCGCCCACACGCCCGCACTCTTGTCGTATTCGGGGACAAGACCGCTCGGCTGCGCCGGACCTTCAAAACCGGGAGTCAGCCCGAACGGATTATTCAGAATCTTCAAGACACTCGCATTCTTGAACCCTGCGCGCAGCGTTTCTTTCATACTCGCCATCGTGCCGCCCGAAGCGCCGCCTTTCATCTGGCGCACGCGGCCCTTGACGCGCGGCGCGGGAGCACCAAAGCGCTTAATCGCTTCTTGCTGCAAAAACCAAACGCCGAGATCAAACGGTATCGAATCGAATCCCGCCGAGATCACAATACGGGCACCGCTTTTTTTTGCATCGGCATCGTGCGCGTCGATCATTTCGCGAATCCAGTTGGGTTCGCCGCAGAGATCGATATAATCGACACCGGCGATTGCGCACGCTTTGACGAGCGGAGTGCCGTAGAGTTGGTAAGGCCCGACGGTGGTCAAGACCGCGCGCGTGCGAGCACAGAGCGCGGCGAGCGACGCGGGCGCCGCTGCGTCGGCTTCGATCAACGGAGTTTCCTTCGGCGCGCCGATAAGATCGCGCACCTCGGCGAGTTTTTGCAAATTACGTCCCGCCATCGCCCAGCCTTTAAGTCCGCGTTGGACTAAATATTCGGCGACCAAGCGTCCTGTGAAGCCGGATGCGCCATAAACGACGAGATCGAATTCTTTTTGAGCCATGCGCTACTCGCGAACGGGCGAATGCGCGGTCAAGGCGATGACAAATCGCGAGTGCGATACGCACGATTAGTTAGAGAGTATCGCGCTTCGCTTCAGCGAGTTCTCGCCTAGTCGCTTAACATATTTCCATAAAAAATAGACGCTGTAGAAATTTATATATACCATACTGGGTATGGCAATAGATGAAACCGCTCGCTCCGCGCTGCAAAGGCGTATCAATCGCGTAATCGGCCAATTGCAGGGGTTGCAAAAGCGCATCGCCACCGGCGAAACCGACTGCTTGGCGGATATCCAGCAGATTAAGGCGGCAAAAAACGCAATGTGGAAAGTCGCCGAAGAATACATGCATATCTATCTGCGCGAATGCATGGATAAAAAACTGCCTGCCGCCGACATGGAGCAAAAATTGCAATCGGTTGTTCGCGCGTCGTTCACGATGTGAGAGATTATGGCAGAACCTATAAAACTCATTCTCTACACCGTCGCCGGGGGAGCGCTCGGCTTTCTCTACTATCGTCTCATCGGATGTAGCACCGGCGCATGCCCAATTACGTCGCGCCCGGTGCCGTCGGTTATTTATGGTGCAATGATGGGCGCAATGCTCGGCTGGAGGTAACATGACAAAAAACAATCCTACAAAACTAGTCATCGTCGGCGGGGTCGCCGGGGGAGCAACCGCTGCGGGGCGCGCAAGGCGCCTCGACGAGAATGCCGAAATTACGCTCCTCGAAGCGAGCGGACATATTTCGTTCGCCAACTGCGGCCTGCCATACCACATCGGCGGTGATATCGAAAAGCGCGAGGCGCTGCTCTTACGCACGCCGCAAGATTTTTGGAATCGCTACCGCATCAAAGCGCTGGTGAATGCGCGCGTGACGCGCGTCGATCGCACAAAAAAAATCGTCAGCTATATTCAAGACAACACGCCGCACGAGATCCCCTACGATAAGCTAATCTTGTCGCAAGGCGGCGAGCCGATGCAGCCGCCGATCACGGGTATCGAAAATATCGCGCACTTTTCGTTGCGTAACGTCGAAGACATGGACGCGATAATTGCGGCGATCGAAAAATCGCAGCATCGCCACGCCGCAGTGGTAGGCGGGGGCTTTATCGGCATCGAGGTTGCCGAGGCATTGCGGCACCGCGACCTCAAGGTCACACTCGTCGAATTCGCGCCGCAAGTGATGCCGAATCTCGACCGCGAGTTTGCCAACCTTGCCGAGCGTGAGCTTGAAAAAAACGGCGTCAAAGTTTTGACCGCTACGACAATCCAAAGCGCAGCACCGGGGGGACTAATAACGTTCTCGAACGGTGCGACCGAAACCGTCGACTTTATCGTCTTTGCCGCGGGAGTAAAACCCGAGACGGGCCTTGCCCGTGCAATGGGTCTCGAAATCGGCAAAACGGGCGGCGTAGTTGTGAACGACTTCATGCAGACGTCCGACGCCGACATCTACGCCGTCGGCGATATGGCCGAGATACAAAACCGCATCACGCATTTGCCGGCGCGCATTGCGCTCGCGGGGCCTGCGAATCGGCAAGGGCGCCTCGCCGCCGAGAACGCCCTTTTGGGCAATCGTTGCCGTTATCGCGGCGCGCTCGGTTCGGCGGTCATCAAAATTTTCGATAAGACGTTGGCATTCACCGGGCTCACCGAGAAGGCATCTGAGCAAGCGAAGATTGCCGCGCAGGCGGTGACGATTCACGGCAACAACCACGCGGGTTATTACCCGGGCGCCGAGCGCATAACGCTCAAATTGGTTTTTTCGCCAATCGACGGGCGCATCTTGGGCGCGCAGGCTTTCGGCGCCGAGGGCACAGAAAAGCGCATCGACGTGATTGCGACAGCGATTATAGGTTGGCTCACCGTCGACGATCTCGCGGGTCTCGATTTAACGTATGCGCCGCCCTATTCTGCGGCGAACGACTTGGTCAATATCGCCGCCTTTCAGGCAATGAACCACCGTAACGGGTTTTCGCCGGTCGTTGCCCCCGCAGAGTTCAGCGCAAAATGCGATGCGTATTGTGTCGTCGACGTACGCAACCCAAACGAGATCAAAAATTTTCCCCAGGCGAGCGCCTGCCAAATTTCGGTCGATACCTTGCGCGAAAATCTGGATAAAATCCCCAAAGAAAAGCCGATAGCGATTCTTTGTCAATCCGGCCAACGCAGCTATATCGCACAACGGGTATTAAAACAATCGGGTTTTGAAAATGTCTTTAATATTTGCGGCGGCTATCTCGCGGTAGCCGCCGACCAAAAAATGGAGTTAAAATGACAGAACAGCAAACGCTATTGGCGGTGGGCGCAGGAGTTATCGTCGCCGTCATGTTATTCAAACGTTGGCGAATGGGAGGAAACAAAATGAAACTCAAAGAGATGCTGGCGCAGGGCGCCAAAGTGATCGACGTGCGCAGCCGTTCAGAATTTGCCTCGGGGCATTTCGCGGGCGCGATAAATATTCCACTCGACGAACTGGCGTCGCGCATGGCGTCGATCGGTAAAAAAGAAGACCCGGTGATTGTCTATTGCGCGTCGGGCATGCGCTCGGGTTCGGCGAAAAGCACGCTCAAGGCGGCGGGCTTCGTCGATGTCGAAAATGGGATTAACCACGCAAATTTGCAGAGCTTGAAATAGATGTAATAAGATGCCACGTTCGCGGTAACTTATTATACTATAAAAATCATGAATAAACTAACAATCCTCATTGCGCTGGCCTTTTTTGTTGGTGCGTGCCACGAGCATGCGCACGAACACGCGGTGGGCGGCGAACTCAAACTCAACGCCGGTAAGAAATGGCCCGCCGATGCGATCACGCGCGACACGTATACCGCGATCGGTAAAGATCTCGGCGCCGCGAAAATTACCGACAACGCGACCGCGCAAAAATTTGCGAGCATGCAAGACAAACGCATCGCCGACTTACTCAAAGGTTGCACGATGACAGGCGAGGCGCATAACCAGTTGCATGTCTTGATTGCGAAAACCAGCGCCGATGTTGCGGCGCTACGTTCGGCGCGGCCCGATCAACTCGAACCGGCGACAGCGCAGCTTCGCGCGACGGTCGGGTTGTTTGGGAAGTATTTTGAGTGATGTGGTAAAAATCTGAAATTAATTTACGGAGTATCGCAAATTAGTACGATTGCCAAATCTTTTGTCGGATAGACAGACAGAAGGAGCTTTATGAAAAAGATATTTTGCCTATCGTGCTTTTTTGTTTTCACGCACTTACTCTTTGTTACGTGTTCAAAAACAGGGTCTAATCCTTCTGGTAGTAGCGGCGCAGCAGTGATCAGTATTAACCCGACGAGTGGCGGTATTGGCACACTACTCACAATTACCGAAACAAATTTTGATCTTTCGACACTATCAAGCGTTACTGTGAATGGTGTCGCAGCTAATATTGTTTCGCAATCGACAACGTCGGCTACAGCTCTTATCATGCCTGGTACGACCACAGATCCCGTGATTGTTATAACCAATGCGGGCAGTCAAACTGGCGATAATTTTACGGTGACGATGCCGAGCGCTGGCGGATGGTCGCAGCAGGGAACAAAGCTTGTCGGTACCGGAAATATCGGTGCAGCATGGCAAGGTCTTAGTGTTGCGATAAGTGCCGACGGGAACACCGCACTTATTGGCGGTAATAACGATAATGCCAGCCAAGGTGCAGCCTGGATTTTTACGCGCAGTGGCAGTGTATGGGTGCAACAAGGTTCAAAACTCATTGTTACAGATAATATTGGTGTCCCATCGTTCGGTGCAAGCGTCGCATTGAGTGCCGATGGCACTACGGCGTTGGTTGGCGGAGTTAGGGATAACTCTAATCAAGGTGCTTCATGGGTGTTTACCCGCAGCGGTAGTGTCTGGACGCAACAAGGTTCAAAACTCGTCGGTACGGGCAATATTGGCACAGCAATGCAAGGAAACAGCGTTGCGTTAAGTGCCAATGGGAATACGGCAATAGTGAGTGGAAATGCCGATAACTCATACCAAGGTGCAGTATGGGTATTTATTCGCAATAACGGAACTTGGACACAGCAAGGCTCAAAACTCGTTGGCTCAGGTGCTGTTGGTACTCCAAACCAAGGCTACAAAGTTTCGTTAAGTGCCGATGGAAACACTGCGGTAGTGGGTGGCGTAGGCGACAACTCGAACCAAGGTGCCGCGTGGATCTTTACACAGAGTAATGGAACATGGACACAACAAGGGACAAAACTCGTCGGCACGGGTGCTGTTGGTGCCGCTTGGCAAGGGACTCGGACAGCTATAAGCAGCGACGGCAATACGGTGCTTATTGGCGGTTATAGTGATAATACAAATCAAGGTGCAGTTTGGGTGTTCACGCGCAGCAGTGGAATATGGTCTCAACAAGGTTCTAAGCTGGTTGGCTCAGGCAATACTGGTGCCGCATGGCAAACGAGCGTTGCACTGAGCGCTGATGGAAATACTGCACTTATTGGTGGTTACCGAGATAACGGCGACGTAGGTGCGATCTGGATATTTATACGCGGTGGTGGTATTTGGTCACAGCAAGGTTCGAAACTTGTTGGTACAGGAAATATCGGTGCGGCATACCAAGGGTATAGCGTTGCATTAAGCGCTGACGGCAGTACTGCATTTATAGGTGGTGATTTTGATAACTCAAATCAAGGTGCAGCGTGGGTCTTTACCCACTAGTTTTAGCATCTCTTAATCGATGGCCGCTACGAAACGTTACTCGTAAACTGCACGACAGTAGGCGTCAATGTGGTACCGTCGGAAGCGGTTATTTGCGGCGTAAACGTGACTGTGTAGACAGTCGAGTTAAACAAATTGCCAATAGTGAAGCTCCAAGTGATATTGTCTGGCGATGAAATGCCAGAAATTACCGCGCTATTGTCGATGGTAATCGAACCCGGTGGCACATTAACCGCGCGATTGAACGTGACAACTGCCGTGAACGAACCGCCGTTGTTAACGACCGGCGTTATGTTCGTGCTCACGATACTCAATGCCCCCGTACCTTGGCCGAGGGAGGCAGGGTTTTCGAGCTTTGATTCGAGATCATAGTTATTACATGCACTAGTAATAACTATGACACCGAGCAAAATGATTCTGATTCTATTTCTCATGGGCGAATAACATTGTACTACCAACCACCGGAGAAGGCAAGAATATTGTGTAAAATCTCAAACAAAAACTGACACAGATGTCAATTTTCAGCAGATTACTTTTTCGAAAAATCTAACGTCGCCAGATAGTCGTGCGCGAGGCGCAACTCGAAACCGCCGCGCAAAGTCTTCTCGTGTTTCGCGTAGCGGTTAATCTGAATCTGCTTCTGCGTGCCGAGCATCTTGGCGAAAAACGACAAGTGCGGTGAAAAATCGTCGTCGCTGAGTTTCGCTTCGATCAAGAGCCACGGTTGCCGGTTGCGCGTGATTAAGAAATCCACCCCTTTGCCGTCTTTGGTGCGCACATAATGCAGCTCAAGACGCACCCCCAAGGCGTCGGTGCAATACTGCACCTCTTTGAAGAGCGCGCAGGCGACTAAATTTTCGAAGCGCACGCCGTCGTTAGCGTCGATTTCTGCCGTATCGAAAAAATAAATTTTCGGTTCTTTCAAAATGGCGCGTGCGACGTTGCGATGGTAAGGGCGGATCACAAAAATCACGTAGAGATTTTCGAGAATTTGCAGCCAATGCTGAATCGTCTTATGATCTTTTTGCAGATCGCGTGCGAGCGAATTTGCCGAAAGTGGCGACGCGACGCGCTCGCGTAACAGATCGATCAAAAGCTCGATGCCTTTGATATCGCGCACGTTTTCGAGATCGAGCAAATCTTGGCGCAGAATAATATCGAGATGCGTCGTGCGCCATTTGTTGTAAAACGCCGTCGTGCCTTTAAGGTACGGTTCGGGAAAATTGCCGCACGCGAGCATACGACCGAGAATCGCGTCGTGCGGCGTTTTCTGATCGAAGCGCACAATCTCTTTCAAATCAAAAGGATGCAGTCGGTACTGAAAATAACGCCCAGCGAGCGAGTCTCCCGTTTTTCTGAAAGTTTCTAAGCGAGCGCTGCCGGTAGCGATAACGCGCTGCTTCTCTTCTTCGTCGTCGACAATACCCTTGAGCCAGCTCTTCCATTTGGGCATTTTGTGTAATTCGTCGAAAATAAGAAAATCTTGGCGACGGTTCCAGCTATGTTCGCGAATAATTTTACGTTGGCGATCGATATCGTAGTTCAAATATTCGTGGCTTGCGGATAATTGCCGACAGAGCGTCGTCTTACCGGCTTGCCGAGGTCCCGACAACAGAATCATTTTACTTTCTGCGTCGCGGCGCATGATGTCGCTGAGATAGCGCTCGCCCGAGAACATAGACCTAAATCGGATTACTTTCCCATAAAGTCAAGACTTTTTGGGAGTTATATCTTAATAAGTCGTAAGAAAAAACGCTGATTTTAGTATAACGACTATGCGGAAAATCGAGTCAGCGATTTCCCGCATAGTCACATACTCACACCACAGATTTTAGCTTACCGCCTGTCTCGATTGTATATTGTAGTGGCATGGTCGATCAAATCACCGTTTACGACCTCAAGGCTAAAATCGATAGCGGCGCACAGTTTGTGCTCGTCGATGTGCGCGGCCAAAACGAACTCGATATTTGTCGTTTTGAAAACGCACGGCATATACCGCTGCATCTGTTGACAGTTCGCCATACAGAGCTCAATCCCACCGACGAGATTGTCGTCGCTTGCCACCACGGCAGCCGCTCGCAGCAAGCCGCATTTTTTCTCGTCGAACAAGGCTATCGCAACGTCGCGAATCTTAGGGGCGGCATCGACGCTTGGGCCGAGCAGATCGACCCCGAGATGGCGCGGTACTAATGGCGCGCATCTTGTGCGCCATGTCGGGCGGAGTCGACTCTGCGGTGTCGGCTTTTCTTCTCAAAGAGCAAGGCCACGAAGTCGTGGGCGCCAACATGCGCTTTTGGGAATATAAAGAACCGGAGGCTTGTGAGACCCCCTCTCCCAGAGGGAGAGGGGGTGAGGGCGCGACGAAACATAAGATTACGTCTTGTTGCTCGCCCGAAGATATGGCAGACGCCGAACGCTCGGCGCGTGGCATGGGTGTGCCGTTCTATGCGCTCAAGATGGAAGGCGATTTTCGCGAGAACGTCATCGACCCATTCATTGCCGATTACCAGAATGGGCTGACTCCCAACCCGTGCGTACACTGCAATACGTTTATCAAGTTCGGCGAGTTTTACGAAAAAGCAACCGCGTTAGGTTTCGACCAAATCGCTACCGGGCACTACGCCGACATTGTGCGCCTGCCGAGCGGGCGTTGGGCTGTCGCGCCTGCTGCCGACAAACACAAAGACCAAAGCTATTATCTTTATGGGATGTCGCAAGAATCGCTGGCGCGCACAACTTTTCCGTTGGCGAAAATACACAAAGAAGAAGCGCGCCGCATCGCCGAGCGCAACCAGATTCCCGTCGCGCGCAAACCCGACTCGCAAGAAATTTGCTTTATTCCCGACAACGACCACCGCGCTTTTTTGAAACGCGAAGGGGCGTCGATGCGGCCCGGCTATTTTCGCAACCGCCAAGGCGCAATTTTAGGTAAGCACGACGGCGCAGTGGGATTAACCATCGGCCAGCGCAAGGGGTTGGGTGTTGCGGGCTTTACCGAAGCGCAATTTGTTCTTGAAATTTTATCGAGCGGCGACGTCGTCTTGGGTTCGCGCGACGAACTCGAGCGCCGCACGTTCTATATCCGTGACGTGATCTTTCAAGGCCTTGCCGCCGAAGACCGCGCGTGGAGCGAAGGCGTGCCGTGCCATGTGCAGATTCGTTACAACGGGCAGCCGCTCGCGGCGACGGCGTACCTTGTAGAGACGGGATTAATCCCGTCTCTACGCATCGAATTAGAAACCCCCGCGTGGGCGGTGACTCCGGGGCAGGCAGGGGTGTTGTACGACCGCGAGGGCGGGTTCATTCTCGCGGGCGGCAAGATACGGCTAAGTCACTAAGCCTCTAATCTCATTCCACTTGACGGCTAAACTTGCAGCCGAGGTATCACACATGCTTTTCGAACGCATGCAAAAAGAAAGCCTTGAAGCACGCAAGGCGCGCGACGCGGTTAAATCGGGTGTCCTCACCACCGCGCTTGCACAAATCAAAGCGCTGGCAATCGACGACGGCCACCGCGCGGTTACCGACGCCGATGTCTTGAAAATAGTGCGCCAGTTTCTCAAAGCAGCCGAAGAAAATCTTGCGCTCGCCGCACAGGGCAAGATGGATGCAACGCGCGCCGAACAATATAAAACCGAAAAAGAAATCTTGCTCTCGTACTTACCGCAACAGATGTCTGCCGCCGATCTGAAAGCGGCTATTAAAAAATCGGGTGCCGCAAACATCGGCGAGATTATGAAATATTTGAAAGCAAATCACGACGGGCAATACGACGGCAAACTGGCATCGACCGTCGCAAAAGAGGTTATCGGATGATCTACGTCTGGCACGCTTTCACGCATAAATTTAATCTCCTCTTTATGGGAGCATCGATTATTGCAGGGCTCTTTTTTACATGGTCAAACCCGCTCTTCTACCCGGTATTGTTTGCCGTCGAAAGCGTGCTACTCATCGGCGCGGCGACAAATAAACGTTTTCAACGCGCAGTCGATGCGCTCGAGGGCGGCGAAAAAGAGAAAGACGAAGTGCGCCGCATGCGTAACGCGATTTACGGCTCCAACTCTGCGATGAAATCGAAAATGTCGCCGGCAGAAGATATTATTCGGCAGATCAAGCAAAACACACGCCAGAACAGCAAAGCGTCGGTGCAATCGAGCGAAGCCATGCTTTCTGGGCTCGGAGAATTAGAGAAAAACTTTATTCTCCTCTTGAACAGCTATTGCCGACTCGACGATATGCAAAAGACCGCTGGCACAGGCTTTGACGGCGAACTCGATAAATTGAAGGCCGAACAAAGCGCGCTTGCCGCAGACGCACCCGCAGAGACGCGCGACGCGCTCGCAAAACGTATTGAACTCGTCGAAAAACGCGCGGCGATTGTGCGCGATGGCGAAGCGAATAAGAAAAAACTGATTGCACAGGTTGAAATGATCGAAGAAACATTCAAATATTTGCGCGATCAATCGGTGCAGGTTTTCGATCCGCAAACGATCGCAAAACAAGTCGACGCGATCTCCACCAAAATGGAAACAACGCGACAAACGCTGACCGAAATTGAAAAATATTCTGCGCAAGCAGATTATTCGATGCAACAAGCGCGAGTTCGGTAGCGCATTCTGCTTTACGCTCACGCAAAGGATTTGCGCTACGTGAATTATGACTGACCAATACGTACTCGCAATCGATCTCGGCACCTCTGGCCCCAAAGTTGCACTCGTTGACGAAACCGGCAACGTACTTGCGTGCGAAGTCGAAGCGACCGAACTGCATCTATTACCGAACGGCGGCGCCGAACAAGACCCGAACAATTGGTGGCAAACGATTTGCGCCGCATCGAAGAAGCTGCTCTCAAAAAATCTGGTGCCGATCGAACAAATTCAAGCGGTCGCGGTAACGTCGCAGTGGTCGGGCACGGTCGCTGTCGACGACAAAGGCAACCACCTGCACAACGCAATCATTTGGATGGATTCGCGCGGCGCCAAACATGTCGCGCAAGCCATGGATGGCCTCGTGAAATTTCAGGGCTACGACGTCGTAAAGCTCGCGCAGTGGATTCTCCTCACCGCCGGCATGCCGGGGCTCTCGGGCAAAGACCCGCTCGCGCACATTCTCTTTATTAAGAACGAGATGCCCGATCTCTACGCGAAAACGTATAAGTTCATGGAGCCCAAAGATTACTTGAATTTGCGACTCACCGGTCGTTTCGCGACAGCGCAAGATGCGATTGCGCTGCATTGGTTAACCGATAATCGCGATCTCAATAAAGTATATTACCACCCGTCGCTCATCAAGGCGACCGGCATCGATCAGAAAAAATTGCCCGACCTCTATCTTTCTACCGACGTTTTAGGGACACTGCTGCCACAAGCCGCAAGTGATTTAGGGCTCCCTGCGAATTTGAAAGTTGTACTCGGCACGCCAGATGTACAATCGGCGGCGTTGGGTTCGGGCGCGGTTGAAGATTTTGCCGCGCACCTCTACATCGGCACGTCGTCGTGGCTCACCTGCCACGTACCGTTCAAGAAGACCGACGCCGATCACAATATGGCGACGATTCCCTCGGCGATACCGGGCAAGTACCTCATCGGCAACGAACACGAGACGGCGGGTTATTGCCTGACATATTTGCGCGATAAAGTCTTCTACCCGAAAGATGCGATCACCCCAGAAGGCGCTCCCCCCGACGCATACCAGAAATTCAACGACTTGGCCGCGTCGGTTGCTGCGGGCAGCGACAAACTCATTTTCACACCGTGGCTCATCGGCGAGCGCACGCCGGTCGAAGACCACACGATTCGCGGCGGTTTTTTTAATATGTCGCTGAGCACGACGCGCGCGCACATGGTTCGCGCGGTGTTCGAGGGCGTAGCGTATAATTCGCGTTGGCTGCTCGAAGCGGTCGAAGGATTTATCGATCGTAAGCTCGCGGCGATCAACATGATCGGCGGCGGCGCGCGCTCCGATCTGTGGTGCCAGATGCACGCCGATATCTTAAATCGTGAAATTCGGCAGGTCGCCGACCCGGTGCAGGCGAATGCGCGCGGCGTGGGTTTACTCGCTGGGGTTTCGCTCGGGCGTTTTCGTTTTCGCGATATTTCGAATCGCGTGGCGATTGCAAAGACCTATAAACCCAACCCAGCGCACCGAAAAATTTACGACGAACTCTATGCCGAGTTCAAAAACATCTACCAAGCGCACAAAAAAATTCATGCACGACTGAATAAGGCGCATTGATACACCGTTAGTGTATCCATGCGAATTGGAGGAACAATGGATCCCGAAGTAATTGCCGAATACCAGAAAAAATACCCCGAAGTGTTTTCGATCATCGAGGGGGTGCTCGAACGCTTTCCCGAACTCGATCGGTTTATCAAATCTCAAGGCGCGGTAAAAACAGAGATCGACGCACAGGCGAAGCAAGTGCTCGAGACTGTTGCGAAAGACATGAAACCTTATCGCGACACGTACGAAGTTCACCGCGACTTACCTAAAGAAGGCGTGGCGCATGCCACTGTGCTCAAAGAACTCAAAGAAATGCAAAAGGCCGAGCGTAAAAAATGGAAAGACGGCTACGTCTCGGGAGCCGTCTACCACGGCGACGATGAACATATCGGCTTTATGAACGAGGCGTACACGCTGCATTCGCAATCGAACCCGCTGCATTCAGATCTGTGGCCGAGCGCGAGTAAGTTCGAGGCCGAAATTATTTCGATGACCGCGGGCATGCTCGCTGGCGACGCACCCGCCGAAGTGCGCGCGAATCTCTGCGGCTCGGTTTCGTCGGGCGGCACCGAGAGTATTCTTTTGGCAATGAAAACGTACCGCGACATGGCGCGCGCAGAACGCGGCGTGCGCAACCCCGAAATGGTGTTGCCGACGACTGCGCACGTTGCGTTTCACAAGGCCGCGCAATACTTCAATATCAAGATGCGCTTGGTGCCGTTCGATGAAAATTTTCGCGCCGATCTAAGAGCGGTAAAAAATGCGATCAACGGCAATACCGTCGTCGTCGTCGGTTCTGCGCCCGCTTTTCCGCACGGCATCGTCGACCCGATCGAAGAAATGTCAGAGCTCGCGCGTAAGAAAGGCGTGCCGTTTCACACCGACACCTGCCTCGGCGGTTTTATTCTGCCGTGGGCGAAGAAGCTCGGCTATAACGTGCCGCGTTTCGATTTTTCTTTGCCGGGTGTAACTTCGATTTCGGTCGATACGCACAAGTACGGTTACGCAGCCAAAGGTACTTCGGTGATCTTGTACCGCAACGAGAAAATCCGCCATCACCAGTTCTTCACGGCGACGAGCTGGCCGGGGGGGATGTACTTCTCGCCCACATTTGCAGGTTCGCGGCCGGGAGGACTTTCAGCTGCCTGCTGGGCGGCGCTTGTGTCGGTCGGCGAAAAGGGCTACCTCGAGGCGGCAAAAAAAATTCTTTCAACCGCCGACTACATCAAGGGAGAAATCCGCAAGATGCCCGAGCTGGAACTTCTCGGCGACCCTTTTTATGTTCTGGCATTTGCGTCGGCTACGCTCGACATCTACAAGGTGATGGAGCAGATGACGCACAAAGGCTATTCGCTGAACGGCCTGCATCGCCCCGCGTGCGTGCATATCGCGTTGACGCTGCGCCACACCGAGCCCGGCGTCAAAGAGCGGTTCGTCGAAGATTTGAAAGCGGCAGTCGCCTACGTCAAGGCGCACCCTTCGGAGAAAGGCAGCGCAGCGCCGATTTACGGTTTAGCGGCAACGTTGCCGGTACGCAGCGTCGTCGGCGATCTCTTGAAAACATACATGGATGCGTATTACAAAGTTTAAGACTGTTGGTGTTGGATGAGATATTTTGTAATTTTTCTTTTAGCTACTGTAGGACTGCGCGCGGCGGCGACGATTAAAGCTACCGACGACCAGTGGCTCTCGGTAGGCTTAGGCTTTCGGTCGAGCTTCAACGCCGTCGAAAACGCCGCTCCGAGTGGTCAGGCGTATAGCAATAACTTTGCCGTGAATAACGCGCGTCTCTATTTCAACGGTCAAGTACAGAAATATGTAAAATTTGAATTTAACACCGATTGTGTTAACTGTGCTGTCGCAGGGGGCGGCGGCACATTCGCGAACGGCACGCAAAATGTTTCGGGAAACTCTTCGATGGGATTGCTCGACGCGATTGCAAAGTTTGAGTTTCACGAAGCGGCAAATGTTTGGTTCGGGCGCATGCTGTTACCGAGCGAGCGCGGTGAGCTCAGCGGGCCATTTTATACGGCGACTTTCGACGGTTTTCGGACACCGCTTTTTCCCGCCGACTATAGCGCAAATTTTAACGGCGCTAGTGCGGCAGGTGGCGGTGCCGGACTCTATGGCCGCGACAATGCCGCGACATTTTGGGGCAAAGTTCATCCTTTCGGTACGCACATTCTCTATGTCGCGAGTATCTCGCAAGGTTTGCGCGGCCCCGCGAACCAGAACAACAACCTCATGTACACCGGCCGCCTACAATGGAACTTGCTGAACGACGAAACAGGCCCGGGCTATTACATGGCCGGTACATATTACGGCGCAGCGGGCGACATTCTCGCAATTGGCGGCAGTGCGCAGTATCAAAAAGATGGCGCGGGCGCGGCAGGCAACTCTGCGGATTTCAAAGGCACTTCAGTTGACATACTTTTTGAAAAAGTATTACCGAACAACATTGGTGTCTTTACCTTCAACGGAGAATTTAAGCGTTTCTGGGCCGAGTATGGTAGCGCAGCGTTTGCGGCAGCTACCCCAGCCTGCTTCTGCGTATTTAGCGGTACCTCGTGGACAGTCACAACGCTTTACGTAATCCCCCATGAAATTGGCGTAGGTAAATTGCAACCGTATGTACGCTTCACGAGCATTCGCCCCGACTATAGCGCGCTGCGCGAAGAATTCGAATACGGCATCAACTATGTCATATCGGGACACAACGCACGCATTTCTATGTACGCACGCTATGGCGATTTAGAAAGCAAAGGCGGCGGCTCGTTTACGAGCGCAGCGAATGCCGGCAAAGTCAATTCGTTCAACGTCGCGATGCAGCTGCAATATTAATCTCTCGCAGAACGGTTTACAAGGTGCGCCGTAGATTACTTGGTGCGCATTATGATAATTCGCATCTTACTTTTGAGCACGATTGTCTTTGCCGCAGCGGCAGATACAAAGTCTTTTAATCGAGCACTCTTAGCGCAACACAACGTTTTGCGCGCAAAGCACGGTGTGCCCCCGCTCGTGTGGAGCGAGAGCGTCGCAAAGGTGGCGCAAGACTGGGCGAACACCAATGCGCGCCAAGACAGAATGCACCATCGACAGCCGAATCAATACGGCGAAAATATTTTCTGGATGTCGGGGAAAGAGCCGACAGGCGCTCTCGTTGCCGATAACTGGTATAGCGAAATGAAAGACTACCGCTATTCAAGCCCCGGCTTCAGTATGCGCACCGGCCACTTCACGCAAGTCGTCTGGAAAGATACGAAAGAAATCGGCTGCGGTTCGGCAAAATCGGCGTCGGGTGGCACATACGTCGTCTGCAACTACAACCCGCCGGGCAACTATTCGGGGCGCTTTCCCGCAAACGTACCGAAGCCGAAATAGTTTTGACGTTTCACGTCGTTACGCTTTTTCCCGAATTTTTCAAAAGTCCGCTTGAGGCATCGCTCTTGGGAAAAGCGGTTTCTTCGGGTGTTGTGCGCGCCGAACTTATAAATCCGCGCGATTTCACGCCTTATAAACACAAAAAGGTGGATGACCAACCGTACGGCGGCGGCGCAGGTATGGTGATGATGGTCGAACCGATTGCGCGCGCCGCTGAATTTGTAAAAGCGGTTAATCCAACATCGCATGTCGTGCTGCTCTCGGCGCGGGGGCGTCTTTTCAATACACCGGTCATCGAAGAATATCTGCAAAAGTATTCGGACATCACGCTCATCTGCGGGCATTACGAGGGCGTCGACGAGCGCGTCGCCGATTATGTCGCCGACGAAAGTTTGCGTATCGGCGATTTCGTCGTTTCTGGCGGCGAAATTGCCGCGCTTACGGTGATCGACGCTCTCGCACGTCGTCAACCGGGGTTCATGGGCAACAGCGATTCGCTTGCGCACGAGTCATTCGACGCGAGCGGTGCATTCGAGCATGCGCAGTACACGCGCCCCGACGATTGGCGCGGACATAAAGTGCCCGAGGTTTTGTTATCGGGCAACCACGCGAAGATTGCCGCATGGCGTAAAGACGAGGCACGCGAGTTTTCGATAAAGCATTTGAAATAGATTAAAAAATTCTATACGGCGGACAGGCTATTCTCAAAATCCGCATCTCTGGCATCCAATGGATACAATGCATCGACACGCGCATATCGATAAAATCAATTACTGCACCGCAATATTTATGCTATTATTCGGTTTGTCGAACTGTCAGTCGTGGGGAAAATTTTGGCTCGATGGGAGTATAACAAGTTTTAGCTTCGAGCCGCAGAATACGCATCTAACTAACTCGATCGCGGGCGTTATTAGCGGCGATCAGATTCGTGTTACACTGCCTTATGGTGTGAACTTGTCTGCTTTAGTGGCGACTTTTGCCGCGCGCGCCGAAACAATTTCTGTAAACGGCGTGCCGCAACAAAGTGGCCAGACCGCAGATAATTTTTTATTGCCCGTCGTTTATACTTTGACCGCGCCGCATATCACACACAACTATACAGTAACGGTCTATCAATCGGCGCTTGTCAATGACACGGGACAATCCAATTGTTATGACGCTAGCTCGCTGCAACCGTGTAGCGTCACGGCTGCGTCTTTCCCCGGCCAAGACGCCGATTTTTCAAACGTACCTGCGCAACGACTAATGCAACCGCAATCGACAAACGCGGCGTTTCCCAACGACTATTTTAATATCGATTTACTTTCGGGTGTTGCGTGGAAAGCCTGCGACGAGGGTCTGACCGGCTCGACGTGCTTAAGTGGCACTGTCACAACGGCGGGCCAAACAGCAGCCGTGACAGCGTGCTCTGCGCTCAATGCACAAAACTCTGGAGCGGGTTATGCTGGGCTTACAAATTGGCGGCTACCGACTTTTAGAGAGTTATTTCAGTTTCAGAAATATGATGTCAACGGTGTGTATATTGACACGAATCTTTTTGGCGGACCGACCGCCGCAACGCATTGGACTTCTAATCTTATCTTGCCAGCCGCGAGCACCGCACTCGCGATCACAACGGGCATGTCTGCAAACGGAGTCGGCGCTTTGGCAAATATTCGCTGCGTCGCCGGTGGAGCTTACCCGCAACCCGATTGGGCGGATAACGGCGACGGCACCGTCAGCGAAAAACGTTCTGGCCTAATTTTTCAGAAATGCGCTTATGGTTTAACGAACAACGCCACCTGTTCTGGAACAATGACCGCAGGCAACTGGGCGACCGCACTCAGCTACTGTCATAGTTTGTCGTTGGGTGGACGCAGTTGGCGACTCCCAAATTTGAACGAAATGATAGTACTCGTCGACCCGACGCGCACAGCAGCGCCTTATATCAACCCGGTTTATTTTCCCAACATACCTTTAGACGGCGCACTCGCGTATGAATTCTGGACTTCGACAACTGCGCCGAATAACGGCAATTATCCGTATGTTCTCAATTTTACGACCCCCAACGTAGGGAATATCGACGCAAAAGGCGCGACTGTAACCGGCTCAAACTCATACCACGCACGCTGCGTCAGTAGTCAATAGCCGAGCTACGCTACATCACTGCTGCGCAGCTCGTCTTTGTGCACAACCTCGAAATCGTCGAGCTTAAACGTATTCGCCTTGAGTACGTACTCGCCGGCAAAGCCGGGGTAGAGTGTCGTGTTGCGCCCGCCGTCAGTCAAATACCAACTCTGGCAGCCCGCAGTCCAATTGGTCATCGGCATACGCTCGTCGATGAAGCGCGCGAACTCCGCCTGTTTTTCGGCCTTCACTTCGAGCGACGCGATGCCCTCGGTCAGCATGCGCGAAACCGCCGCCGCGATATAGCGATATTGCGGCTCGGTATACACCAACACCGACGTGTGCCCCGGCCCGGTATTCGGCCCCATGCAGTAGAACAAATTCGGGAAACCATTGACGCTCATGCCGAGGTGCGCCTCGGCGCCGTTTTTCCAGTCGGTCGCCAAATCGTGCCCGCGCGCGCCCTTCACCGAAAAAGGCGCTCCCGCCTTTGGTACTTCAAAACCCGTTGCGTAAACGAGTACATCCGCCGCGTATTCTTTGCCGTTAGCCACCACGCCGGTGGGAGTGATTTTTGTGACGGGGCCTGCGACGAGTTCGACATTATCGCGCGTCAGCGCGGGGTACCAATCGTTCGAGATGAGCATACGCTTGCAACCGAAGCGATAGTCGGGTGTGACCTTGCGGCGCAGCTCGGGGTCTTTGATCGCGCGTTCGATATTGAAGCGCGCGAGGCGTTCGAGCACCTTGGTCATCGGCGTATTAAACACGATACCCGCGCCGAACATTTCGGTCACGGCATAAATCGCGTTGCGCCGCAGATGTTGAATAAACGGCAGCGCGCGATAGAGCGATTGCTCCACCGCACCGATTGCATAGTCGGGTTTGGGGATAATCCACGACGGTGTGCGCTGAAACACGGTGAGCTCGCCGACCTCGGGCGCGATTGCCGGCACGAGTTGAATCGCGCTTGCGCCGCCGCCGACGACGGCGACCTTTTTGCCTTTGAGGTTAATATCTTTGCGCCAGCGCGCGGTGTGCAGAATTTCACCCTTAAACGAATCGCCGCCTTCGAGTTTGGGAATCGACGGCGTCGAGAGCGCACCGATGCCCGAGACGACGACGCGCGCGACATATTTTTTGCCGCCCTCGGCATTCACCGTCCACAAGCACGTATTATCGTCGTAGGCGAGAGAATTCACCTTCACACCAAACTCGGCCTTCGGGCGCAGATTGTATTTCGCCGCGACATCGAGCATGTACGCATGAATCTCGTCTGAGGTCGCGAACATGCGCGACCAGTTTGGGTTTTGCTCGAACGAAAACGAATAGAGATGCGAGGGCACGTCGCACGCCGCGCCGGGGTATTTGTTATCGCGCCACGTGCCGCCGAAGTCGTGACCCGCGTCGATAATCTTGAAATTTGTCACGCCCTGCTTTTGCAGGTTAATCGCAGCCCCCATGCCGCTAAAGCCGGCACCCGCGATGAGCACGTCTAAATGTTGCTGTTTCATTTTCCCTCCGGTGGATTTTCTTTTTATGCGTAAACCCACAACGCAAGGCAGTGGAGTAACACAGCGACTATTTGTCAACAATAAGTGAACGACCGTTCATTATTTTGGTTCTTGTAGTAACTATTCGACGTTACAAAAATGTAATAACTATTACAATCGGTCACTTTACGACAGCACCGTAAACATGCCAAATTTACGGCGCACGAGCGAAATAAAGATATTCAGATAAAAAACATGCAGTAGCGCATAGACGAAGAACTTGCGCAAGGACACGCCCATAAACCGGCGCTCGGGCTCTTCGGCGGGCCACCAGAGGCGCAGCACGAAATGTAGCGTACCGGCAATACCCACGAACGCCGCGAGCCCCAATAGCGTCTGCTTCACGCCGCCGGGCGGTATACGCTCGAAGATTGCAAGACTTAAGATATGGAGCACGTTGGGTGCGCCCAAGAAAATATAATAGAGCGCGGTGGCGATAAAGTACGCACTCATCGGGCGCGCATCTTCGTGCGGCTCGAAAAAGCGAAACGCGAAAATGGGAAAGCCGATGACAACGCCGAGTAAGAGCACATAGGGGCCGCGAATTTTGAGAATATTGCGTGTGTGTTCGATGGCGAAAAGAGCGCCGATCGTAATCGCAACGAGCGCAATCACAACCGGTACAAACGCGCGGTGGCGCACGGCCGCACGAACTATTTCGCGCACACGTTGCATCAGCGGTTTTTGAACGCTTGGATACCGGGGTAGAAGGCGTCGGCGCCCAGCAGTTCTTCGATGCGCAAGAGTTGATTGTACTTCGCAATGCGATCGGTGCGACTCATTGAGCCGGTCTTGATTTGCCCGGTTTCGGCGGCGACGGCGAGGTCGGCGATTGTCGTGTCTTCGGATTCGCCCGAGCGGTGCGACGCGATGCACGTATAGCCGTGTTTACCCGCGAGTTGCATCGTTTCAAAAGTTTCGGTGAGCGTACCGATCTGATTTACTTTGATGAGGATTGAGTTCGCAATGCCCTTGCTGATACCCTCGGCGAGAATTTTTTTGTTCGTCACAAAAAGATCGTCGCCGACGAGTTGAATTTTATTGCCCAGTTTCTGCGTGAGTTTTTTCCAGCCGTCCCAATCTTGTTCGGCCATACCGTCTTCGAGCGACACAATCGGATATTTACTCGCGTAGTCGGCGTAGAGCTCTATGATGCCATCCGCATCGAGTTCTTTACCGCCGTCGCCGTCGAGTTTGTATTTGCCATTTTTGAAGAACTCACTCGAAGCCGCATCCATCGCGATAAAGGTATCATGGCCCGGTTTGTAGCCCGCTTTTTCAATCGCAGCCATGAGTAAGTCGAGCCCTTCGCGGTTGGATTTGACATTCGGCGCATACCCGCCTTCGTCGCCGACAGCGGTATTATAGCCCTTGTCGTGCAAAACTTTTTTGAGCGCGTGAAAAATTTCGGCGCCTTGGCGCAGACATTCGCGAAACGAATCGAACGCGACAGGCACAATCATATATTCTTGAAAGTCGAGATTGTTATCGGCGTGCGCTCCGCCGTTGATAACGTTCATCATCGGCACGGGCAGTGTGCGCGAAAACGGCGAACCGAGGTAGCGAAAAAGCGGCATGTCGAGATACTTCGCCGCCGCGTGTGCTGCCGCCATCGACACCGCGAGCATCGCATTCGCGCCAAGCTTCGATTTGTTTTCGGTGCCGTCGAGTTGAATCAAAATACGATCGATTTCACGTTGGCTAAGAGCGGTGACTCCGACCAAATGCGGATGGATAAGTTCGTTGACGTTTGCCACCGCTTTGAGAACTCCCTTGCCGCCGTAGCGCGCTTTGTCGCCCGCTGTGGCGCCGGGGTGAGACCCATCGCGCAATTCTAACGCCTCGCGACTACCGGTCGAAGCGCCCGAAGGTACGATCGCGCGGCCGATGTCGCCGCTATCGAGACTCACCTCGACTTCTACGGTGGGGTTGCCGCGCGAATCGATCACCTCGCGTGCGCGCACGTCTTCAATTACGGTTGTCATCGGCTTAGCTTGGCTTTTTAGCTGGTACGTAAAGTAGATATAGACGATTAGACAGGTCTCGTATGGCCGAGTTCCTTTAATTATTTGTAGTTCTCTAAAAATACCTCTCGAAGAGGGGCGAGCGCTTTTGTGAAGTCGGTTAGCACTTTGCTCGCAAACATGCACCAGACCAAATTTTCGTTTTTGAGAAGCCACACAGACCGCCCGCTGCGTGCAAACCGCTTTTGCGGTGCGGTTAAGTCTTCTTCGGGGCGTTCGGCGATCGACTTCTTGGCGGCAACGGCGGCACTTTCTGCGTCGGTAAATCGCCGCGCCTCGCAGACAAACACCGAACCCATGGGTTGATCTTTCAGAGCGAAACGATATTCGCGCACGCTGACTTGCGCACTATCTATCATTTCGGTGCGATCGGCGCGCGTCACTTGCGTCGCTTCTCGCGGTAAAATCTCTTGCGCTTTTTTGCAACCGGGCATCGCTACGAGCATTGCGACGCCGACAAGAAAAACGCGACGCATATTAGCGTGCAACGTCGCGGTAATCGGGAATCGTCGCTACGACAGAACCGTCGGGCATAATCTTTGAATAACCCGCTGCAAGCGGAATCTGGTATTTTTTTAAGTAAAAATCGAAATCGTTTTTCTGCGACGAATCGACCATTTGCAAACGCGCATCGACCATCATCAGTTTACCGAATTTGACGTCGCCTTGGTAAAGAAAGAGATAGTTCTTCACGTTACGTACCGGCAGCGGGGGAAACTGAATTTTTGTTTTGCTCGAAAAGAAAAGTTGCAACCCTTCTTTCTTCACGCGCATATCGCTGATGTAGCCGCCGATCTGCGGCGGGGGAAAGATCTTAAACGGTTCGACCAAAATCTTATTGCCGACCATGGTGAGCCCCCTTCCCGAAGGTATCGGTAAAAGTTTTTCCATGTTAAGACCGACGGTGTCGAGCAATGTCTTTGTGTACGGATTACCCAACGATTTAATGCGCTCGGCTTCGATCACCATGAGCATCTTTTCGCGGTCGAGATACATTTTACCGATCATCTCGAAGCCGAGCCACATCACGAGCTTCATATCGCCCGAGAGTCTGAGCTTCATCATCGGTTTGCCGTTTTCTTCGTCTTCGATAAATTCCATTTTTTGGTTCTTCAACGGCGACCCATCGTAGTTAAAAACATAGTTATTAAAAATGTATTCCATAATTTCTGTGCGTACAAACGCCTCGCCCGAAAGAATATCGATGCGAAACGAGTTCACGTCGTCAAAATTGACGATGCCCGATTTGTTTTTCGGTATTGCTTCGCCGATCAGTTCTTTCACATCCATATTGATCTCGTCGGTGAGTCGAAAGTGAAGATTCGATAGCTTCATGTAAGTACCAGAACGCGAGCGCGTGGCAAAATTCTTTTGATCGCCGCCGAGCTCCATCGGCTTGTGTTCGAGTTTATAATGCGATAAAATGATTTTGAGAGCGAATACTCCTAATACCGTGGCGACGGCCATGATGATCGAGAGGTGTACAAGTTTACCTAAAAGTAATTTGCGGCGTGCTTTTTTATCTATCGAAGTGTCTTCCATGTTTCAAGATTTTTTCTTTCACGGGTGTGTCAATTTCATAACTGTGAATGCCTTTGTGTGGGCGCGCCTCGCTTTGGTGCGGCTACAGATAAACAAGCTGAACGACACAATGACAAAAAAAGAACGGCTTTATGTTTCTTTGGCGGGATTCTTCGTCGCCAACGCGATTCTTGCCGAAATCGTCGGCGGCAAAATCTTCACTTTTGATATTCCCGCTGCGCTTTTTTGGAGTAAAACGACCGCGAACCTCTCGGTCGGCGTACTCGTTTGGCCGGCAGTCTTTATCATGACCGACATTATCAACGAATACTATGGCATCGCGGGTGTGCGCCGCGTTACATTGCTCACAATCGTGCTGTTATGCTATATGTTCGTCGCGCTCTACTTCATGGGGCTTACGCGCGCGGCGTCATTTTCTACGATTAGCGACGACGGTTTCAACATGGTCTTCGGTACTTCGCAGAGCTTAATCGTCGGTTCGCTCATCGCATTCGCGATCGGCCAGTTTCTCGATTTTTTTATCTTTCATCGTCTCAAGATGCTCACCGGCGCATCGCATCTATGGCTACGCGCCACCGGCAGCACGATCGCAAGCCAGCTCATCGACACATTCGTCGTTCTCTATATCGCATTTGTTTTGCCGGGCAAGTGGTCGCATGGCGAATTTTTCAAAGTCGCGACCGATAACTATATCTATAAACTTTTGATCGCAATCGCGACGACTCCGGTTATTTACCTTGTTCATACGATTATCGAGCGCTACTTGGGTCGCGAGCATTCGACCGACAATTCGCACTAATGCGTTGGCTCTGTGTAGCGCACGAAAAAGAAATTTCGAATTTTCGAAATTTCACGAGGGGGGGATTCACCGCTGTGCCGTTGGCGGTCGGCCAGTTTGCGGCATTGGCCGAGTTCTCACGCCGCGCCGCACACGAAAAACCGGCGTCCGTTATTCTCTTCGGTACGTGCGGCGCGCTCGACACTGCACACTTGGGAAAAATATTTTCAGTGCAACATTTTGCGTACCCGAGCATTCTACACGAAGAGTTACCCGAATTTCTCGATCGTTACGCAGTAGTAGAGAGCGCAATCCTCGTTCCCGATTTACCCTCGGCGACAATCTTGCAGAACCACGGCATCAGTCTCGATGCGGAAAAATTTATTTCCAATCAGGGGTACATCCCCCCCACGGCGCCGAGACCCATTCTTGAAAATATGGAAGCGGCAACGCTCGCGTTTGCCTGCCGCGCACTCGCGATACCGTTCAGCGCTTTTATGTGTGTGACGAATACGATCGGGCCGAATGGTCGCGCCGAGTGGCACAAAAATTTTCGCGAGGCAGGGCATTCTCTCGGCGAATTCATCGAGCACAAAATTATCGAGGCGCCGAATTGAGGACAAAACTTGTTCGCCGATAACCACAACCCGACACCGCAACAGCGCGCGCAAAACCTCATTCGCGAGTTTGTCGAATATAACGAAAAATATGCGGCGCAGATTCCGTTGGCGATTCCGAAGGGTACGCTCAAGACAATCGACTATTACCGCGACACGTACTTTCGTTATCTCAAAGACTCCGAATTCAAATCGAATATTTGTTATATGCTGCAACTCATCGAATACGAGTTGTGGCAATACAAACTTTTCAAGCCGCAATTCTCGTTAGAAAACGCGCTCTTTTTTCAGTTGTTTGTCACGCAGGGCATCGTCATCGAGGCGGTAATTTTTGCGCTTATCGCCAACCCATTAGTCGTGAGCGATACCGCCGACCGCTCGAAAGGCGCGACCGATGCCGAACACGCCAACCTTCTTAATATGATTCGGCGGCGTACGTTTGCCGCACATATTCAACAACTGCGCACGACAAATATTATCGCACCCGAACTCTGCGACGCGATCGACCGCTTTCGTAGCGAGATTCGCAATCTTGTTCACTTGCAAAATTGGGAAGGTCGGCTTTACCGACAAATATCGCAACCCGACTATGCAAAGCACCTCGGCAATTTCGATACTATCTTAAAAAGCCTTAACGATGCGGTAACCACACCGCACGATCTCGCCGGTTTACTCGCGTATTACGCGCTCGACGGTCGCGAATTATCGGGTACCGTCAAATTCTATAACCGCAATAGCGGTCGCGGGCAAATCGAATGCAAAGCGCCGCACGATTATATTCCATTTTTTCGCGAAGACTTTACCGAAGAATTATCGCCGCGCAAAGGCGAACGTTTGAGTTTCGAGCTCGCCGTCACCGAACAGGGAGTGAGAGCGCTCCGCATAACTGCGGGCTAATGCCCGCAGTTATGCGGAGATAAGGTTAAACGCGCGTAAAGATCGGCGTGAGTTTGTCTTCGTACGCTTTGAACGTAACTTTGTCGCCGATTTTTGCCGTGTTCGCGTCGGCCATCTCGACGATGCCCGTGATGCGCATCTTGTCGTCGGTTTCGACGACCGCCAAGCAATACGGCGCGCGCGCTTTATTTTTGCCGAGCGGCACGAATGTATTCACCGAGTACGTGTAGATGGCACCTGTGCCTTTCGCCTCATAGCTTTCAAGATTCATCGATCCGCATGCCGGGCAGGCTGCAATGCCTACGGGGTGCGGAGTGCCGCAATCTTTACACTTAACTGCTGGAATCATATATCACCTCTGCCTAAAATGTGGACGGTCGAAACCGACGCGGGGCCGCCCAAGACGTGGGTCAGCGCGAACTTCGCGTCTTTCACTTGACGCTTGTCCGATTTATCTTGCAACTGCCAGGTCATCTCGACGATTTGGCCGACGCCCGTCGCGCCGATCGGATGCCCCTTTGCGGTGAGACCACCCGACGTGTTAATCGGCAGCTTGCCGCCCAAGCGCGAGTGGCCTTCTTCGGCGAAGAAACCGCCTTTGCCTTTTTCGGTGAAGCCCAAATCTTCGACGTTCATAATTTCGGTGAAGCTGAAGCAGTCGTGGCATTCGGCGACTGAAATGTCGCTCGGTTTGAGGTTTGCCATCTTGTATGCCTCCGCCGCCGCGTTCTTCGTCGCTTCGGACTCGGTGTGCTTCGCGCGAAACGCCACGCTGAAGGATGCACCGCCGTGGCCCGAACCCATCACCTTGACGGCATTTTTTTTGCCGAGGGCTTTGGCGCGGTCTTTTGTCGTGATGACGACAGCCGCCGCACCGTCGGTAATTAAAGAAACTTCTTGTGCGCTAAAAGGCGTCGCGATCATCGGCGACTTCAAAATCTTTTCGAGCGGAATCTCGCGCTGCTTGTACGCATACGGGTTGAGACTGCCGTGGTATTTATTTTTTTCGGCGACTTTTGCGAGCTGCAGGCGTGTCGTGCCGAACTCGTGCATGTGGCGGTGCGCGAACATCGCAAACATTGTTGAGCCGTTCATACCCGAACCCGCTTCGTAGAGATAGTCGACACCCGATAGCGCGGCTTTCATCTGGTCTTCGTAAGGCACCTCTTCGGGGGGCATGTTCATTTTTTCGACGCCCATCACCATCACGGTGTCGTAAACGCCCGCCGCCACGGCGATCATCGCGTTACGAAAAGCGACGCCACCCGAAGCGCATGCCGCTTCGAAGCGCAGCGTGGCCGCATGCGGCATACCGAGGCTTGTCGCAGCGAGCGCCGCCATCGTGTTCTGGTTGTTGAGGCCGTTGCCGTTATAGTTGCCCAAATACAACGCTTGGATTTCTTTACGATCGACTCCAGCGTCTTTGAGCGCACCATTACCCGCCTCGGCGATTAAGTGGCGAAAATTTTTGTCTTTGAAACTGCCGTGCTCGGTTTCATGAGCGCCGATTATGTATACATCTTTCATAATGCCTCCGGTTTGCTTTGTAGCAAGCGCTACAAAGCAAACCGGAGACAATGCGTCGACCATTTTCGACGGGTTGTGTAATTACACATCCCGAAACAGCTTCTTTAACTCCGCATCATGCCGATGCGCGGCATGGCGACCCGCGTCGATAATCTCTTCGCGGCGATCGAATTCAAAAAGCCCAAAGGGAGCGACATCGGGATTCAGCAATAAATCAAACTCGCGCGATTTATGCTTGATGAGTTCAGAACCTTCGAGCATCATCGCGCGGTTGGCAATCTGCAAGATCGGCGGGCGTGTGAAAAAAATACGCACGAGTTTGAAAAAACGCCGCAGGTTGCGCCAGAATTTATCGCCCGGTTTTAAGAGCTGCATGAGTCTCGTCGTTTCGAGATACTCGTTGATAGAGTTGTCGGTGAGTGGTGTGCAGTTAATCCCTAAGACGCGGCCGACGCCTTGTTCGCGCAAAACATTGCCCGGTACGTTGTTGATTGCGCCGCCGTCGACGAGATAGTAGCCGCGATATTTTACCGGCGGAAACACGACCGGCAAACTCATGCTCGCGCGTATCGCACGCCAAATTAGGCCCTTCTTGATGCGCACCTCGCGCCCTGAAATTAAATCGGCGGCGATGATCGTTAACGGCTTGGGCAAATCTTCGATGCGCGCGTTGCCGAAAAGACGGCGCAAGATGCGGTTAACGCTGCGGTCGTGAAAAAACGAAATAAACGGCAGACTATAGCGTAAGAGGCCGCGATCGCTCGGCAAAAATTCTTTGAAGCGTTCGCTCATCTCGCGCGCCGTCAACCCTTGCGCATAAAATGTCGCGATGAGCGCCCCCATGCTTGTGCCGGCGACATGATCGAACTCGATGCGATGGCGCTCGAGCACCGCAACGACGCCGATTTCGCTGAGCGAGCGAGCGCCGCCCCCACCGAAGGCAATCCCCCGCGAAGTATTCATGATCGTGCGCGCAATCATCGTCGCTTGAATGCGCACCGCGCGGTGTTCGTCGTTTTCCCAATAATTTTTTTCGAAACGCAGCCGATGCTTGACGCCGACACGCAGTTGCTTTTCGATCTGGTGCAAAAGCAAATGATCGCGCGACGGGTGATGCACGGCGACGACATAGGGATTCAGCATCGCGACACGCGCATGCGATTTCGGCGCCGTTAAAATTTTTGCCGCCTGCGCGACAGACGCCGTGTCTTCGGAGAGCGTCACAATAATTTGATCGGCCAATTGAATCAGCGCATGAATCATCGCCTCTTCGCAATCTAAGGGCGACAACGCTAAATACACCGACGGAAAGCGCATCAGCTCGCGACTGATAAGCTGGCGCACGGCGTCTTTTTTTCCCTTCAGGTGATCTAAAAAATTGCGGTCGAGTATACGCAACGAATCGGGCTTCTCCGCTTCGAGCGCAGCGTCGATATGCGTCGCCGCCGCCGAGTGATCGGCCGGAGTTGCGAAGTACAAATGTAGCACAAAACCCAATTCGATAACGTTCTTGTGCTTTCGATCGACGTTGTTTCGCAAGCGCGTCGCCTCGATGCGCGTTAGATTTTCGAGTAGCTGCGGGTGGTGCTTTAAGAGCGGCGTTAAATCGTGCTTACCGATACCGGCAACGTATGCGTCGGTGAGCGCACGCACTTGCCCCGTATGCCGCTCGCCCGTGAGCATCGCGACTTCGCCGACAATATCGCCGGCGATTACCGAAGCGATTCGAATCAGCTGATTTTCAGGAGTCAGTCTTTCGACACGCAATTTACCGGCGGCAATAAAATACATTGTTTTGCCGAATTGATTGGCGCGAAAAAGATAATCGCCTTTGTCGAGGCGATGAAAATGAAATGCGCCAAAGACTTTACGCAGCGATCGTTCGCTCAACCCTTTGAAGAGCGCGCTCTTACGTGCGACTTCGAGAAGTTTTTTCCAGTCCATAACCGTTCAGTTTTGCTTCAAAATCGCGCGGTATTTTGCGCGGTCGGCCAAGAGCACGCGCACATAATGATACGTTTCTTGAAACGGAATTTCTTCGATAAAAATATCGTCGTCCTCGCTATATTTTTTTCGCCACTGTAGGAAACGACCGGGGCCCGCGTTATAGGCAATCGCAAGACCGACATAATCTGCGGCATACGAATTTTTTAGATCGCGCATGAACGCGGTACCCAAACGGATGTTATCTTCTGCCTTGAGCAGATTATAATTCACCATTTTTTCTTTTACAGCGACTAACCTACCTGTCGCTGGCATGAGCTGCATCAAGCCCTGCGCATTCGCTCGGCTAATCGCGCCTGGAAAAAATTGCGATTCTTGGCGAATGAGTGCGAGCACCTCTGCAACTTCGAGTTTTTGTTTTGTCGCATACTTTTCGATGGTGGCTGAGAAGCTATTTGGGTAGAGCAACTTCAGTAAGTGCGCGGGGATTTCAAAGAGAAAGGGACGCAATTTCTTTTCGCGTAGGTATTGCTTCATTCCGTAGAGAGAAATGTCGCTCTTACCGGTGATATCGCCGATTGCGACGAGCGATTTATAAACTTTTATTTTTTCGTCGCCGCGCAGAATCTCGCGCGCTTCGTCGCGACTGTCGGCGGCCATGAGTCGCAACGCGACTTGCTCTTTTGCGCCGAGGTCGCGACTTTGTTCTTGTATTTCTTCTTCGGCATCTTTGAGCGCGCTTAACACGGCGATATTCTTTGCCCGCGCTATATCCGACGCGAGTAGACTCGCAAGAATTTTATCTTCGCGACTCAGCCCGCCTTGATACTCTAACGACCACGCTTTCTGCGCGCCGAGCGGCCTTTCGATGAGGCGATAGAAATAGTAATCGTCGCCATAGTGTGTCGCTATTTCGGTCAGCAGCACGCGCACTTTGTCGGTCTGGTTCGCCGCATCGTACTCGCGCGCCAAGTAATAACGCGCACCGGCGCCGATCGGCTTACCGGCAGTGATCGCACGCAATTCTTCGAGGCAGTCGAGCGCGATCGTTTTTTCTTTACCTTTCGGTAGGCACGAACGCAAGAACACGCGCTCGGCCAGCGTCGATTCGGCGTCGAAATGAGTGATATAATCGTGCGCAATCTTTCGAGCAGTGGGCGTAAAATCACTCGTGCGCTGCACGAGGCGTAGACGGCATTGCAGGCGAGCCTTGGTCGGGGGATTCAGTGCGTACAACGCTTCGACCTGAGTGTATTGTTTCTTCTTTAATAGACGTTCGCAGCTATCGAGCGCCGCTTTCTCGTTGCCTTCGCCTAAATAATCGCTGCTGTGCGCACCAATAAGTTCGCCCACTGGGCGAAAATTACCGATATCGACCATAAGGCGCGTCGCGTATTGTATGAAGAGTAGCACGGCGTCGCTCGAAAGTTTTGCCGAACGCAAGGTATCGAAGAGCTTTTGCGCACTGGCGCGATCTTTCGCCACACGCAGCGCCTCCATTAGGCGAATGCGTTGCAGCGTGTCGTCTAAGGCGTAAATTTTCTGGTGCAAAATATTGCGAATCAAGAGACCGCTCTGCGCAAAGGGAGCATCTGCCTCGGGCTTTTCGAGCACGCGCAGCGCCAAGGCAAGCGCACCGTCGCTGTCGCGCGCTCTTTCGAGTGCCGCCGCCGCAAAATAGAGCGATTCGGCATCTGCAAATTTTTTCGCGTGTGCGCGCATGTGCGGCGCGGCATCGCTCGCACTCGTGAATTGCAGCACTCGGCCTTTTAAGAGCGAAATTTTTCGTTTGAGCGCGTCGGGCATCTCAGCAATGAGAGCTATCAACTGCAGCGCCTGCGAAAACTGGTTCTGCTTTTCGGCAAGATCTGCAAGATGATAAAGAGCATACGCATACAAGGGGGAGCGAGATTTGTGCTCGAAGGTTTTAATCGAGTTCACGAAACAATCCCACTCTGCGCATGAGTTTTTCAAATCGGGCTTTGCCATCGTGCTTAAAAAATACGCGCGCATTTTACCGGCGAGTTGCGTTTTGCCGCTTAGTTTCTGTCCCTGCGCGTAAAAATAGATATAGGTGTCGGCTTCGTCGTGCCCGACGCCCGCATATTTGCGCAGCAAATCTTCGGACGCCGTCGTGCGATGGCAGGCAAAAGCGAGCAACAAGAGCGCTGCAAGATACTTCATGGTTGAAATCCGTTGCCGCTTTACAGCATGTCAATCAATTGTACCGAGCGCGATGTTGCAAGACAACAAACTAAAATCGCGAAAGGTCTTTGTATTGGCGGGCGGTGTCGTTATCGCTCTTGCAGTAGTGTTCGCCGCAGCGACGTTTTTCTCGCTGCGCCCGGTTTCAGACGGGTCGCGGCATGTCGATTTTGCCGTACGCTCGGGTTCGAGCCTCGCCAACGTCTCGGCGCGACTCGCCGAAGCGCAATTAATCCACAGCCAATTCTTTTTTAAGCTTTATATGCGCCTAACCGGCAAAAGCGGGCGGATTAAATTCGGAGTATACGATCTTACCGACGGCATGTCTGCCGCGAAAATCGCGCAAGTGATTACGAGCGGTAAAACAAAAACGATCAGCATTACGATTGCCGAAGGTTTGCACGACCGGCAAATCGGAGACCTCTTTGTCGAAAAGAAATTTTTTAGTTCGCGCGACGAATTTTTGCAATACGCTTCTCGAAAAAATATTTTAGATAAATATAAGATTCCCGCGCAGTCGGTCGAAGGTTATCTTTTTCCCGATACGTATTTTTTGCCGCAGGGCTACCCCAAAGAAAAAATTATCGAACACATGATCGATCATTTCTTCGACAAAGTGAAAGAAGTAAAGAATTTTCCGACCGAACCGCGCAAGATACACGAAACGATAATTTTGGCGAGCATCGTCGAACGCGAAGCAAAGCTCAAAGAAGAGCGCGCACTCATCGCTGCGGTTTTCCATAACCGACTGCGCGACAGCGAACCTTTAGAATCGTGCGCGACGGTGCAATATCTTTTCGAGAAACCCAAAGCGCGTCTCTACTTCAAAGACCTCGAAGTCGATTCGCCGTACAACACGTATAAAGTGAAAGGCTTGCCACCGGGCCCAATCGGTTCGCCGGGGCTCGCGGCGATCAACGCGACGGTCAACCCTGAAAAAACCGATTATAAATTTTTTGTCTTAAAGGGCGACGACGCACATTATTTTTCGAAAAGCTTTAAAGAGCACAACGCGGCAAAGAAGAAATATATTGGGCCATAATATTCGAGAAATAGTAGTGTAGTCTTCTACACTACTATTTCTCGATTTTCGAGGAAGAAGAGAAAATTAGAGAATAAAGCGCTGGCAAGAGCAGCGCCGTCAACACGGTCGCGATGATGAGACCGCCGATGACGACCGTCGCGAGCGGTTTTTGTACTTCTGACCCTAACCCCGTATTGACCGCCATCGGCAAAAAGCCGAGGCCTGCAACAAGCGTCGTGATAATCACGGGGCGAAAACGGTCGAGCGTACCTTCACGCACAAGATCATGCACCGCTACTTTAGCATTCTTTGCGCGCAACTCGTCGTAGTGCGTGACGAGTACGAGACTATTTAAGATGGCAATTCCCATCAGAGCGATAAATCCCACCCCCGCCGAAATGCTGAAATTCATACCGACAGCATTGAGCGTTAAGACACCGCCGATAATCGCCGACGGAATGCCCATAAAAACCAAGAGCGATTGGCGATAACTACCGAAGTAGCGCACGAGCAGCATGAAAATTGCCAACAATGTGATCGGGATAATAATACCCAAGCGCGTTTTTGCGCGTTGTAAATTTTTGAACTGCCCACCCCACGTGATTTCATAAAATTCGGGGAGCTTCAGTTCTTTGTCGACGAGCGCGCTCGCTTGACGCACAAATGTTTCGACGTCGACTTTGCCGAGGTTGATCGAAAGCGCCGCGTAGCGATGCCCGTTGCTGCGTGCAATCGTTGAAATCTGTTCGCGTTCTTTAATATCGGCGACACGGTAGAGCGGCACACTACCGCCGGTGTCGAGCCCGACCGGCAAATTACGAATATGCCGCACTTCGTTGCGCAGCTTCGGGTTAAGACGCATCAATATCGGAAAACGGTACGCACCTTCATAAAGGTTGCCAACCTGGTGCCCGCCCATCGCCATTTCGACGACGCGATTGACATCAGAAAGATCGAGACCGTAAAACGAAATCGCGTTGTAATCGAGTTCGATGTCGAGCACAGGACTTTTCGAAAGCGCAATAATCGGGTCGGATTGCACCGTATCGACGCCTGGCAGTTTTTCGATCAGCGCTTTGCCGCGCTCGGAGAGTTCAAAAAGCTTATCAAGATCGAGCCCGTAGATGCGCATCGTGACGTCGGCGCGACTGCCTTCGAGCATTTCGTTAAAACGCATTTCGATCGGTTGCGTCGCCGCCATCTCTTGTTTGCCGAGTGAGGCGTTGGCTTCGATCGCTGCGACAATTTCTCTATAAAGCTGATCTTTCGTGAGCGTGCGCCCATTCTTTTTGCGCCACTTCGCTCGATCTTTTTCAAGAAGAACAAAACAGTCGGCAAAAAATATACCCTGTGCATCGGTCGCCGATTGCGGCGTACCGAATCGACTAAAAACTTCTTTCACTTCTGGAAATTGTAAAATAATTTTGTCCGATTTTTTTTGAATATCGACGATCGTATCGTAACCCGACGACACGGGCCGCGTAAAATTGATCACCATGTCGGCTTCGTCGAGACGCGGTATGAATTCGCCGCCCATGCGAAAAAAAAGCAACACCGAAACGACAGTCAGAACAATCGCGGGGATTGTCACCCACCATGGACGCTTCAGCGCGAAGTTTAGCAGGGGTTCGTAACCTTTGAGGATTATTTTCAGTATAAACGGCGTATGCCCGTGTGCATGGTTATTTTCCCCCTTCGCTGCTTTTTTAGTACGCTTACTTTTTAACGAAAAGAAAAGATAACCCAATACCGGCATCAAGACGAGCGCGAGCACCAAACTCGCCGAAATCGCCAAGAGCACCGTCTGCGCCATCGGTCGAAACATTTTACCTTCGACACCCTCTAGCGCAAAGAGCGGGACGAAAACTCCCATGATGATAATCAGCGCGGTGACGATCGGGCGCAAGACCTCGATTGTCGAATCGAAAATCAATCGGCGCTTCGTCTCGCCGACGAGCGGTGTTTTTGTTCCGTGCGCTTCCATGCGCCGAATCATATTCTCGAACATCACCACCGACGCATCGACCAAAAGACCGAAGTCGATCGCGCCCAAACTCATAAGGTTGCCCGACACATGAAAGTATTGCATCCCAATCATCGCGATGAGCATCGAAATCGGTATCGCCAACGCGATAAGCAGCGCCGCACGCACGTTGCCCAAAATCATGAGCAACACGACGACGACAAAGCCCGCCCCTTCGGCGAGATTTTTCACAACGGTCTTCACCGTCGTATTCACGAGAAAGTCACGCGAATAGAGCGGTTTCGCTTCGACTTCTTGCGGCAGGTCGAGATCGTGAAACGCCGTGCCGATCGCGGCCGCCACGTTGCGGCTATTTGCGCCCGCGAGCATCATCGGCATCCCGATCACAGCCTCTTCGCCGCGATACGTCGCTCCGCCTAACGGCTGCGGATGGTGTTCAGTGATGTCGCAGATTTCACCGAGTTTGACCGGAGCGCCCAAGAACGAGCGCTTCACCGGTATCTGGCGAATTTTCGCGAGATCGGTAATGCGCCCGAACGTGCGGATGACGATCTGCTTGCCGTCGCGTTGAATATAACCACCGCCATAATTTTCACCGACGGTCGTGAGGCGTTGCGCGACCTGCTCGATCGTGAGCCCATGCTCGTCAAGCTTCGCCGGATTCATATTGATATGAATTTCTTTAGGATAGCCGCCGAACGTATCGACATCGGCGACGCCCTTAATTTTCTTGAGTTGCGGTTTGACGATATAATCTTGAACCGTACGCAGATAGATGAGACGCTCGCCGACCGGCTTCTTCGCGAGTGCAGAGTCTGCTTTCGGCAAAAGCACGTAGAAAAAAATCTCGCCGAGCCCTGTCGAAAGCGGAGCGAGTTCGGGAGTTACCCCTGCCGGTAGATTTGAACGAACTTGGTTGAGGCGCTCGCTAATTTGCTGGCGCGCGAGATGAATATTCGCGTCTTCTTCAAAAATAATCGTAATGAGCGAAAGTCCGTATTTCGACACCGAGCGAATCTCTTCGACTTTGGGAATACCCTGCAATTCGGTTTCGATGATATACGTCACCGTCGATTCGACTTTTTGCGGGTCGAGCGCTCCGGTTTGTGTGATGACGATCGACTGCACGTTGGTGATATCGGGCACCGCGTCGACTGGCAGCTTTGTCATCGAATAAAAACCGGCGATGCAGAGTAAAAAAACCGCGCCCAGAACGAGCGAACGATTTCTTAGCGCGCTATCAATGATTTTGGAAAACATAGAGATCTCCGGTATATGTTGCGCTCTCGCCCATAAGATAGATCATCTGCGTGATTGCGCGTACAAGCTCTAATTGCGTGTCGTAAAACGAATTCAAGACTTCGTGCGTTTTGAGTTCAAGTTCGAGATACGACAATAGATCGATGCGGCCTAACTTCAACTCACGATCGGCATAGCGCATTTGTTTCTCAACGAGGGCGATATTGCCGGCGCTGAAACTGCCGAGAAGCAATCGCTTTTGCGAATATTCGGCGTACGCAGCGCGCGCAAGCTGCAACACTTCGCGCTGCACGTAACTTTTCTCGACGCGCGCGGCTTCGAGCTGCTTTTCAGCCGCCTCGATGCCCGCACTGTTGACGTTCAATACCGGTAGCGGCACCGTCACTGCGCCCCCAAAAAAACGGTTGGGCCCCGGAATTTCGAGCGCCTCGTCGCGAAGAAACGCCGTGACGCTGACGTCGGGTAACGGAATTTTTTTCTGCAGACCGAGCGACGCCTCAAGCCACGCAACTTCTCTGCTCTTTATTTTAATGCGCCGATTGCCCGAGCGCACACGATCGAGAAATTGGCCTTTGTCGAATGCTTTCAATTCGATCAGCCACGGTGTATTCACATCGATGCGCTCCTCTTGGTTTAGGTAGATATTTAATTTTTGCCACGAGCTCTCGGCGGCGGCAAGTTCGGTGTTCAAGAGTTTTTGCAGCGATACAAGCTGGTTCGTCACGATATTGCGATGGATAATCTTCGCAGGTGACACGTATGCCTGTGCGCGCATATACGAACGCATCAGCGACATGCGCTCGATGCGCTTTTGAATATGCGTCGTCTTGCTTTCGGCGATATGATACGCATACGCAAAATACGTCGCTTCGAGCGCGAGCGATTGCGCTAAATCGTGCGTTTGCATCTCTTGCATGTCTTTTTGGCGCTCGAAGACCTCGCGGTGCTTGCTCTGTTTGCCAGGAAAATAAATCGGCTGCGTGAGACGAAAATCGTAAGTCGCTCGATTATTATACGTATCGCGTAACCGACCGATTTCGGCGGCAAGGTAAGGGTTTTGCCACGCCGAAGCCTGCCGCCCCTGCGCTTCGGTACTTTCGGAGCGCAGTTTCTGCGCTTGAATCAGTTCGCTCGACTCTTGCACGCGCTGCGTGATTTGCTGTAGAGAAAGTTCTGCGCGCGAACCCTTGGCGTTGATTTCAACATGTAAATCTTCGGAACTCACCGCCATCGGAGCAAATGCGATGGCGATAAATAATTTGCGGAGTTTCATTCGTCAAAGAGAGTGCAAGATACCTCATGTGAAGGAGTTTTTTAATCGATGTAAAGATTTATACTTGCACGCCCGCGAAATAATTATCGAAGCGCGGCGCGAATCCCGTTGCAAAAAATTTTTCGCCGCTAATGCTGCGCGCCGCGCCACGAGGCAAAGACACAGCTTCGTTTGTAATCCGTCGCAAAATGTCGCTGCGCCACTGCGGATTACCGTCGTGGACGTTGTAAATTCCCGTAAGCTCGCGCTCTATCGCATGCACGACTGCGCGTGCGGCATCGTCTCTGTGGATAAAATGCACGAGCCGATCTTCAGAATATTGCGTTATCGCTTCGCCATAAATCGCCCGTTCGGCGCTGTAAAGCCCTGCCAGACGCAGCACACAAGTATTGTTTGCGCCGAGTGCAAGCGTCTCGGCTTCGAGCAATAGCGCGGTGCGCGGCGATGTCGCGCGTGCGTCGTCTTCGCGATACGCACCCGCAGCGGTTGGATAGACTGCCGTACTCGATATATAAGTATAGTGTCGCACCGCGATGCACGCTAGAAAATTACGTTGCGCATCGACATACGTTGCGCGATACGCGCTTTCGTCGCGAGTCGGCGGCGCGAGGCAGAAGATTGCCGCGTCAAATTTTTCAGGCACCACGAACGGCTTGGATGCGCTCAGATCGCAGGCGACGAAACGAATATTTGTAGAATCGCTCTCGCCTACCGAACGCCGAATTACGGTGAGATCGTGATTAGCCGTCGCAAGCTCGCGTTGAATTGCGCTACCGAGAAAACCGAAACCCGCGAGCGCGATACGCACCCGTCTATATGAATAGACGCTCTAGTGCGATGGTCGATCGGCCAATAGCGATAGCTTCGTTCTTGCCGTAGACTTTTTTTTGCGTGTAAACGCCGTCTTTGGGATCGCGGTACACTTCGGTTTCGCGCTTGTCGAGATTTACGAGCCAGTATTCGGGAATTTCTGCCTCGGCATAGAGAAACTGTTTATCGTAGTCGAGATCGTATGTCGTTTTCGAAACTTCGACAACAAGCCACGCGGTGGTCGGGTGCGATTTTGCGAAGTCGTCGTCGCTACCTGCGACGACGGCAATATCGGGTTCTGGTTCAGAATCTTTCAGGGTAAGAGGATCTTCTTTGCGGATGCAAAAATTATCTTGAAATACATTACTCAAGCATGCGATAATATATTTTATCGCAAAAACGTGTTGCGGTGATTTTGGCATTTTTTGGATGATAACCCCTCGAATCAATTCGTTTTTTTCGTCGATGAGCCCTTGTTCGTAGAGGCGGTGGTAGCCTTCGACAGAGAGTTGCCTCACCCGCGCGCGTGTCGTCGGTTTTTCAAGCAACTCAATCATACTATACCTATACGCACCACGCGCGGCACGTCAACGCCTATTTCAACGCCGCCTCAAAGTTGCGGCTAATCATATAAGAAATTACGCCGGTTGAAACGACGCTTAATATGCCGATAAACCACATGAGCATGTCGAAACGCTTGCTTGCATCGTCGAATCGCTTATCGACATAGTGAATGACTTGTTTAATGTCGTCTTTGATTTCGCCTCGTAATTTGCTAATATCGTCTTTAATCTCGCTGCGTAATTGGCGTATATCTTCTCTCGTCGCCGGTGCCGCAACGATTGCCGGGGTTAGCAGAGCGATTAATCCTACAAAAATGAAGCTGCGCATAATGTAATATATTCAATAACAAGGGGGATGTCAAGCCGTAATGTGCTTGACTTTAGCTATGAACTTAACCCGATAGCCAAGGGCATGGTCACCAGCGCCGACATCAAAGAGCTCATCGTCGAAATGCGCGAAGGCTTTCGCCGCATGGACGAACGCTTCGAGGCGGTCGACAAGCGCTTTGAGCAAGTAGACAAACGTTTCGACGACTTCAACCGCCGCTTTTCGCAGATGCAGTGGCTGATCGGGCTGGGATTGTCGCTGATGACGATTCTGATCGCCGTGTTGCGCGTTTTCGG
>JAFEGD010000134.1 GCA_018240245.1 Spirochaetota bacterium | reverse complement strand
GAAGATACGTACCAAATCGTCAAAGGGGATTTCGACTGCGAGCCGATGCAAAAAATTAAAGTCAAGGGCAAATCCGAGCCGCAACAAATCTATGCCGTGCTCCGAAAAAAATCGGATAAGCTGGGACCAAAAAATCTTATCGAGCTGCGAAAGCTCTTAGGCATCGACATGACGGGCAAGCCGACAAAGTCCGGCGACGACGAAGAAGTGAAATATGAAATATTGGATAAATAAAATCTCCCCTCCCCCTGGCAAGGGGAGGGGCTAGGGGTGGGGTTTGAAATTTTCTCGCGGCGATACTGTTTTCTCCCTCGCAATTTTTGGCGGCATCGCTCTGTTGTCGGCGCTCTTGTACCTGCACAGCCGCGAACGCAGCAGCGGTAGTGGTAAAGTAATCGGCAAAGTCTTCTATAAGCATGAAGTCGCGATGCGCAAGCTTTCCGACCGCATGGTCTGGGACGACGTCGAGAGCGGCAGCCCGCTCTACTCGAACGACGCGGTGATGACCGGCTCGCTCTCGGATGCCGAGCTGGTGCTCGACTCGGGTTTGAAATTAAAACTCGAAGCCAACACGCTGATCGAACTCGATTTGGCACAAGAGGGCTTAACTCTCAAACTTGCTGGCGGCGGTATCAAAACAGCCGGCGCACAAAATACGCAAACCCTAGTGCAGACAAAGAGCGGGCAAGCGATCAACGTCACTAACGGTGCCGCCAGCATTCGCAGCGAAGGCAAGCAAGTTGCGGTCGAAGTTAAAGAGGGTAAGGTCGAGGTTACGACAAAAGACGGCAAAAAAGAAACCGTCGTTAAAGGCGAAATTCTTGCGGCGGGTAAGAAAGCGCGCATTGCGCTCGCGATCAGCGAGCCCGCCGAAGATGCGGTCTATCTAACCGGCGGCGACAGCGCGCGCGTCGCCTTTACGTGCTCCCCGACAAATGCCGTCACAGTGGCCGAGATCGCGAAGAACGGTAATTTTGCGCATGCGACACGCATTGCTCTAACACAGGGTCGCGCGACTACGGCGGTGAAAAACGGCGATTGGTTTCTGCGTTGTGCGGGAGCCGAGAACGCCGTTTCGACAGTGCGCCGTTTTCGCGTCGTGAGTGCGGGCGCCTACAAAGTGTTTCGTCCCGAAAAACCAGAAATTGCTTTTACCGACAAGGCAGTTTTACGCCTCGAATTTCAGTCGCCGCGTTCGGTAACAATCACGCGCATTGAGGTGGCGGATAATCCGCAGTTCACAAATTCGATTTTTACGGAGAGCGGCGCACGAACATCGTTACAGATCAATCTGCCGCAGGCGGGAAAATATTTTTATCGCCTGACGCCGAGCGCCGAAGGTGGGCGCATCGAATCGCAACTGGCATCGACGACGGGAAGCGTAAAGCTTGTGCAAGTACGCCGAACGCCGCTCGCGTTTGTCACGGTTACCGCCCCTATTTTTTCGCTGACGCAGGTCGAAGCGAACCAAGCGGTGTTAGGTTTTGAAGGCGACGGCAAATACCGCGCCGAAATTTTTAGGCGGGGCGACGCCAAACCCAGCTATAACGGTACAGCGCAAGGCGGTTCGTTTGTAATCCCCATTACGTTCGGCGGCGGCAAATATGAGCTACGCCTCAGCGGAGCTAACGAGAAAGCGACCCAAGCATTCGAGGTGCGCGATAAGCTCAAGGTCGCATGGGCAAGCCCGACGACGAATACGATTCTCTATTTGTCACCCGGCGAGAAAGCGGCAGAGTTGCCCGTCGCTTGGACGGGTAGCGAAGAGATCGCGCTCTACCAACTTGTGCTTGCCGAAGATGCGGGTTTCAAAAATATCGTCAACAAAATTAGCGTCGAAGGCCAGAACTTTCGCTTTGTCGATTTGACCCCGCGAAAGTATTTTTTGAAGGTGCTCGCACTCGAGAATAATATCGCGCGCGCCGAATCGCTGCCGATCAGTGTAAGCGTCGAAGAGAAGCTGTCTACAGTTTCGCAACTTTACCCCAGCGACGCGCAAACGGTGGATGTCAGCAAATCAAGCGCACTGCACTTGAAGTGGCGGCAATCTGTCGGCGCGAATGCGTACGAAGTGAAAATTTTTCAAAAGCGCCACGGTAAATTGGTGCTCGTCGATACGCAGACCACGCAGAGCGCCGCATTGCAAATTTCAAATTTCAAAAAAATTAACGAGGGCGATATCATCTGGGAAGTGCGCGCCTTGCAGAAAGACAAAGCGGGGCGTGTCGCTTTAGCGAGCGAGCCCGTGCGCAGTAAGCTGCAATTATCGTTTGGGCCGCAGCTCGCCGCACCCGAAATAGTACCGGTGATCGAGTAGCCTCTCGGCGCCACTGCAGCGAAAGCGTACTTGATAAATTATTGATAATAATTTATCAATATCATTTGACACATTCACTCTGCACGCGACTTTGGTTTCGAGTATGCGTGCGGTTCTTTGGTTGCCATTACTTCTTGTTGGTTTAATATTAAGCCCTATCGAAGCCGCCACACTTTCGGGAAAAGT
>JAFEGD010000133.1 GCA_018240245.1 Spirochaetota bacterium | reverse complement strand
TGTGACCGAACTCGCCGATAAAGCGCGCGCGATTCTTATCGGCTTGGGCGAGTGGCGCGAATAGCTGCGAGCCGCTGCAAGAGTTCGGATCGCAACCGGCCGTGCTCGACAAACCAAGCGTCGATATGCTTGCCGCCGACAACGGTCCATAAGGGCTTCTGCATTTTTTGTGCGAGCGCTTGGCCTTCTTTGTAGGCGACGACCGGGTCGCTGTCGCCGTGGATCACGAGCACGGTATAGTTTGCAAAAGCGGCTAACTGGTCTTTTGCCGAATAACTATCGCTGACGAGCACGTAGGCGAGGTATTGAAATGGCCATAAGAACCAGCGCCGCGCGAGCACGCCGCGAGCGACTTCGCGATACGAAGCAAACGTGCCTTCGAAAATATAAATTTCGTCGTCATGCAATCCCTCGTCGATGAGCGCCCGCATCATGACGGCGCCGCCCAAGCTCTGCCCGTAAAAAATTCGCGTATCATCCGCAAATTTTTTTCGTATATGTTTTATATACGCGCGCGCATCGGCGTAAATGCCTGCGCGCGAGCTTTCGCCCTCCGATTCGCCGTAGCCGCGGTAGTCGAACGTCGCGAGCGTATAGCCTTCGGGGATTAACCACGACAAAAAGCGATAATGAGAATACATATTCTGCGCATTGCCGTGAAACTGTATAACGACCGCAGTCGACTTTTGCGCGGGTGGACAGACCATCGTCTGTAATTGGGTGCCGTCGTTCGATTGAATTCTTTCGCGCTCGCACTGAATATTGACCGACTCTGGGGGACGGTGGGGTTTATGATCGCCTTGGTAGAAGAGCGAGTTGCACGCGGTAAAAAAAACACAGAGACTAGTGGCGAGTAAATAGCGCATATCAAAAATAGGTTTTCACGAGCAGCGAAGCTTTCGCAAAATCTTGCAGCGTTGGGTTAGCGTTCACCGTGACATAGAGCGCGTCGAATTCGATCGCCCAATTTTGAAAAACGCCGAGCACGGTGCGGCAATCGATTTTCTGCCACGATGCCGGCGCCGAAACAAGGCCGTAGTCGATTTCGTACGAAACGACGCTCGCAAACGTGCTCGACCAATTGAACTTGAAACCCGCGACCAACGCCGGAGCGATACGCAGCGAGTGTTCCCAGATCGAACCGACCGACGTGGTCGCCTGCGCGAGCAAAAATGTGCCGAGCCACGAAAACGGTAAGAGCGTGATGCCACCGGCGGCGCTCGAATCCCAGGTGAGCGTCGAGGGGCCGAGGTTTTGAAACACATCGTTGCGATAGAGACCCGAGCGCAAGCGATACGAAAATTTCTTAATTTCGGCACGCCACGGCGCGAGCGCATAGATATCGGCGAATGTGAACTCTTCTAAGCGCAGTAAATTTTTATCGGTAAGATACGAAAACGAGAAACTCATCATCTGCATCTGCGACCACGGCGAAAAGCCGCGCGACACGTCTTGCAACTCGCGCAGCGCCGGGCGAATGCCGATTTGTACTGCATTGCCTAAGCCCTGCGCAGAATACGCTCCCAGAGAAATTTGGGTCGATTTGAACCCCGCGAGTGGGTTCTGAGCGGGGTCGGCTTTGACGAACGCTTCGAGGCCAGAGTCCTGCGGCGCCGCCGCCCGCCACGCGAGCAATTTTTGGTAGTGCGCTAAATCCACCGAGGCCCATTTGGCCATGTCGTAGTCGTTCTGGTATTTGTAGAGTTCGAGTAAGAGGTCGACCGCGACAACGGCGTCGGTTGAGTTTGCCTCGGGCAATGCGCGCGAAGTTTTGAGCGAATCGAAAAGCTGCCGCGCCGAGCGCGACGCATTTTCATAAAACGTCACATAGCGCGTATAAACCGAAGCGCGGTATTCGATTTTGTCGGTGATGAGGCCCGCTTCAGCGAGCGTGTGTAGCGTATCGGTCGGAGTGACAAAGAGCGCAAATCGGTTTGTGAGGCGTAGACTCGGCCGCATCGTTTCGAGTAGCGTCAGTAATTGATAAGAGCAATTTTCATCGAGGTAATAATAAGGAAAATACGCGAAACTCATTTCCCACAAATGCGCCTGCAAGAACTTCAATTCATCCGCCGAAACGGCGAGTCGGTACTCCCACAGGTCGCGGCTCTCCATATCGTTATATTCGTTAATTTTGACGTAGTAGGGGTGCATCGCGTACGTGCCGGGAAAGCCGCCCGTCATACCGCGCCACGCATAGACGATCGCGTTTTCTTCTCCCGTATTCGCCGCATAATTAAACGCGGCGTCGAGAAGAGCGTTGCCGTGGGTATTATGAAAGCGCAAGAACGTGTGCCCGAACATCGAAGAGGGGTTACCCATAAAGAAACTCGCGAACACGATGCTCACGCCGTCGGCAGCCATGTGCTTCACCCAATCGTCGTATTTGGGGCATTTGACTGGCGGTAGACGCGCGGTATCGAAAGCAAGTGCCTGCGCTAAAAAAATTTCACGCGCCGGAAAACGGCAGCGCGCGGGTTCTGCGGATTCGATATCGGTGAGGAGAGCCATGAGCGTCGCATCGAGCTCGGCTTCGGGGTCGGTTATGCCCGCTGCGGATAGAAAAAATTTATCGGGCATCTTATCGCGCGCTTCGCTTGTTGTTCTGCCTAGAAAACTGTC
>JAFEGD010000132.1 GCA_018240245.1 Spirochaetota bacterium | reverse complement strand
CGGATGTTTTCAGATTTTTGAACGGTGAAATTGCTTTCATGAGGCCCCTCTATATATTAAATACCAGAGAATGGCGGATTTTTCTCACAAGTCGTGAAAAAAACCACTTGCGACCTCCCTGTGATTACAGAAATTCCCGTTCGCGCGTTAAAAATGCCCCCAAATCGCGCCCGCATCCCCGGTGGTGGGAGCACCCCAAAAAACACTTGAAGCCCTGTTTTTCTCATGTTTTCTGCCAAGTACATGGTCATTATTGAAACACTCAGCCACATAAATATGCCGGCAAAAAGCCTGCAAAAAGCAGTCGAATTCTATACGCAATTTTTAGATTTTGAAGTTGTCGAAGAATCTAATACTACGGCGCTCATCGCTTTCGATAATCTGCACTTAAAACTCGACACCGCTTTAGAAGTATATGCAAAAGTACCGGTACTTTCATTTTTACTCGATGTCGACGATTTTACCGAAGCACTCCAAGAAGTCGAAGAAAACCACGTCGAGATCGCAAAAGGTCCTTTTGAAATCGAAGGTGGCGAGAGTATTCATCTGATTGACCCGAGCGGTAATCTTGTCGAACTCTACTACAGAGAAGAATAATATTCAGCGCGGCCAGTAGTGCAAAATTGGCCGCTCACTATATTTCGTGCGGCGCATTTTCTCAGTGTTGCCGTTTATATTGGCTGTTTTATTTTCTTGCTCGTCGTCTTCGAGCGCGTCTATCGCAAATACCAAGACTACCAATACGTCGATAATTTTCGCGCCGAGGTAATCCGCCTCTGCTGGCAGATTTTGCATGTTAGTTTTTTGTTTATTGTTCTCTCGGGCGCAGCACTCGCAGGGCTCAAGGGCAAGTCAGTCGTGCACGGCTTCTATGGATTAACATTTTCGACAAAACTCGCGCTCTGGCTCTTGCAAATTTATCTCTCGCAAGAAATATTACGCCCTTATCCGCAACGTGCCGATTTTTCAGAACCGCACGACCCATCGCGCTTAGGCCCCCGTGTGCGCGCGTGGCTCGTCGTATCGCTTTTATTGTTGATTTCTCTCTGCGGCTTTCTACTTACGTACATCCCATGGGATTAAAAGCGTTCTTTGCCTGTCTCGTGATAGTCGTATGCTCTTATGGTTGTAAAGAGCGCAACATATTCACATTCTGCCGCGACTTCAACGAAACAGGGTGCATTGGCCGGGCAGCTACAGCAACGCTTACATATCCTCTGGAAAAATCGGTGCGTACGAAGACAATCCGCGATTTTGCGAATTCGATTTATTTTCGCGGCGATCGACTGGCGTTTGCGCTCGCTAACGCCGACGCGCGTTACGCAGTCACCTTCGAATGCCTGCATGGTGATTATTATTTTCCGCAAGAAATCGGTAGCGACACCGTTGTCGCCGACGCACCCGAAAAATTTGAGATCGAATATCTCGAGCTGCGCGAGAACAACGTCTACGGCCTCGTGATGCTCGGTAGTCTAATCGAAAAAAAATTTGTGGCGCGCAAGGCGGAGCGATACTATGCCTTGCCACCCTTTCGCGTACGGTATGCTCTGCGCTGCGGTAAAGCGCCAATCGCCGAAAAAGAAATTACTGTCCAGTTGCAGTAATGTTGAGCGCATACCCCATCGTATTGGCCGAAATACAGAACGAGCGCTATACGTTGCGCCATGGCGATGATCTACTCGTATTCTACACGAATCGTTCCGGTGCGCGCGACCTATCATTGTTCAGCGAAAAAATCGCCGCCACACCGCCGGGCCACACCTGCCTTATCGTCGCGCCGTATAGCGCTACCTTTGCTCCGCTCTTTAACGAACCGAGCCATTTTATTTTTATTGCGCCCGAATCTTTTTCGGTTGCGCGACCGAACAATGCACGGTTGGTTGCAGATGACGCAGCGCTCGAACATTTCGTGAACGCGATGACGCGCGACGATAAATTTGATATTTTTATACCGCCGCAATGGGGCATTCTACACGATGCTGTACTCGATGCAACGCGGCAAATTCTCGCTCGCGCGGCGGTGCGGCTTAAAACAATTCGCCATTTCGAGAGATTATGGCAGATTAATTTTCGCCTCAACGCCCCTCGCGCAACCGACTATGCCGATATTATGGCGCTCGGCGCATTTGTCGCCCCCGATGCGCTCGTGATGGCAGGGCCGTCGCTCGATAGTGCCGTCGCAAAGCTCAAGAATTGCCGCAGCGTGTGGTGCGCGGATACTGCGTTTCCAGCATTGATTGGCCACGAAATTTACCCGCAGATCGTATTTTCAATCGATGCAGGGTTCGCAAGCCAAGAACATTTTGACGGACTTCGAGATACAATTAGACAAAACAGCACCCGTCTCGTTTGCGATCTATTGGGTAACCCGCAAGTACAGCGTTTACCATTCAAAGAAATTTTCGTGTATGCCGGTTCGCACCCGTTAGTACAGAATTTTGTGATGCGCCATCGCCCGCAACTCACTCCTCTCGAAAACGCGAGCGGCGACGTCGGACAACTGATGCTATCGGCGTTAAGACAGATTTTCCCGACGGTAAAGCCGAAAATCTTCGGCCACGACGGTGGCCACCGCAACTATGTAACGCATGCGCGCGGCACCGCGTACTTTGCGCGCGCATACCAAAAATCAACGCGCATCAGTAATACCGAAACGTATTTCTATCGGTTAAGCGCGCGTTATGGTGCCGCGCGCTGCGCAAAAGACGGCTGAGACAGCAATTCCGCTAATTTTACCGCCATTTGATCGACGTCTGCCGGTAGGGCACAATGAATTTTCTTATTAACCGCGTACGCAGCAATAAAATTTTCTAAAAGTATTTGCAATAATTTTTCTTGCGATATATTACCATAGAGTTCGTCGTAGAGCGAGCTGCCTTCGTAGGTTCGCTCGTGCATATAATAAAAAGCAACTTGCGATATGAGACTCCAGACGGCGAATGTGGGGTTCTCGCAATTGAGCTCGCCCGCCGCAATACCACGTTTGATGAGTTCTGTCATCGTCGCGATACGCGGTATCATATATTTCTGCGCGACGCGCTTCAAATTATTTTGTCCGGCGGCAAGTTCCCACGCCAAGATCGACCGAAAAGCACGGCTCGACGGCGAGCCATGCTTCGCGAGGATAATCCGCAAGAACACATGCACATACTGAACTGAATTAAGCGGTGCTTCACTAATCTGCTGTATTAAAGTTTCGATATCCTGCAACGAACCGTAGAGCGTTTCAAGTACCGCATCGTAAAGATTTTCTTTGTCGTGAAAATAATAATGCAGCATCGCCTTATTGACGTGCGCATTTTTGGCGATATTTTCTGTACGCGCCCCAGCGAAACCATTCGTGGCAAATTCGTCGATCGCCGCGAGCAATATTGTCTCGCGCGTTTTTGCTTCTGGCAATTTGCCGGATTTACTTTTGAGCCGTTGCATCATTTCGCTACACACATTATAACAATGTTATGTGTTGTCTTCCAGTAAATTAACCAAACGGTTAATGATTTGTAAATGCATTGCCCGCTACTATTGTAATAAAAAAGGCCCGGCCGGGCCTTTTTTAGATTTGAGGGAGTAATCCCCCTGTTGTTATCTGCAAATCTATTTCGCGACCGGATATACAGAAATTTTTTGCCGATGCTTGTCTAAACGCTCGAATTTTACGACACCGGGTATCGTCGTAAAAAGCGAATCGTCGCGGCCGCGCAGAACGTTGCTACCTGCGTGAAAAACTGTGCCGTGCTGGCGGACTAAAATAGAACCCGCTTTAACATGTTCGCCGCCGAATGCCTTGAGACCAAGGCGCTGTGAATTAGAATCGCGCCCGTTTTTCGACGAACCGCCGCCTTTCTTGTGTGCCATACGCCAATTTATGCGACTTCGACGGCGGGTAAAGCGTAATTCGACTTGCTATTTCAAGCGACAGTTCAGCTTTTACCCTATGTTGTCGCTCGCAGAACGCATCGACTCGGCCATCGAAAAAGAACAGGCAATTAAAGTACGCGCGTATGCGCTATTGCCTGAAACCGAGAAAGACCTCAATTTAATTATCCTACGCCTGCTGAACAAATACAATAAGCTCGACCTGACGGCGACGCTCTATACCTGCATCAAAGAGCTTGCCGTCAACGGCGCCAAGGCGAATATCAAGCGCATTCTATTCGACGAAGTAAAAATTGATTTAGAAAACGAATCCGACTATCGACGCGGGCTCGAGATATTTCGTGAGAAGTTGACCGATCGCTTTATCAACGAATATGCGCAGAAAGCGAAAGACCGCGGTCTCTATGTCGATGTCAAATTCGAATACGATGCACACCGTTTGACGGTCGAAGTCGTCAACAACAGCGCGCTCACCAAACGCGAAGACGAGCGCATTCGCGAAAAATTTCGCGACGGCATCAAGTACGAGAATATCGGCGAACTCTATATGGACATGCAAGATAACCAAGAGGGTGCCGGTATGGGGATTGCGCTTATTCTGATGATGCTTAAATCAGAAAATATCGACCCGCACTTTTTTACAATCTATAGCGACTACCAATACAAAACAATCGCCAAAATAACTTTCCCGATGACGCCCGGCTTTGAAAACGAGCGCTCAGGCTTCGGCAAAAAACTGTCGTAACGCCATGTACCGGCGGCTCAGCGCTGCGCTCTGCGCGGCGACTTTTTTTTTAGCCGCCTGCGCACACTTCGATCACCACGACGACACGCTACCGAGCGAAATTGTCGAAGTGTTGCCGCAAATTTTGAGCGAGACGGCGACTGAACGCGAGGCACGCAATCACGACGAGACACAAATTATCGTCGGTAAAATTCTCATCATCAACCGCACAGTGCTACACGACGACGATTTTTTTGCGCCGCTACTCAATAACGTGCACTTCGTCACGCAAAAAGACGTCATTCGCGACGAACTTTTTTTTAACGAAGGCGAGACGATACCCCGCTATCGTCTATACGACGCCGAGCGTTACGTGCGACTTTTAGATCCGATTAAATTTGCTCGCATCATCGAGCACTACAATATCGAGACAAAAAAAACCGACCTGACGGTTATCACGCGCGACAAGTACACGCCCAAGTTTAATTCGGGCGCGAACGGTTCGGGGGGATATACTTCATTCGGACTTTCTGTTACCGAACCAAGTCTATTCGGTCGTCTCTATTCTGTCGGCGGCGCATACAGTCGCGAAAATTTTCGCGATTGGGTCACGCTGAGCGCAGGCAAAGCGCGCATCAACGGTTCGCGCTGGGAAGTCGCCGGCGCAACGACAATCGGCTATGCGAACTCGATCTATAACTATCAAGACGCGCGCTTTCGCGCCACATTGCCATTTTTACGTAACGGGCAACGCCACGGCTTTAATATCGCCGGCGCTATCGTCAACGGTATCAATTACGATTATCTTGGCGGCTCGGTGCGTCAAGGTTTAGAT
>JAFEGD010000131.1 GCA_018240245.1 Spirochaetota bacterium | reverse complement strand
TTTCCGCATCGCACGATTATTCTGCCGATCGTCATAACTCTCTATGTCTTGACATTTGGCGAAGTGGTTCCCAAAATCATTGCGCTCGTATTCAAAGATGCATGGGTCAAGTTTTGTCAATTGCCGTTGCGCGGTTGGTTTCGTATCACAAATCGCATTACTAAGCCCGTCGATAAATTAGCGTCGATCGTCGTTAAACCGTTAAAACCTGTTCGCAATACTCTGAGCGAGCAAGAACTGCTCGAAGCGGTGCGCTTCGCCGAGCAACACAGTCTTGTGCGCGACGAAGAGATGCGCATGCTCTCGCGGTCGATTGCGTTTTATCATAACACGCTCTATTCGGCGATGATTCCGCGTTCGCAGCTTTTGCTACTTCCCAAAGGTCGCTCGCTCGCGAGTTATCGGCGTTCGTTCGCAAACTCGGCACACAGTTTTGCAGTCATGTATCGCCGCGATGCGCACAATATCGAAGGTGTCATCTATCTGCGGGGCCTCGTACAAGTACTTTTATCTCAAAAAAAGAAATTGGAGCAAAAAATCTATCCCATCGCGTACTTACCCGCGAGCATGCCGTTGAGCGGTGCGCTGTCGATGCTCATCGGCGAGCGGCGCGATTTGGCCGCGGTTGTCGACGAAGCGGGCGCGTTTATCGGCATGGTGACTATTCGCGCGATTATCGATAATATTTTAGGATCGAGTTTTTCTGCCGCGCCGCGCGACGAATATCTTGAGCGCCTCGATACCCGCCGCTTTCGCGTTTCGGCGCAAATGCCGTTAGATCGCTTCAACGAAATTTTTCGCACGGCATTCGTTGCGCGCCAGAGCGAAACAATCGGCGGCTATATTATCGAACATTTGGACGGTTTTCCCCGGCGCGGCGACGAGTTTGAAGTATTCGGGCTATCTTTTTCGGGATTTGTCATCGACGATTACAAACTCCAGAGCTTTATTTTAAGACAATAGTATGGTAAGCGTATTCATATTTATCGGCTCTCTCATTGTTGCGGCTTTTTTCGCGGCAGCCGAAGTCGCATTCTTTTCCCTGAACCCGTTGAGCGTCGCTCGCGGCGAGCGCTCGAAGCTTGAGAAACTTTATTTAAGCAAAAACGATATTATAGCGATGTTGCTCACCGGCAATAGCTTGGCGGTCGTCTGCGGCACATTGGCTCTCGATGCATTACTGCCGGTAGAAGAGGGCATCGGCTACAAAATACTGGCATTCGTCTGCGAATTAATTTTATTTTTTACGTTATCCGAAGCGCTGCCCAAAGCCATCGGCCGCCGTAAGAATATTCTTTTACTCGAACGCAGTTATTATATTATTTGGATATTCTATTATCTGCTCTTACCGATGAGCTATGTATTCTTAAAAATCTCTCGATTCATCAGCCGAATCAAAGGCGTCGCCTCAGAAGATGCGCGCTTAGAGGTTTTTCGCTTTATATCCGATCATTCGGGCGAAAGTCATTTGCCGCTCACAGAGTCGCTGGCCGCATATTCGCGCACGACGATTCGCGAAATCATGACACCGATGAATGAAATTTCGTCGTTAGGCGCCGGGCAGACGCTCGCCGAATGCGCCGAACTCATTGAAAAAAGCTCTTACTCCCGCTATCCCGTTTACGATAATATTCCGGCGAATATCGTCGGCTACGCCGATTTACGCGATATGCTCTCGGTACCGAGAAGCAGTCGCGTCAGGCAAATCGCGCGCGAGGCGCAATTTTTTCCCGACTCGCTGAGCGTCGAAGAGTTGCACGCCCAAATGCGCCGCCTGAATCTACCGATGGTATTTGTCGTCAACGAGTACGGTCTTATTCTCGGCATGGTTACAGAAGAGAATTTGGCCGAAGAGCTTGTGGGAGATATTTTCAGCCACGATCAAAAACTCGAAGCGCAATATCTCCAAATCGTTGAACCGGGCATATTTGAAATCGACGCCGCAATGGATATCGACGATTTCATGAAATATTTTTCAACGCATATCGAAAAAGAACACTACGAAACTCTCGGCGGCTACTTACTACACCTCTGCGGGCGCATACCCGACAGAGGCCAAGAGATCGATTCGCCCTTGGGGAAATTTACAATTATCGAAGCCAGCCGTCGTAGCGTCAGGCGCGTGCGCTTCAAACCTCGCCGTACAAAAAGCAAGAATAGCTAGCGCGGCATTTTTTCGGAGAAAAAATCTTCGACAAATGCCACGATATCTGTCGCGTTTTCGAGTATCGCATTGTGCGTCCCTCGGGGGATTGCAAAATACCACGATGCTGCCACCGCTTGATGGACACGCTCCGAATGTGTGGGCGATGCAAAGAGATCGTTTTCGCCGGAGATACTCAGGCACGGTTTTTCAATTTTATGAAATTGGCCTTCGTTCGTATGGTGGTGAATCGCATGCGACATGCGGAGCAAATATTCAAAATCGAGTTCGCGCAACTGATCGAGAAACGGGCGTAATTCGCTTTCGGCGACCAAATCGGGATTCAGCATCGCTCCGCGCCCTAATGCAACGCGCAACGCATACGGCATGCTATGCGCCGATCGCCACGCAATCTTATAAAACGATTTCAGAAAGGGAAAGAGATCGACTGTCGTATTTACGATCGGCGCAAAAATACCTAAATTCATAAATGTATTAAAAATATTACCGTAGATTCCCATGAGTAAGACAACGCTTTCGATCCGCGAATTATTGCGAAAGTTCCATTCGACGGCAAGCTGGCAGCCCATGCTATAACCGAAAAGGTGTACGGGAATTTTTCCCAAGTGCGCGTGGAATGCCTCGATGTCGGCGACGACCGCATCTACCGAAACGACCGGGTAGCGTTCGCGCCACGCAAGGCCTTGGCCTCGGTAATCGAAAGTCACGACCCGAAACTTATTTTCAAGGCCGCGAATGACTTTTGCGATGTTGAACTGATTGCAGGTTAAGCCGTTCAAGAAAAAGATTGTTTCTTGCGCACGGGGATTGCCATATTCAAACCACGGCAATTGTGCGCCGTCTGCCGCAGTAAAATATCCGGCGGGGCGAGGGTAGTTATCGTAGTTATACATCCTCTTTTGTCGAAATCGAAACGCACACGTCAAGAAGTAGTTGAAGGGGACTTTCGCGAATTGGTTGTGCTCCGACCGCTATGAACTCTCTTTTACGCCGCAAACTACTGCTCGCATCCGTCATTTTTGTTGCGGTGCTCCCCATTCTCGCCTCGGCGCTCTTTATTACGTGGAAATCGTTTCAACAGGCAAAGCTCGACGCCGTCGACCGCGCCAAGTCGCTCATCGCACATGTCGCAGAAAAACAAGACGAACTCGTGGCGCAGACGATGCAGTCGTTGCGCATACTATCGCTATTGCCCGATGTGCATAGCCAAGGCGAGCGCTGTGCGCGGTTCATCAGTCGCTTCATCGAAAGCAACCCCGTCTACGACAACGCCGGCCTTGTCGATATGCAGGGAAATATCGTCTGTAGCGGCATGCCGATGCACGAAAAAGCCAATGTCGCCGATCGCGATTGGTTCAAATTGGTCTTGCAAACTAAGACGCCACAGATTGGCGGCTTACAGTTCGGTAAAGTCAGCAAAAAGCCGGGGATTATCGCCGCGATGCCGATAAAGCTTGAAGGCAAGATGGCATTCGTACTTTACTTGGCGATTAGCGTCGAATGGCTCGAAGATGTTTTTGCCGAATACTCGCTCCCCGATCAATCGCAAATTACCGCAATGGATGCGCAAGGGATTGTCTTATTTCAGCATCCGCAAAAAGTCGAGAACGAGCCTTCGCTCATGGGTAAGCCTTACCCGAATACGAAGGTATGGAAACACATTAAAGATTCGGGAGAAATTATAATGCCTGCGCGTGTGCTCGAAGTCGACGGCTTTCGACATGTCTACACTTTTCAGCGCATCGAATCTGAAGACCGTGTGGCGATGTTTATCTCATTGCGTTTTCTCGAAAGCGCCATCTATCGCGAAGCCAACCGTAATGCGGTCGCATTGATTTTGGGACTCGGTCTTTCGTTAGTCGCAACTTTTATCTTCGCCTATATCGCGGGAAAATATCTTTTCTTGCGCCCGGTCGAGCAAGAGATCGAGAAGCTCCACGACGTCGCGGATACCGATGTCTTAACGCAAGTCTTGAACCGACGCGGATTTATGCGCCTTGCCGAAGCGAGACTCGCGGCCTCGGTCGCCGGCGATTTTAACGCAATGCTCCTCATGGATATCGACCATTTCAAAAAAATCAACGACGAGCACGGCCATAGTACGGGCGATGAGGTGCTGCGTGAAACCGCGCTACGCATTAAGGGCGTCTTACGCGAAACCGAGATTTTCGGCCGCATCGGTGGCGAAGAATTTGCCATATTTATTCCGGGTGTGACGCGCGAAAATGCGATTGTCCTCGCCGAGCGCATTCGGGTAGCGTTGTCGAGTTTGCCTTTTAACACCACACAGGGTAAAATTGGAGTAACTACTAGCGTCGGTATCTGCCACGCAGCGCCGCATCTGACGATCGAAAAATACCTCGAAAAGGCAGACAAGGCGCTCTACAAAAGCAAGCGCGGCGGGCGTAACCAAGTTTCGCTGTGAGTGGTTGTGCCCGAAGCTGGCAGAAACGTCATAGTTATTACATGTGACATAAGATACATTATGAGAAGCTGTCAACAACTTTTTTAATTCTTACAAGCCCCGAGGCAAGAAGAATTCAGAGCACGAAACATGCCCTTGCGCATTCGCGCGACAATAATAATAACGCTGACCACCACGTACTGTATGACCAACCACCCAAACGCCTTCTTTGCCATCCGCAACGGCATTGCTAACACGCACAGGCACTTCGACACAATTAACAAAAAATATTGCTAACGCGATAACTAATAAACGCATAACCAATAGAAGCGCACCCGCACCCCGCGTAAATCAGAATGCGCCTATAACCAAGGGCGCACACGGCGACCGCACCTTGAGGGGTTACACCCCTCATTCTCCCGACAAAAAAGGGGGCAAAGCCCCCTTTCAAACCCCAAGACTACGCGGCAAAGCCGCTCTCATGGGGGAGAACCCCCATTCCCCCCGGTTAATCGCTCATGTAAACATAACAAACGCTATTTCGCGCATAGCTCAAGACAAATAACCCGCGCGACTTGTTCAAAAAGGATAGAGACGCCCGCCAGAAGCGAGACTACATTCGTACTGCGAGCGCATCGTCTCGGCAATCGGTTCATCAACATCTAAAGGCACACCGAATAGCACACCCGTTTCGCAGATCAGCTGAGAGATTAAGAAACCTTTGCGACGACCAAGAGAGGCGGCAAAAGGAGCGAAATTCAAATCTTCGCCACTGGCGCCTTCGACGCTCCACGGAATAGATGCATAATTACGACCCCAACGACGCCAACCGAACATAAGACTACCCGCATCTTCGCCACCACTCTTAAGCATATAGCCACAAGTTTTCGCCATATATCCTTGTAAGACATCATCTTTAACAACGTCAACACGCGCACCATACTGAAAAAAACCTTTCGGACATTCACCAAATAAACGATCAATCATTAAACGACGCCAAATATGTGCAAAAGCTTCGCCATTACCCGATGTCAAAATGTGTAGATGCGGCGTCCCGTCGCTCTGCTCCTCAACAACCCACAAATAGATACCCGAAAGCTTACGCACAGTTTGTAAATAATCGCGAATAAATTCTTTTAATTTCTGCCGCGCAGAATCAATGTCTAAACCCACAAAAAACTGACGAGGAAAAGTCAGACTAACAAAATCTTTGAAATCTTCCGGGCGTGTTTCATACGCATAACGAAAACGACGACCAGAAGCCTTCGAAAAGTTAGTGATAGCTTTACGCATACCACCCCCGCAATTCGCAAAGCCTGCGTGTTTTATTCGCAATACATCGCAATACCGAAAGCGCAATACACGTCCCGACTTGATACGCGCGGCATGAGTCTCTGACCAGCCGTGCATGCCCATGGGCGTGCTGTTAGAGGTCATAAGGAACCTCGAAATCAAACTTAATAGTATAATAAGTATAACTCGCATTAATACCGAATAATAAACTAGTATATAACGAACCACCCATATTCGCCATACCTCCTTCAGAATATACAATCTCTGTCTTTTCCCAATCACTAATAACTTTCACCGGAAAAGATTCTCCATTACCTATAATTGAAAACAATGGATTATTAACAGAACTTTCAACGTTAATAATCGAAATCCGCATAGAACGTTCGGAATAAACATAAAACTTCAATTGTCCTAATGAACCAACAAAAACACGTTCGTCATGATACCCAATCCGACACCATGAACCAAAACTCACAAAATTTCTCAAAAGACCACGATAGTAAAACTCACGCATATACAAACTACGTGGCTCACCCTTAAAAGGATATAGTAAAAAATCACTATCAAGAGAAACCGAATATACCGAAGCATTCGTACGAGAATAGAAAGTGTCATATTCAAGCCTGAACTTTATTATAAAAGAAACCACCGAGGGCTTTTTATAACCAATAAATGAATTACATTCTGATTTTAACTCATAATCATTCCCAGTAAAACCATCATAAGCCAAACCTAAAGAACCCGCAGAACCTAACGCACAGCCCGCTTCTACACGCTCACAAAAACGAAGATTCCGACCATCGCCAGAAACCGAAGAATAATTACGATAATTAGACAAATACCGCACATATTTACTAGGACCGGCAGGATCGGAAATCTCTGTGCCTGCCGGCCAAAAAAACAATGGTAATTTAGGATAACAAAAAGCCGGAGCTCGAAGAATCATTTACGAGCAGTAATAAAACAGTCGAAACTCGTAGACATATCAGGAAAATAAACGAAACCAACGCTCGGCACAGTTTCTTTACCATCAATCGCGCCCAAAAAAATGCCTCCGGAACTTACAATGCAACCCGGCGGAAATAAAACAACATACATAGTTAACCCCCACCACCTAAAACGTCACTTAACCCACACGGAATCCCGTTTACATTACCACCCGTCAAAAGCACTTTCCCCGAAACTACAAATTCTGCCACACTCGCAACAATTCTACACGTACCGACATAAGACGCTTTTCGTTCTTGAGTCAGTGCAATCCGTTCTATCTGTTCTACAAGATATCTAACGCCGCAACCCTCACCACAGTCAAAATTTTTAACTCCACAAACGAAATATAGCTGACCCGAAATTTCTACATAACCAAGCCCCTTAAAGGAATGCACACCTCGTAAAGTCTCACTTCGTTCTGTCATAACTACCCCCGCCGCCATTGCGGCCGTAAAATGCCTGTACGCCTGTTGGGCGCAAACCTAATATTTCTCCCGGATTACCCCATCGTGCTTCGTGCTTCTTCGCACTCAACTGCCCTTTCAAAAAACTTTCAGAAACTTTCGCTGCTTGCTCGGGGTCAAGACCGAGAGCGCCCGCATAAAAGTCTTTCGAGTCTGATTTTTTATTACTACCCGGTTTTTTCTTCAAAAACCAAATCGCAAAAAATAAAAAAGCACATGAAATCGCTATCCACATAAATGCTGTCGCAATTTTTTTCCATTTCTCGAATCGCAGCCGATCAGCTTCCGCCTCTGCTTTAGCAGACGCCGTAGCGTCTTTGCCCATCGCATAACCCGCCGCCGCACCGGAAGCCGCTGCGCTTACGATAACACGCTTACGCCAAAGGAAACCGCCAATAGCAGCACCTATAGAAACAACTGTGCTAATCAGCGCGCCCACTATTCCTCACGCGACCGAAAGTAAATCACCAAAGGCACAGCAATCACGATAGGAATTAGCAACGCCCACCAGTATTTTTTTAGGTAGCCAATTATAGTATTAAAGAAACCACCTTGCCACGGTGGAGATTCCAAACCTTTCAAAATCCGCAACCATTTAGCTTTATCCCACTGAGCAGTATTTTCGGTATACGTCTTTTCGTAATCTATAATCTCCGAAAGAATCGCCGCAGCGCTCTTCGCATACGGCGGAAAGTAATAGTTATACTTTGACGTACCGTCAGAGCAAAAACCAATCGACGCTTCAGCCTTGCCAACTCGCCCAGAGAAAAAAGCAACATGCAAATGCGGTTGAGGAGCACGTTTATAATAAATGACATTTAACTGTTCTTTTTCATATCGAAGCGCAAGCCAAAGGCCAAACTCAAATAAATAGCCCCGATCAGCCCAGCTATCAGTAACGACATCAATAGCGCGACCCGAACGATGGGAAGGACTATTATTTCCTTCGTCATGCCAAGAAGTGGAGCGTAAATCTGCCGGAGGCGCATCACTACGAAAACTACGGTACTCGCCCCACTCCCGTGATATAAGGTCGCGCAGATCAGTTGGGTCAGGTACTTCACTCAGCAGAATTGAAGCCATGAGGCTCAACCTCCACAAAATCTTGACGCCCATCGAGATAATCGGCCAACTTCAAAAGCCACGCTTCGCTATGCGCAAAACGCAGCAATGCCACCAAAAGTTTTCTAATCATATAATCTTAGCCCAACGCGGCAAAAGCCCCGTAAAACGCAAAACGAAATACAACGCAACAAAACCCAAAGCTCCCTTTGATGCCATACTATCCAATGCCCAGCCCTTTTGAGCCTCTGGAGCCGCCGCAGGTGTCGCCGAAGGAGACGCAGCAACGCCCCCACCCACAAACGCTTGCGCTTGATTTGCGTAACCAGCTACGCTATTTACAACACTTCCTAAGTCCATAAAATCCCCCTAAATCATTCCTTCACTTAATCGAGAATAAGTTAAATTCAATAATGCCGATGGTGTATCGACTGACACAGAACCGCCGGAACCCTTGCCAACACCGACGCCAGCAAACGAGTTTGCAGAGTCTAACACTGATTTTTCTTCCGCCACTGAATCCATTAAACGGCGCGCATAATTAGCCTCATCCCTATTAAATGACGGAGCATCTTTCGATATCTCTGCAGTCGCCGCATTATAAAAATCATATCCCGTTTTCAATGCCCATGCGCCCGCAGCAGAAGACAAAGCCGTGCCAGCAACTGCACCTACTGTCCCCAAAGAAGCCAAAGCCGGAACTCCAAGACCTCCGGTCAGAAGGCCGCCAAATCCAATCATGCCCCATTTTAACGCATCATTAAACAATTTGTTACGCTCTTCACGCTTCTTATTTTCTTCATATAAACGCTTTTCTTCCTCACCGACCATGCCCGCTAAGTCATTCCAACGACTTGCATAATTCCTTCGAAAATCCCTTAAGCTATTTTCATCTACACCGAACTTACGCTCATTCGTCAATCCCGTAAACTTGTCATAATCTTCTTGATTAAATTTTTGACCTTGTAAACGACCACCCGCAAAATTCCCCCAATCGCTATTCCACGATCTATCAGATACACCCATTTTTTCTAGTGCATCGTTGTATTCATCAACCGCAGCAATTAAATTTTTACGCTCTAAATCTGTATGATATGCAACATCACCGCTTTGCAATCCAGATAGAGACATAAAAACTACCAATAATCTAAAGGGCTTCAACAGAAACCACCGTCATAGACGCAGAAGGAGTAATGACAACCGGTTCTGCCACTTCTTGCGATACAAGCTGCCCAAAAATAGACGACGCTTCAAGCGACGCCCATTCTTGCAAAGCAACTCGACCCATATCGTGATCGATTGTCTTAATTTTGTCGGAGCCGATTTTAATATCAGATGTCCCATCTGTCTCATCGCGTGAGTAAAGCTTTAGCGGTTTTTCATACGCAAACTGCCCCGCACTCGATTTCGTACGATAACGAAATAAGTTCGGACGCGAACCGTCGTTTATTGACCAAACAGAAAAAGTCGTATTCGCAATCGTCGCAGGAAAAATCAAACGCAATTCAAAATGGCCTGCATTCGCACCGCTCAAATCAATACCCAGCGGTAAAACGATATTAATCTCAGGCCACTTGTCCGTAGGATGAAACGAACCCGCAAAACCGCCTGAAAAATCACTCAACGCCGCAGCGTCGAAGAATGACAACTCATGAATTTCGGTTTGCTTACCACCCGCCAAAATACGACTTTGAATCATCATCGCTTTCAGCTCCGCAGCGGTTGGGCCATCAGTACCAGCCGCACCCTTTATGCGTATATAAAGTTTCGAGATAAACTCGTTCTCGAAATCCTTCTCCCACTGACCTTGTGTTAACGCTTGCGCGAGCGCAAGTCTACCGTATTGCATCATAATTCATTTCCTCACTTTTTAGGGGTGGGCAGTCCCAATTTAACCCAAGTTTTTGTCCACCAACCCGCGAAACGCGGAAGGAAGATAAAAGCCGCAAAAAATAGCACAGCACCCGCCAGCATACTTTTATGCCGCATCGTAAAAGAAAAACCTGAACGAACGCGACGACGCGCCCTATATCCATAGTAGCGAAAACGACGCTTAAAGCTTCCCCGACGAAAACTTCTCACAAAAGACCCCCAATTCTGCCAACGACGCGCAACGCGCCCCGGATAGTAACTAATTCTACGACCTCGCACAAAAAAAACCCCTCACCACCTCAACAAGGCAGGCGATCACTCGCCTACCCTATGAGACTACGAAAGAAACGTGTTGGCAAACCAGCCTGTCACCGCTGCCAACAAAATTTTCAATAATCCCTTAATATCTTCACGCATCTTTATTTCTCCTCTTTTGAACAAGAATAGAAACACCAAAAGTCGGATGTATTCTTACAACACCTTGATCGAACTTATTAGACTCAATCAAATGTGCCAAAATCTCCGGCTCGAAAAAGTAACTTGCATCTTCGCGACCCTCTTTCTGACCGCCGGAAAGATTACAAGAAAAACCTTCACCGAATTTTCGTATCTGCATCTTATGCACTCCTCAAAAGCGCCATACGTGCGCTTTCATTCAAACCGCAATTCGCGTTAGCCCACATGACTAAAGCATCATGCATAGCTAATGAACGATATTTTTCAACAGTCAAAACGTCCTTTGACCCCTTGACACGAATCTCAAAAATCAGAGTTCCCGAAACATCGCGGGAAATCTCCATAACTACTTTTTTCTGTCCCTTCATAACCACTCCTAAAGGTGGCCGAGACAATACCGCGCAGGTGGTTGCGCTAAATATTGTCCTACCGACCGTATTTGCGTCTATGACGCTTAAAAGACTGCGATTCAGAATAAAAACGAGAATCACCGCGACTAAA
>JAFEGD010000130.1 GCA_018240245.1 Spirochaetota bacterium | reverse complement strand
TTACGATCGTCGGGAAACACAAGATCGTCTTTATTAAAATATAAGATCCGCGGCTTTTCGGATGCGTGCAATCGCTCGATTTCAGATGCGACAACCGCCATTTCGTCTTTAAGCTGCGCCGACGACGCATCGTGTACTTCGATAATAATATCGGCGTGGCGAATTTCTGAAAGCGTCGACTGAAAAGCGGCAACGAGCGCCGCCGGTAAATTACGGATAAAACCCACTGTATCGGTAACAATAGCGTAGCGCGGTTTGAAATTCTCTTCGCCCAAATAAATTTTGCGCGAATATGTATCGAGCGTCGCAAAAAGTTTATCTTCGGCAAAAACTTTTTGCGAACTCGACGACAGCGCATTGAGAACGCTGCTTTTTCCCGCATTGGTGTACCCCACTAATGCAAACGTTAGCAAATCGCGCCCCTGCCGTGTGGTGCCGCGGTGGCGTTCGACGACTTCGAGCTCGCCGCGAATTTTTTGAATGCGGCGGCGAATATAGCGGCGGTCGGTTTCAAGCATCGTCTCGCCAGGGCCACGGGTACCGATGCCGGGCGCGCCGGTCGCACCTTGGCGCGAGAGTACGCCGCCCAAACCCTTGAGGCGCGGCAGAATGTACATGAGTTGCGCGAGCTCGACTTGTAAGATCGCCTCGCGTGTTTTGGCGCGCATTGCAAAAATATCGAGAATAATTTCGATGCGCCCCAAAACGCGCGTTTCCAGTTCTTCTTCGAGATTGCGCAGTTGATTGGGTTTGAGTTGCGCGTCGACGAAGACAAGATTAAGATTCAGTTCATGGAGAACTTTGCGAATGCGCTCGATTTGCCCCGATGTGAAAAATATCGCCGGATGAATCTCCGCATGATGCAAAAAAAGTTCGTGCATCGTTTTAACACCCGCCGTCTCGGCGAGCATCAAGAGTTCGCGCAACGATTCTTCTTGGCTGCGCTTATCGCGAAAATAACTCGAACCGTATTGGCCGACGCAAAGCGCGCGGTATTGCTCTTTGGAAACAAGTTTTTTTTGATAAAGCGACGAGGCGTCCATATCAGGGGATTACTTTGCGGTATTTATTTTTTCGCTCGATTTTATAATCGCCGGGATTCGTATAAATCGTGAGCCGATTACCGGACAAGATCGCATTACTCTTGAACCAACCTTGGTTCGCTTCGATCGCATAGAGCACTGCCGTCTCTGAGCCGACGATGTCGAGCGAAAACGGTTTCATATCGTGTAGGCTCGAAACGAAAAGCCGTTCGTGAATATACGCAATGCTCAGCGGTATAATCGTGTTCTGCATCCAAAAGTTCATTTCTTCGGGTTTCTTGTAAACGAAGATCATCCCCCGATTTTTGGGAAGCGACTTACGAAACATCAGCCCGCGTTCTTTATCTTTGTCGCTACGCGCGACTTCGCAATCGAGTACGACGTCTTGCCCTTTCGAATTACGAAACACGATGCGCCACATTTCATCGAGGGGTTTACCAAGGCGGTCTGCGCCGCCGGTATTTTTTTCGTTCGCGCTCGGTGCTTTTTTTCGATCTCTGCTCCAATCGGAATCGACGGCAAAAACGCAACTGGTTAGTAGCAGACCAACGAGAAATAATTTCACACCGACAGGCGCGAAATTACTCCCACTCGATCGTGGCGGGGGGTTTTGAAGAGACATCATAGACAACGCGATTTACACCGCGCACTTCGTTAATGATACGGGAAGCAATTTTTGCAAGTACCTCGTACGGCAGGTGCGCGAAATCGGCGGTCATGCCGTCTTCGCTGGTGACGAGCCTCAGCGCGATGACGTTCTCGTAAGTTCGATTGTCGCCCATGACACCGACCGAGCGCACCGGCAAAAAGATCGCTCCCGCTTGCCAGATTTTTTCGTACCAGCGCGACGATTTGAGTTCGTCGAGCAATATCGCGTCGGCCTCGCGCAGCGTTGTTAAATTTTCTTTTGTCACTGCGGTCAAAATACGAATCGCGAGCCCCGGCCCCGGAAACGGGTGCCGGTATAAAAGATCGCGGTGAATTTTCAGAGCAAGCCCCAGACGGCGTACTTCGTCTTTGAAGAGTTCGCTCAGCGGTTCGATCACACGGCCCGCTTGAATAAGATCGAGTACTCCCTGCACACGGTTGTGGTGCGACTTAATTGTCTGCGACGGGCCTTTTACCGAAACGCTTTCAATGACGTCGGTGTAGAGCGTGCCCTGCGCTAAAAATTCGTGGTGCCCCAAGTCTTTCGCCTTTGCCGAAAATTCGTCGAGAAAGAGCTTGCCGATAATTTTGCGTTTTTTCTCGGGGTCGTCGACGCCCGCAAGCGCCGTTAAAAAACGTTCTTCGGCGTCGACAACGTGCAGCTTGATGCCGAATTCTTTTTTGAAGCGATTGCGCACGGCTTCGGTTTCGCCCTTGCGCATGAGACCCGTGTCGACATAGACGCAAGTGAGTTGATCGCCGATTGCGTCGTGCAACAATTTCGCCGTCACCGTCGAATCGACGCCGCCCGAGAGCCCCAAGAGCACGCGCTCGTGCTTTACTTGCTCGCGAATCGCCGCCATTTTTTCTTCGACGAAACGGCTCATCGTCCACGTGGGTTTTACCCCACAAATTGCGCCCGCAAAATTCTTGAGAATCGTTTTGCCTTGCGTCGAATGTTGCACTTCGGGGTGAAACTGCACACCAAAGATGCGCGCTTTCTCGTCGGCGAACGCCGCTGCGGGGGAATTTTCTGTTACAGCAATCACGGAAAAATTTTTCGGTAGTTTAATAATCTTATCGCCGTGGGACATCCACACTTGGTTAGGCGACTTTGCGGTCGTAGAGCCAGCGCTACCTGCCTTAATGCCTTTGAGAAGAGTCGACGCCTTGCGCGCACGCAACGTCGCACGACCATATTCGCGTTCGGCCGACGCCGCAACCTTGCCGCCCAAGAGATGGCAAATAAGCTGCAAGCCGTAGCAAATACCTAAGATCGGCACACCGAGAGAAAAAATGTTTTTATCGACACTCGGCGCGCCTTTTTCGTACACCGATGCGGGGCCACCCGACAAAATAATTCCAGCAGGGTTTAGTTTTTTAATTTCGGTAAGCGACAGATGGTGCGGATGAATCTCTGCGTAGAATCTGAGTTCGCGTAAACGGCGGGCAATGAGCTGCGTATACTGCGAGCCAAAATCGAGCACGACGATTTTGTCGCCGCTCTGCGCATCGCCGACGCGACGCGCGTGTTTTTTTTGCGTTGGCATCTTTCGGTCTTTTTTGAAATGCGAGTCGCCGCGACTGCTATTTTGATAGTCGTCAGCTCGCGCTCGAAAAAACACACACCTTCTTTACGTTCAACTCGACTTTAGCCTGCACACGCAACTGACTTTTTTGCAAACGCTCGTATGCGGCAAGCTCGCTGCGGCGCTTCTCGCTCGCGAGCTTCGAAACCGACGGCACAAATTTATCGCCGTACCATTTGACTTTGCTGCGCTGCAATTCGAGTTTTTCTTCGAAGTGTGCCTTGCGGTGCGCCGCCGCATCGACAATGCGGTTATGCCAATAACTCTCGTACGGTCGTACTTTCGCCATAATCTGGCGGATGTCTTTCAGAATCTCTGGTTCTAACCGTGTTGCGGCCTGCCCAGCAACCGCGTGCAAATAATCGGCATCGAGTTCGGTGGCTTGCCAGCCCTGCTGCTTCGCGACTCGTTCGAGTGCAATCGTTTCGTGCTGTGCGTCGCTCTCTTGCTTCGGGATAAACACACGGTACATACGGCGATACTTTTTATCGAGTTCGAGCGCCATCGCAAAGAAAAATACCATGCCGTTAAACGCCGCATCGCAGCGTACGATCGGCAACGCTTCACTCGTCGCGACGATATCGGCCGCAAAGCGATCGATGAGTTCGTGACCGAACGCAAAAAATTCGAGATCGACGCGCTGGGTCGCCGATTCGTGATCGAACGTACCCAGCCGCACGCTTTGGCTCCCCGTGCCTGTTTCGCTGGCGATTTCAATATGATTATTTTTTTCAGCAAAGCGGATTAACCGCTCTTGTGCATAGTCGCGCACAAGCGCACGCAACGCTTCGCCGCTTGTACGGCTTTCTTCGCCCGCGTGCGCGAGCTTGAACGCACCCAAATTAAAATTCATGTGCTCGGTCGAAATTAGGCGATCGACGTTACGCAAATTTTCTTTCGCAAGAAAAAGACTGCGTTCGAGCTCTTCGTTGTGCTCGCGCCGCGTTTTCTTGGCGCTCAAGAACGACATGAGGCTACGGCCGAATTTGTATTCGCTCTCGAAAACCCCGAGCAGCGTATCCGAAGGGCCGAGCGCATTTTCAAAAATACGAATTTTTTCTTCAAGCACTTCGACGACGCGCTCGGCGACGGTGTCGCGGCAGGCGAAATTCACAATGTGCACGTCGCGCGTCTGCCCGAAACGGTGGATACGCCCGATGCGCTGTTCGAGCTTCAACGGGCTCCACGGCAGATCGTAGTTAATGAGGCACGCCGCGATCTGGAGATTTCGACCCTCGCCCCCCGCTTCGGTGCAAATCAAAATTTCGGCTTCGGCAAAAAATTTGCGCACGGCGTCTTCTTTTTGCTCGAAATTCAATCCGCCATGAAAACCCACGACTTTATACCCCGCAAGATTTTGCACGAGGTATTCGAGCGTCGATTTGAACTGCGTAAAAATAACAAATTTCTGGTGCCCCATGCCGCGCATCGACTTCAGCGTCTTCTGTAACGACTTGAGCTTACTATCGCTCGTGATCTGTTTGCCGAGTTTCGCAAGATGTGTGAGCGTCTGAATCTCGGCGCGAATTTCTTGAGGGTTCAAAAGCTCGCTTTCTTCAAAGCCCTCTTCTTCTTGGTATTCGCGCACCGCCTCGCGCACGTCTTCGCTTTCGTTGATTTCGTGCATCACGCGAAAATAGAGACCCTCGAGGCGCGCGCGACGGCCCTCGAGCGCGCGTAGCAGCGCATACGGCGACGAATCGAGTAGCTTTTGAAAAACAATCATGATAAAGGTTTTCAGATTTTCGCCGCGCGATAAGGCGCGATTAAATTCGGTCTTCACGTATTCGGTTGTGCGCTCGTAAAACTCGCGCTCGTCGCGCGCAAGATCGATCTTGACAGTTTTGGCAAAGCGTTTGGTAAAACCGCCTACGTCGATTTTACGGCGGCGAATGACCACGGGCGACAGACGGTCTTTGAGAAGCGAAGCGTCTTCGCTGAATTGGCTCTGGAACGTCGCGAGCGGGCCCAAAATATCGAGGTCGATAAGTTGAATCAAAAAAAATATTTCT
>JAFEGD010000012.1 GCA_018240245.1 Spirochaetota bacterium | reverse complement strand
GACCGATAAGACCGCAAACAACGCGATGAAGAATACCGAGATCGGCGCCGAAAACGTTTTGCGCGCCGTCGACTCGATGAAAGTTATTTCAGAACGTATTCAGATCGTGCAAGAAATCGCGTCGCAAACAAACTTGCTTGCGCTCAACGCAACCATCGAAGCGGCGCGCGCGGGCGAGCACGGCCGCGGCTTTGCCGTCGTTGCTACCGAAGTCGGCAAACTCGCCGATACGAGCGGGCAAGCGGCAAAACAAATTCAAGTCTTGCTGAAAGAAAGCTCAGCGATCTCTGAGAGCTCCGCGACATCGCTGAATCTTATTATCGAAAGTATGCAAAACACAGCGAAAAAAGTTGTCGCGATTCGTAGCGCCTCTGAAGAACAAGATCATGCGGCGAAACAAATCAGCGAAAGCATGTCGCGCCTCAACCAAACAACCGAACAGACCGCGTCGGCTGCCGAAGAACTCGCCGCGACCGCCGAAGAGATGAGTTCGCAAACCGCGACGCTGCTCGAAAATCTGAAATTTTTTCGCTTCGGCGGCGAAGGCGAAAATATGCACCAAAACTATTCGGCGGCACATACCGTGAAAAAAATTGCCGCACAGTCGAAAAATATTTCGCGCGCGGCTCCTGAGAAGAAGAGCAACAGCGAGCATTCGATTACCGCAGGGGAGTACGAGAAGTTTTAGTATTATGCGTTAGAATTGTAGAGATCCCAGTGTGTGGGATTGAAAAAAGTAAGAACTTCGTCCATTAATCCCGCTTCGGGGTCCCATTTCGGGATAGCAAGCGAATAGTTAGTCGTGAAGAATCGGCAAATTGCGCGGCGCGAGGGTTTTTGCCAGAGTTTGATGAGGCCGTAGATGAGGGATGATACGCTCACGCGCAAGCAAGCGGCTACATAATGAAATGTATCGTACTCCGCCGTTGCGAATCGTGTGGTAGTTATTACACACTTTCCGTTAGTTCGATTGTATTGGCGAGTTACTTCGCGCCGAACCTGCTTTCGCATTTGTATCCGCAAGTAACGCTCGCCAAAGCGCAAAATCTCCCTACGGTGATTGCGCCATAATCGTGTCTCGGCCTCAGGTAAGCTCACGCTTGTTATCATTTTTCCTTTCATAATCCCCCCTATATATTAAATACCAGAAAATGCCATTTTTTTCTCACCGAGATGGAAAAAAATTACCAAATTTGCCGTGGTAGGGAAAAATAATGCGTGGCGTTCTATGCAATGTAATAACTATGACACTACATGCCGTTAGAGATTACCGTACAAAACCGCGTCGCGCGCATAAAAATTAACCACAACGCGGCAAACACCCTCACCACCGACAGCTTCGAAGCCTTTCGCGACACGCTCAAAAAATTCGAGAACGACGATGCCGTGCGCGTCGTCGTCTTCATCGGCAACGACACGGGCTACTTCTCCAACGGTTTCGACCCGGCGCTTTTTTTGGGCAAATCGTACGAATACAACCATTCGATCACGCAGCTTGTCAACGAGACAGCGCTGTACTATTTCTTTTTTAATAAACCAATCATCGCCTGCCTCAACGGCCATGCGATGGGCGCCGGTGCGGTATTTGCCGTATTCTCCGATTGGCGTTTCATGGGCCATGGAGGGCGTAGAGTCGGCGGAGGCAAGGATGCCGGAACGCCGACCATGAGTAGCGAAAGTACACGCCTAGGTTTTCCCGAAGCGTTCTTGGGGATGAACTTCCCTGCGTTTGTCGCGCGCTATATGCAAGATTTAATTGGTGTTCAGCAGACGCGCGACATTCTTTTCGGGGGTAAATCTTTGAAAGCCCTCGATGCATTAGAAATCGGCCTTGTGGACAAAGTTTATCCCCCCGCCGAACTTCTTGCCGAGACGCAAAAATTTGCCGAAAAACTCGCGAAAAGCCCGACGCAGGTTTTAACCGGTATGAAGCGCGCGCGCACCGAGCCTTACCGTACGCTTTTTACGGCGTTGGCTGCGGGCGATGCGGCCAAGCTCGCGGAATATATGACGAGTCCGGTCACGCAAGAGGGCCTGCGCTCGATCGTAGAAAAGCGGAGGCCACGATGGTCGTGACTCGCGCCGCACACGATGTGCGTCTTCGGGCGAGGCGGAGGCCACGATGGCCGTGACTCGCGCCGCACACGATGTGCGTCTTCGGGCGAGGCGGAGGCCACGATTCGAGTAATAGTTATTACATAATCTTTAGCCGCTACCCCCTTTTACTTGCCGCCGCATCACAAACAAAATATCTTCTCGAAATCATGACTTCATCTCTTGTTTCTATAGATCGTAACGTACGTTTTGGAAAGCCTTGCATTGCTGGTACGAGAATTACGGTCGGAGATATTTTAGAAGCGTTAGCCAGCGGTGATACTACTGTTGAAATTTTAGAAAGCTTTCCCGAACTCACCGAAGAAAAAGTACGAGCAGCTATTTCATTTGCGGCAGCAAGAGAAAACAACAGTAAGATACTTATTTCGGCATGAAAATTTTGTTAGACGCCAATTTATCTTGGCGCTTGATTAAAGTTTTGGAGAGTCAAGATATTCAAGTACGGCATGTTAACAACACGGTACTGCCCGCACCGGCATCCGATGAAAAGATATGGGAGTATGCGCGAGTAACCGACAGCATAATTGTTACAAAAGATCATGACTTTATACGTCTTTCAGAAATGCACGGTTCACCGCCGCCGGTTGTCGTCATAAAGCGACAAAATATGTCGTGGCAGTTTTATGGGCAGTTGTTGCGTGAAAAGTTGCCAGAGATAAGGGAGTAACGGAAAAGCTTGCGCTTGTAGAAATCTTGTAGATTACCTGCGTGGCTCTTAATCTTAAGGTTGCAGTTCTCCCCCCCGGCGGGGGCTCCCCTTTACTTGCCGCCGCATCACAAACAAAATATCTTCTCGAAATCACGGTTTCATCTCTTGTTTCTATAAACAGCGACATACGTTTTGGAAAGGATAGCGTCCTCTCAACTGTGTCTGACGGCGTAACGTCAGTTCAAGGACGCCCTCCTCAGTTGTGCCCAACCGGTACAAAAGAGGAGAACACGGAAAGAAAAACAGATGAATATTTTAGAAGAGAGGTCAGTGACTAGGCGGGAACTACGAAGCAAAATAAACGCAGCAACTTTTTTTGGCGCATGTTGCGCGTTTCGCTTGAAAATTTGCCAAAATCGAATCACTGAGGCCGCGACCCTGCGGGCTCTCTTCGGCGTTTCGCATAGTAAATCGTCTGCGATTTGCAGGCTGATTTTGGCAAATTAGTGCGCCGTGCGCCGAAAAAAGTTGCGCACAGCAGTTCCCGCCCAGTCACCGATGGCGGCATCCCACATTATGAATTTTGGAAAAAAATGGGCATTTAATTGGCAACTGCGTACGATGTGGAATTTACCTGCTCCTGGCGTCCGCAGCCACACCACTTCGGTCACGAAATTTGTAATAGTTATTACATTTCTCAATTAACGCACCGCCCCATACGCGCCGCGCATACTGCTCCGCATAAACGCTTAACACTTGTTTACTTTTTTTGGCACTAAATTCTGCCGAAAGACATATATACTACTGTGGGGTAAGACGTGCCTGTGGCATGCACGCGCTTTGAAAGAATGTCGTGTGTTGAAGCTGTAGTTCGTCTAACCCAAATGCAGGGCAACCGCAGGAGACAACAATGAGCCAGGTAAGAAAACATATTAAGGTGGTTTTAGGCATATTTGCCGCCGCCGTGTTTGCGTTAAATTGCGCAGGCAACAACAAGACGCAATTTCAGCAAAATATGGAGTCCGACGCCGGTAAGCCAGCGCCGTCGTACAACCAATGGGTGGGTCTCATCGGCCAACAAAAGACCGACCAGCTCTATGCGGGCGTGGGGCAAGATAGCCTCAACCTGCTCGCTTATGGCGTGGGCGTCTCGAACATGGTACAGCTCATTAACGCTGTGACTTCGACTTCAAAGCTCATCGACCTTATCGGTAACGACTTTATTGCCGGCACTGCAGGCCAAACAGGGCCGGGCGGTATGTATGGGTTAGGCTCATTAGTTACTCTTAACCTGCTGAAGCAAGTCGATACACAGATGCAGACAAATATCTCGAACCACTTACCGGCTCCGGGCGGTTCGACGCCCACCGATCAAGATACGATTATGAACGTTGCGAATATTGTCAATACCCTCTCTGCAGTCGAAGTGAATCAAAAAATGGTCTATATGTTTGGCCCGGCGGGTTTTAACGTGCAGCGTAATCTCGGCGGCGCGAACGACGTGATGCTCGTCGGTCGACTCGCAAAAATTGTCGCGCATGTCGAGCCGACCGTGCCGACGTGCGCGTTGAAGCTTTGCCCGCTCTTGCAGGGGCTTGCCGGTGGTGTGGGGGGCGATATTACGGCGAAGCTTGCCCCGCTTATGATGTATAATACCGCTGCTGGTGTGCCGTGGGCTGATAAGCTCGTCGATACTTTGCAGACTGTAACAAATATTGCCAATATGGTAACCGTAATTCAAGGCGTTACCGCTGTGAACGTGACAGCCAAAATGGCGGTGATTATCGATACGGTAGTGGACTGCACAAAAATGGGCTACACCATCAACAACGTGACCACGCTCGCAACTCTTGTGAGCATGATTAATAACGTATCGGTCACAGGTGCCACGCGCATGGGCACGCTCATTAATGAAATCGAAAACGCAACTTCTTATACAGCGATTCAAGGTACGCTTGCGCCGAACAACTGGCATGGCGGCGCGCAGACATGGGGTTCGCCGGCAAAGGCAGCACCGTATTCAACGGCAGGTTCTGGCGGAGCGATTAGCGTCGTTATCGCCAGTAACGTGGCGTCGAGTTTTACCGCCATTACTGCTGGTAGCGGTTACCACCCGAATTTAACGGTGACCAACGTGTTCGCGGGCTGTACAACGCAGCCTACAATGAATATTACGCTCTCTGCGGGCACTATCGTCGGTGCGACGGTGGCAAACCCGGGGGCTGGTTGCACCAACGGCACCTTTGCATTGACGCTCAGCGACCCGACCAACGATAGCGGTATGGTGCGTCTCGTGAATATGATTAACGGCATTACTCCCGCGAATTATTTCCAGATGCTCGAACTTATCGATACGGTGAGTAACATCGACAAGCTTGTTGTCTTAATTCAAGACGGCGTTAACAATACTGACCTCGTACAGATGCTCAACCAGATGTCGCCTACCGGCTACACAGTCGCCGCTCCAGGCTGTACAGGTGTGCTGACGATTAGTGGCGGTACGTGTGTGACTGTTCCAACGGCAACAGGGTTTGTCTCAACCGTACCCGCCCCAAATTCGTATAACTATATAACAATGACGAACACAGGTAACTGTTCTGTGATGCCAACGACGGTCACTGATGCGGGCTGTGGAGTTATTCCTGCAGCGCAATATACGATGGTAATGAACGGTTCAGCCATAACCGGCATTTACTTTAATACGTTGCCGGTCAACGTTATGGCCGAGATGGTCGAAAATATTGCGACCACCAACGTGCCGCGCCTCGTCGAAGTCGTCAATGGTGAACGCATCTGGAACAATACCGGTACGCAAGCACCGGCGGCAACGTCGGGTACATATTTGAATAAGATGGTGCAGTTACTCTCGGGTCTGAATCCGCAAATTGGCGGTCCGATTAAGGTCACACAGATGATTAACGGGGTGACAAACACTGATAAAATTATCGACCTTATTTATGGCGTAACTATTACGGGTAACCTTTCGACGATTATCAACGGCATCTTTGACGGTACTTTGGGTTTGGGCTGCAGCGACTCGGCAACTTCAACGTACTTGACTGCGGGCACCTGTGATGTAGGCGCAAGCGCCACGGCGGGTAACGGTTTCGTGTGGGGTATGCGAAACCAGTCGGTGAATACGATGGTCTATGTATTACAAAATGTCGTAAACCAGCAAAACCTCATCGGTATGATTAACGGCACCGACCCCAACAAAGTAGCGGCACTCATTAACCACGTAGCTTCTTCAGGTAACGGTGCTACGACATTTAATAGCTTAAATTCGACGCAAGTCGAAGACCCCAATAGCGCAACATGCGGTACCTGTACGGGTGCACTTGCGAACACTTCGACATACACCGGGGCAGGTATGCGTCTCGTGAAAGTGATCGATTACTCGGCAGCAGCGACGTACCCTTATGATCTTGCCTTTTTGCTTAATAAGACCTCTGTCGTTAAAGTCGCCAAAGTCATGATCCAGATGTCGATCGGCCAAACCGCGACCGGTTCGGCGGGGCCTATGAACCAAGGTGCGGGTAAGCTCGGTAGCCTCATGACGATGATTAACGGTACCAACTGCTGGAACCAATTGAACGGCGTTACCTCGACTTCGGGTATTATCCCCGGGTCCTTGTATGCTGCGGCGCCGATTGTGACATTCACCGGCGGTTTGCCAACAGCTTGTACGCCCGGAACCGACTGTCCTGTGGGCGTGGCAACCGTCAGCGCGGGTGGCGCTTTAACGAACGTCTATATTACCGATCCCGGCACGCATAACTATAGTGGTGGAGCACCGACAATTACGTTGACTCCCGTCAGTGGTGGCGCGGGTGGCGGTGCAACCGCTGTCGTAGGCTCATGCGGTACTACGCGCGGTCTGGTACAGAATACCGGTACGAACCCGCTGACCAACATCGGTAAGGGTAAAATGGTCAATATGGTGAACTATATCACCGGTGCGAGCGATACGGCAGCGATGAACCAGTTGGCATACATCTTGAACGGCATTAACAACGCGCAGAAATTGGGCGATCTCATCAACAAAGTAACTCGTTCAAGTAACGTTGTCGCGCTCATGAACGGCGTGATCGACCCGAAAAACAACACTTCGACGACCGACCTCTTGAACTTCATGAATAACCTACCCGTGGGTCAAGTGCATAAGCTCGTGGCGCTCATGCAACAGTTGAGCCCGGCGATTGAGACCCCGCTCTATACCCTCGCGGGAATGGATCAAGACTTGGTGGCAAAACTCATGGCACCGTATGCGACAAAAACTGCGCCGACCAATAACGTAGTGAACGCTATTTCTCTGGGCTCGCCCGGCGTGGTAACAACTGCGGCGGCGCACGGTTTGACTGCGGGCCGGCAGGTAGTTTTTGGCCCAACTTCGTTACCGACACCTTCTACCGCAACAATCGCTACGGGACTCAACATGGGTCAATTGTATTTTGTTGTCGCGCCAACTGCGACGACTTTCCAGGTTGCTGCGACACCGGGTGGTGCAGCGATCAATACCACTGCGGCTGCGGTTATCGGTAACGGTATCACGCTCTTTTCATCAGAACCCGCCGCATCTTCGGGTGTGGGCACAGCGGTCATGAACGCACTTATGGGTTCGTTGCAGCAGACAGTTGGCTCTGCATACGCTGTCACGCCGACGCTCAGCTTTGGTGCAGGTTGTGCAACCAACCCGACAACGACAGCTAACGTTGGTACGGGCATGCTCACCGATTTTATCTATCCATTTACTGCGGGTGACTGCACTGCGGTGACAAACTTAGCAACGACTGTGACGCCGACAGTGACAGGTACAGGTACGATTGGGGGTATTTTCATGCCGACGACGAGCCATGGCGCTCCATCAGGGGCTAATACCGACGCCGATCTCAAATCGATTTTTATCACCGATAACGGTTCGGGCTATGGAGCGGCGCCAGTGGTGTCGTTTACTGGTTGTGCCGGTACTTCGCCAGCAGTCACTGCGACCATCAGCGGTTTGACATCGGTTGATATCAACACACCGGGTTCAGGTTGTACGACTAACCCAGCAGTGACGTTCTCAGGTGGAACTGCAGCGGCGACAGCGTATGTTGCAGGTCCAATTGCCACACTCTCTGGCCTCTACGGTGGTAAGAATTACACCACCGGTCAGACTTGCCCGATTCAAGGTTCGGGCGGTACCGGCGCTACAGTTGTGATTACCGCTGCCGTTAGTCCCGGTCCGATTACAGCCTTGGGTGTGATCACGGGTGGTGCCGACTATATGGTTGGCCAGACTGTGACAATCGGTGGCAACGCGCGCGGTCATGCGCTTGTCACTGCAGCCGGTGCAATTCCAACGGGTGCTAATCTAATCGTCGACTATGGCGGTTGCGGTTATGTCGCAGCGACCGTAACGGTCACTGGTTGTACGGTGAACCCGACAGCGACGGCGACAGTGACAGCTGGGGTCGTTACCAGTTTTAACGTGACGGTTGCCGGTTCTGGCTGCCCTGCTAATCCCGACGTGATTGTCACTGGTGCTCACGGCGACGGCGCATCGGCAACCGTGGCGACAGCGAGCAACGGTAGCGTGGTGTTAATCAGCCTCTCAAACGGCGCCGATAACCTCGCGAGCGTGCTTTCGAATCAAGAGAAAGCGCCGTTGACTGCGGCAGTCAACTACGCGAGTACGGCGCCTTCGATCGGTGCGCAAGAGGCAATGGTACGGTTAATATGGCACGGTACAACCTATAACGGTGGTACTTTTCCCGGCGTTGGTCCTGCGCACTTGGCTTATAATGTCATGAGCCAAATCAATACCGGCACATCGGTAATGACCGTTATCAACATGATGAACAGCGACACGACGAGCATGGCCGACCTCGATGTTTTGATTGGTTGTACCGACGGCGTCGAATTCGGTGCGATCGGCTATCCGCTGATCGCGAGCGTGACGGTGAACGACTTCGAGACGTATTGCCGCGCGAACGCATCGTGGGAATCTAACGGGTTGCGCGCGCGCAACCCCAATCAAAAAAAAGGCCGCATTAGCGGCCTTTTTTTTGAGCTTGTAAAAGCCGATAATAGAGAAGCGCTCTCAAAAAGGTCGTAATAGTTATTACAAAAATTGCGTCTAATAGAATAACATGTCTTGGTCTGCCATAACGAAACTATCGCTTGCCGCGTTGTTTTTCGCAACAACCGCGCTGGCCGCGCAAACCGACATTTCGTTGGGCTATGGCTTACAGGCGAATGCGTTCTTCAACGCGACGCTGAATGCCAACATGCAGAAATTTGCGTTCAATGCGGGCGCGGCGCCGCTTGTCGGATATACCGGCACGCAGAGCTATAGTTCCAACTGGTCGGCGAGCGACATTACGAGCGGCAACGCCTATTTCTTTGTCGGTCTGCCCGAGTTGCGCCTCACATCCGATTGGGCTTATCGCGACGCGCGCCTCGGCGTCTTCGCTTCGCTTTCGGGCATTCTGCCGCAGACGTCGGCGTACTACTTGGGCGGCACGCAGCTCGCCGAGACGAATACCTGCGGCGGCGTGAACTATAACCAATGCCCGCTCGCGGCATCGGGGTTCGTTGCGCAGTCGGGCTCGGCGCAATACGCGACAGAAATTCGTTCGAGCATGCGCTTCTATAACCTTGCGGTAGGATTAACCTACGGCAAAAAGGTGGCGACGTGGTATGGCTTCGACGTGAGTTTGAAGGGCGAGGCAGGGCTCGTGTTACAGTCTCTTTCGGTTTATAGCCAATTTGCCGCTGCGCTGTGTACCGACGGCTCAAACCTGCCATGCGCTTCGGCTTCGCTCTCGCGCGTCGTGCAGGGCGAGATGACCTCGCAGGCGAATTTTGCGATCGGGCCGGTCTTGGGTGCGACCATGCGCTTCGAACAACCACAGGCGTTTTGGTTTGCCGAAGCGGCGCTCACGACGACGGTGCTCTTTATGAATCTTGAGAACAGCGGTTACACGAGTTTTGTCGGCGGGGGCACGCTCGCGTTTGCGCAATCGACGCAGGCGCAAGGCATCAGTTCGACGCAAAGCGTTATTGCGGTGCTCCCCGCAGTTCTGGTGCGGGTGGGAATTCATTTATGAGAACTCTTGTCGCGCGCGGCTTTAATAAAACGTCTAAAAAAATATGCACGCGCGGCAATATCGGGTCACCTGTGTGTACAAGGCGACAATTGTTGCTATGCGTATCGAGGTGCGCATGAGTCGGTGCCTGCCTACGGTACGCGGCGATTTTTTTGCGCAGGGGATAATCCTACTGCTCATGATGGCTACCGCCACGCATGCTGCGCCGCGCGCGAAGAAAAAGCAAAAGGTCATAAAAACTGAAGCGGTTGTGATTAAAGATCGGGTGCGAACCGAAGGTTCTGCGCAAGCGCTTGCCGATGGTAAGACGCATGGGCTTACCGACGAGCAGGGTAACGCGCTCGCAGCGGCGCAAGCGCGTCGGCCGATACTTTTTACTGTGAGTCTGGGGAATCGTTTTTCACAGCCCGACTCGAACGCAGTCGCGATGGCGCAGTCGACGGCAACGCAAAATATGCTGCGCCCGAATGAAAATATTTATTATGGTAGTGGCGCGAGCTTATACGATGCGACCGGCGCTTTTGTGCCCGAGCCGGCGCTGCGCATCGAATGCGAAATACCGTTCGAGCGCGTGCCGTTTTTACCCGCGTGGGTGCCGTTTACTCTTACGGCGTCGCTCGAAGGCGCGTTCACCGGCACGACGAATCTTTTGGGTTCGACGGGAAATTTTCGCTACCAGAACCCGCAGGCGAATGCGCTCGCGCTGACCGATTTGACATATTCGGGTAATCTCACGGTGAGCGAGCACCATTATAATCTAACGCCGATGGTCGGCTTTGGTGTCGATTTACAGGCGCCGTTTATGCAGTCGTGGGCCGACATGCGCTTCTTGATGCGCATTGCGGGTGGGTTTACTATGCAGAGCGGCACGCGCAATTATTCTTTATCGCTCAACCCGCAATATGTGAGTGCGGGGTCGTATAGCGATACGTATGTAATCCAGAGTTCGCTTTCGCAGACGTATGCGATGGCATTTCTTTTGGCGGCGCGTGGCGATGTCGGTTTTCGATTTCGCATCGCACAAAAATTGCATCTTTCGCTGATGGGGTCGTACATGCTGTTGTACGGCAGCCTGCCATTAACGACGCTCGGCACATTCGGCGAGCGCGGCGCTAG
>JAFEGD010000129.1 GCA_018240245.1 Spirochaetota bacterium | reverse complement strand
CACGATGCGGCAACGCTCGCCAACGGCCCCGGTAGTTATCGCACGTACCCGCCGCGCTACCCTGTATCGGGAGCATCGTATACTTGCGCATGGAACGGGACAAATCTACAGCTTGTGTGTACCGGACCTACAACCACAGGAACCATCCAATACCCGTCGCTACAGAAGTTTATTGACGAGACTAAAATTGTCGCTCGGTTTTTTTTAACACGCATTACGATAACTGGTGCTGGGCCATCGACAACGAACTATAGCTACGATAGCCAAGACAGACTCAGCGGAATCTCGATTGCGGCAGCGGGCGTCACTTCTCTCACATATGGTTACAATGCATTTGATGCTCAGGGGCGACCGACAGCGGGTCTTTATAACCTAAGCGCATCGGGGTTCACTTGCGTGAACGCCAATATCGTGCGTAGCTATAACGATAGCGCACGCACTATGACTGAAACGATTTCAGGCGGCGTGGGCATACTCTGCTCGCCGTCGACATCGACGTCGACATACGACGCTGAAACGGGTATCGACACCACAGTCGTGGCATCGCCCGGAGGCACGACGACCAAGACGATAACCGGTAAGGGCAATGTGTGCATGTAACGTCTCAATACCTCTACACTCGGGGCAGCGAAAACTTGCAACTTTCGCAGCCCCTTTTTTTAGAAGAAACTACCCTTGAGGGTATGGTAAAAAATAATCTACCGTGTTATAGTCGGTTACAGAATTTGAAGGAGACATATGAAACCAAGAGATACAGCATTAACTTTAATTGCAATTTTTATTACCGGTTGCACTTCAGTGGAGATTATAGACAAAACAGGGTACTGTAAAGTGAAACAAATTATTTACGCAACGCCAGACGCCAGAGGCGATGGCGCCAGTATAATGGACGCGAAGACGACAGGCGGAGTATTAGTGGGGGCGCTTTCAGCCGACGCGAATACCTTACAAAAAGTGTTAGATGAGAATCAGAATGAAATCAATACAATTATTCGCGATGAATTGAAATCGCGATTCGGCGTAATACCTGCTCGCGATGAAATACTGTCCCAAAAATATCCTGATGATAGCACGAAATCACGCAAAGAAAAACTCGTTAAATATTGCGCTGATTCCATATGCGATGGGATTTTAACGATTAATTATGTTAATTCAAAAGACGGACTAATGGTCAACGTCTCTCTATTCAATAAACAAGGGTTGTTAATCGCCAAGGTGCCGCCCGGGTTGTTCAATTCGGCGAGTACGACGTTTGGCAATCTCGGCGCATTAAAACGGGTTCTCGAAAAGGGTCTGGAAAAATTGGTTTCTGAATCATGCAAATAAGCCGCCAGATTATTTGCGTCGCGATCATCCTTATCAACCTTAGCTGTGCTTCTGCGCCCAAGATGGGGTATATTAAGGAAAAGTCAATTCGCGAATCTGACCCTTCGCAAAGTTGTCTTGTCGCGGGGCATATTGAAGCGACAATGTTTTGGGGACTTGTGCAGGTAGCGATAAAATCAGGCGAGAGAACGATTACGAATTCGCAGGAAGACGCTACTGTATTTCTTTTAGCAAATATACCCAAAGGTTCTGTTAGTCTCGCCGGTTTTTCTGGAATTATCCCAGGAAATAACTACGTTCCCAGCCGAGGCTACGTTGTGGCAAACCAAAAAGTTTGGCAAGAGCAACGGTCTCCTGATACCAACGTTTTTCACCTCATGTCAGACATCGTTCACGATAGCGCGAATAAATGGCAACCGTTAAGCGGTTATGAAATGAACGATGTGAAAGCCGAATGCACGGGTGGATTTCTTTGGTTGGGTGAATATAAATTTATCATCCAAGGCTCTAATTACTCGCTCGAGAGAATCTCGAAGCCAGAAAAGCGCTTGGCGACCGTGAATACGCTACGAGAAAAACTTATCGGCACAGCGTGGGCCACGGTCATTAAGTAATATATATGTTACTTGAAACATCGACCGGCTTTGTTCAGCGGTGTAGTTTCTTTCAAAAAAAAGCGCAAGTTTTTACCAGCGATGCCTACCTATGCGTATGGCAACCATCTTCACCTCACGTATCGCTCCCGTCGTGGCTAAGATACGCTTTCGCGGCGTACTCGAAGCCGCGTATGCGATGCGCTTTCTCTTGCGGCAGCTTTCGAACGCCGAAATTCGTCGGGAAATGGCGATACTCTTTGGCGAACGTTTCAACCGGCTCAATCAAGAGCGGTGCTATTTCGATTTCTTACACTCGTATGTGCAGCACCATCACGGTGCCGATTATTTTCGCTATCTTTGGCAGCATAACATCGTTATGAAGAAAGCCGACAAAAAACAGATGCGCTCGGTACTGATACGCTATGCAATTACGCAGCATGGGTTACACGGCAACAGCGAGATCGTGAATGATTTGTAAGCGTGAATGCTTGAGCGCTACGGCATGGTGTCGCGCATTGTGCCGAATTTTTTGCGAACGAGCATTTATTATTTTTGCTCCGACAACCGGAGACGGGGGACTGCAAGTTGCGTTGAGTCCCCGCATCCCCCTCCCCCTGCACAATGATTGACAGCGGCGTACCACCGCTGAACCGCGCAGCATGGTACGTTTATTACTTAGCGCCACTCTACTGTGCGCGCCGCTCGCGGCTGCCGACGCGCCGCATATTTGGGTTGCGCACGAATTTGTCGGCGGCCCAAAATGTGTCGCGTCGGGCCCCGTGAGTCATTACACAGCGCCGGGTTTCGATGCCGAGAAGAAACGGCTACGCGCGCAGGGTGTCGCAATTTTTCGCGAATACTTCGTGGACAAGGCGACCTGCCAAGCGTGCTATAAATGCCCCAATTATGCGCGCACAATATTTTTCGAGATTGGCGATGCGTCGCGTACCGTCGCGCTCAAAGCCGGTTATAATTCTGTCGCCGCACCGAGCACAGACGAACTGAAGGATTTCGAACGGCGGAAAAAATACCAGCCGCCGCCCGACATCCCCCAAGACGACTGACGGCTTTTACGGAATGATATTCCCCACCGCTTTGAGATCGGCGCGGTTTAAGACTTCGATCTTACGGTCGGCGCCGTTGACATAGATCGTATCTTCATAAAACGAAAAGAACGTATCTTCATGCAACGCCACGTCGGAGCGCTGTAAGAGCTTCAAGTTCTTGTCGAACTTACCGAGATAAAACGTGCCGTTCTTGTTCAAGACCGCATAAATTTCATTTTCGCGCACTTCGACAAAGCCGCGCCAGAAAACTTCGTCGGAGCCGTACACTTTATCGACAAGCGTTTCGCCGTCGAGCAGCACGAGATAGTGCTGCACCGTCGTTGCCGTCTTTTTTTCGCCGATCACGACGACGTTCTTATCGACGACGTCGAATTTTTTACCGACGATGCCCGGGTACGGCGACTTGACGCGAATTTTACGATTTTTTGGGTCGATAATATAGAAATCGTTGCGGTATTTTCCGTCAGTCGAAAAATCGCGTACGCGCAAGTAATAGAGCTTGCCGTCGAAAATGCTGTCTTGCGGCTTGTTGTTCTTCAGCGCCGCTTCTTTGGCGTCGAGCCGCGCCTCGCGCTGCGCAGGGGTTTCGTTCTTGCGTTGCGCTTGGGTATTGTCTGCTTGGATATTTTGCTTGTTTTGCGCGACCTCGGCCTTTTTTTCTTCGACTTTCTTTTCTTCTTGCGCTATCTTCTGTTCGTCTTTTTTGACATCGTCTTTTTCTTTCTTGATTTCCTCTTCTTTCTTCTTAATTTCGTCGTCTTTTTTGGCTTTGTCTGTCGGGTCGGGATTATTTTCATTCTTTTTCTTCTCTTCACGAATCGTATCTTCTTTCTTTGAAATCTCTTCGCGGCGTTGGTTAATACGTTGCTTTTGTTGTACAATACGATCTTCTTTCTTCTTCAGTTCGCTTTCTTGAATCTTAGTGATGTTTTCGCGATCTTTCGTGCCCTGCTCTTCTTTGCGCACTTTATCCATGACATCTTTATCGCCGATTTTACCTGCGTCGGGCTTTTCGTCGGCACTCAAGGGAATCACAATGCGCGATTTACCCGGCCAGCCGCGATAATTCAAATCGAGCCCGGCATTATTCTTCGTTAAATGCTTGAGCACTTCGCTCTTGTACTCTTGTT
>JAFEGD010000128.1 GCA_018240245.1 Spirochaetota bacterium | reverse complement strand
TCGATCGGAGTGATTTGTTGATTCGCGGCGGTAATCGTGCCCGTGCCCGTAACCGGCCCACCGCCGCCGGTGCTCGTGAAACTGTAGTTATACGTATCGCCGACTTCGGCTGCCGTAAACGCAAACGAGATCGCCGCCTTGTTAGCGTTGTTGATTGCCGTTTGGTCGATCGCTACGCTATAGCCTGTCGGCACCGTCGTGTCGATCACCAGCGCTTTGTTCGCGCCCAAAGAACCTGCCGCCCCCGGCGCAGCCAAGGTCAGCGTCGCGTTATTACCCGCCGCATCTTTGATCGACGTGCCCGCTGTCAACGCAGTTGTCGCATCGTAATCTAAATCGGCGCTCGTGTTACCCGCAACGACGGTATAAGTGAAATTCAAGGTATTCGTGCCCGAACCCGAAACTAAGTTCACCGCCGTCGACGCCGGAGCGCCCGTCGCGAGAGAAAGCTGCGGCGTACCGACGACATTCACGGCTTCGCTAAAGACAACTTGAATCGAGATCGTGCCGCCCGCTTTATAAGAGCCATCGGCAGTTGCCGAGGTGACGTTCGTTACCGTCGGCGCGACGCCGTCGATAACAAGCGCTTTATTCGCGCCCAACGAATTTGCCGCACCCGGGTTCGCGAGCGTCAAGGTCGCGTTGTTACCCGCAATGTCGGCAATCGTGCCGCCGTTCAAGGCAAGCGCCGCATTCGAGGCAAAGTCGAGATCGGCGCTCGTGTTACCCGCAGCGACGGTGTACGTAAAGTTCAAAGTATTCGTGCCCGAGCCCGAAACATAATTCACCGCAGTCGCCGCCGGAGTGCCCGTCGCGAGAGTGAGTTGCGGCGTGCCGGTGACATTTACCGTTTCGTTAAAGACCACTTGAATCGAAATCGTGTCGCCGACTTTATAAGAGCCATCTGTGGTCACCGAGGTGACATTCGTCACCGTCGGTGCAGTCGTATCGACGACAATATTTTTGTTCGCACCTAAAGAGCCTGCCGCTCCGGGGTTCGTTAGAGTCAATACCGCGTTATTACCCGCCGTGTCTTTAATCGATCCCCCGCTTAAGATAAGCGCTACATTCGAGGCATAGTCGAGATCGGCGCTCGTGTTACCCGCAGCAACGGTGTACGTGAAAGTGAGCGTATTCGTGCCCGAACCCGAAACATAATTCACCGCCGTCGTCGCGGGAGTGCCCGTAGCGAGAGTGAGTTGCGGCGTGCCAGTCACGGTCACGTTTTCGGTAAAGACTACTTGAATCGAAACGATGCCGCCCGCTTTGTAAGAACCGTTCGGTGTCGCCGAAGTGACGTTCGTTACCGTCGGTGCGGTTGTGTCGACGATAATATTTTTATTCGAACCTAATGAAGTTGCTGTGCCCGGTGCGGCCAGAGTCAACGCCGCGTTATTATTCGCCGCGTCTTTGATCGATCCGCCGTTGAGGCCGAGCGCTGTGGTCGCGCTGTAATCTAAGTCGGCATTGCTATTGCCTGCCGCAACAGTATACGTGAAGGTGAGCGCATTTGTGCCGCTGCCCGAAACATAGTTCACCGCCGTCGTCGCCGGGGTACCCGTTGCCAGCGTGAGTTGCGGCGTGCCAGTCACGGTCACGTTCTCGCTAAAAACCACTTGAATCGAAACGGTATCGCCCGCCTTATACGAACCGTCGCTCGTCGCCGACGTAACGTTCGCAACGGTGGGGGCAAGTTTATCCGGTGCGGTAAAAGGCCCCGCCTGCTCTGTCACAGGAGAGTTCAAATAAGGAGAAACTCCGCTAAAAATTTCACTCGACTTCGCGTTGACTTGAAAAGTTTCGGAGCCGCTTGTCGTTTTATCGAAGCTCACCAAAATACGCATTGTGGTGTCTCCGGTTGCGAGCGCACCACCCGAGCCGTTTTGCAAGCCAGTAATTGTAAATGAAGTCGCATTGCCGCCATTCGCATTAAATGCCGTCGTAAAATCACCCGGCACCAAAACACCCGCTGCTCCCGTCGCCGTATAAGGTGCCTCGTCCCAAGTCACGGTGATATAACCGGTGTTAAGACCCGTCGAAGTGTAAGTGGGAGTTCCGACGATATTCGGTACGCCCGCTGCGCTAAAGTTTTTGATTCCCGTGTCGAAACTCACGGCATTGCCTGCGGCGTCGTAGATAGCGTTATTGTTTGCAGCCACTTGAATCGTCTCTGAACCGTCGGGCGTGCCGCTCGTATTCAAATTCACACGCACGGTGGTCTCACCGCCCGTCAAAGGCGAACCGTCGGTTCTTGTCACAGTGGGATTGATAGTAATGCCGCTACCGCCTGAGTTGAGCGTGAAGTGCAACATCGAGACATCCAGCGGCGTGTTCGAGGTGTTGCTGCCGTAAAGCCCTTCGGGAAAAGTTAAATCAATGTAAGAATTTGCCATCAACACGACAGGCGTTTGCAGCGCCGGTGCCGTCGTGTCGACCGTCAAGTTGAGCGGTGTTGCGTTGGCGACGCTTTGGTTGCCCGCCGCGTCGGTCGCCTTAACCGTCACCGAGTGCGCTCCCTCTGATAGCGGGCCCGCGACTGTCACGGAGTACGAACCGTCGGCGGCGGCGGTTGCCGTGCCAATCACAGCCACACCGTCGTACAAGGTCACGACACTGTTGGGCTCGACCGCACCCGCAGCACCGGTAATAACAAGGTTCGTCGTGGCGTTCGTGATCGCGTCGGTGTTAGAAATTCCGCTATCGGACGCCGCCGCCAAGACCGGTGTCGCTGACGGCTGTGCCGGTGGCACCGAATCGAATGTCACGGAGATTGCAGGCGAAAGATCGCTCACAAGACCCGTCGGCCCGACCGTTGCCACGGAATATGTATGCGCACCCTCTGAAGGCTGCGTCGTCTGTGTTACGGTATAACCGCCAGAACCGTTCGAGACTACCGAACCCACCTGCACTCCATCCATAAAGAGGGCAACGGTTGTGTTCGGCGCAACAGTGCCGGTAAACTGCATGCCGGGCGACGGAAAAGCCACACCCGTGATATTATCGCCGACGGTACCGGTATCCGACGCGGCAGCGAGTGTCGCCGCCGAAGGCGCTGTTGCCGAGCCGTTGAATGTGGCGGAATTATGCGCGGTATCGATGGCATTGCCGTCGAGGTCGGTGACTGACGCCGCCGTTACGGTATAACTATTTGAAGAGCCAAAGGCGCCGGGGTCAAGCGTGAGCCGCACCTTCGTCGCATCGGCTTGCACCGCCGCCGCCATTACGGCGCTGCCGCCGATCACGGTATAGTTTCCCGCAGTTTGCGCCGCCGTCAAAGCCATCGCTTCAGAGAACGTCAGCTCGACCGTCGTCGCGTTGATTAAAGTCGCAAGGTAGAGCGTGGGCGGCGTGACCGACGAGCCGATGCCCGAGAATTGCACCGTCTGCGATGCGGGCATTGTTTTGCCTGCGGGCAAATCTTTAACATTGCTAATTGTGAGGCCATACTGCACCGCACTCGTACCCGGCGCATTCAGCGTGAGCGTACACGTGGTGCCTGAACACGAAGCACTCGCTACGCCGCCCGACAAAGAAGGTGAAAAACTGTAGTTGGCGAGGTTTGCCCCGCCGTTTGCACCGTTCGACGTATCGACCGGTTCGCTAAAGAATACTTTGATATGTGTATTGTCGAGCGCGACAACCGAACCCACCGTCGGCGGCGTTGTGTCGGTGCCGCCGGTACCGTTATAGTTAAACGTCGCTGTGTTAGTTCCCGCAATCGTGTTGCCCGCCAAATCTTTGACGCTCGTGACTGTCACCGTGCACGCGCCGCTCGCTAACGCCGAACTGACACCTAACTGCACAACACCCGCTTGAATTTGTGTCGCCGAAATTACCGTCGCAACCGGGCAGCCACCATCGAACGTAAACGCTCCCGTCGTGACGGTGGAGTTATTTAAGGGCTCGGTGAAATTTACCGTAATCGTCGAAGGCGATTGCGCCGACGCGCTCGTCACCTGCGGCGCAGTTGTCGTCGTGGCCCCGGTGAACGCGCCACCGCCGGGTATCGTCGACGAGCCGGTGTTGCCGGTCGTGTCAGTCGTACTCGGCGTTGTCGGCAGCGTCAGCGTGTAGCCGGTGCCCGACGTTGTGCCGGGTGCGGTCAACGTAAGCTTTACCATCGCCGACGGTGCCGATGGGTCGAGCGTTGCCGAAATTACGGTAACGCCAGCTATCGTATAGTCGCCAGTTACAGTGCTCGTTAGCGCCTCTGACCACTGGACATAGATCGTCGTCGGGTCGTCGGGGTAAATGCCCACAATGTATGGCCTGCCGTCGCCGGTGAAGGTCGTGCTCGCGCTACCAATGGTATTACCCGACGCATCTTGAATTCCAGATGCGGTCGCGGTGTAGTTTGTAGCAGATTGATCGTCGGTGGTGAGCGTGCAGACATTGCCGACGCAACTGACTGCTGTTACGTTTAGGGATGGCGAAAAATTAAAGCTGCTCGTGTTCACCGTACCGGCAGCAACGGGCTCGGTAAAAGTCACAGTCAGCGTATTCGTATTCGTCGGCGCGATGCTCACAATCGCCGGGCCGGTCGTGTCGGTGTTGTTGTACGCAAAGACGGCGGTGTTTGCGGTGCCGCTTAGGGTTGCGCCCAACGCACTCGCGATGCCCGCTGTTGAGACGGTAAGAGTACACTGCCCCGAAGAACCCGAGGCAAGGTTCAATGCCGAAATAAGTACCTGCGTCGTGCCGAGAGCCGCGACGGTCGCACTTGCATTTGTGATCGAACCGCCACCGGTGCAGCCGCCGATGACATACGGCGCTTTTGTGGCAATGTTACCTGTTGGTGTCATCGCTTGGTCGAAGGTGACGAGTAATGTCGATGCGGCACCGGTGCCATTGAAAACCGCGCTCACCACTTTCGGCGCGGGGGCGTTGTAAACGAACGCACTCGACGCAAACGCCGCGCCGTTCGCGTTGCCCCAAATATCTTTGATGCCGGTTGCACCACAAACATAGTATGTTGTCCCAGGGGTTAATCCCCCCGTGGTTAAGGTCACCTTCGCATAGTTAGTCGCATCGCGTTTCGCTACGCTGGCGGCAATGGAACCGCCAGCACAACCTGGCCCCGTGCGGATGGCGTAGTTACCCGCAGTTTGTGCCGACGCCAAATCGACGGCTTCGTTAAAGTAGACTTCTACCGTTGTCGCATTCAATGCACTCGCGCTGCTGAACGCTGGCCCTGTCTGGTCGGCGTTGTTGGGTGCGGTAAATTTGGCAGAATTCGAGCTGCCGAGCGACGAACCGTCAACGCCCATAATGTTGCGCGCGGTGACGGTATATTCTGTACCAGCATTTTGCGGCACGGTATCGATAAAAATAATTTTTGAGTTATTGGGGTCGCGTGAGGCGGCCAAAATATGCAGCAAATTGCCGTTAGCGTCTTTGATCTGGTAATTCGCGACATTTTGCCCCGACGCAAGCGTAACAAACTTACTAAAAGTCAGCATCACGCGCGTATTCGTCAGCGGGGTCGCCGACACGAGTGAGATATCGACGGTATTATTGGGTTTATCAAAAATGAGGTCGAACGGCTTCATGAGTGTATTATACGTCTGACCCGAACAATTTACGGCGAAGAGCGAAGCTACCAAAAGTAGACTTTTGGCTCCAAAATTCACGCTCAGTTTGCTAAAAGACATAAAAACCCCGTACACCGATGATTATTCTATTATACGTCAGAAAACGATGTTTCACGACAGAAAATCGATTAGCTACGCAAGTGACTAGGCGGGAACTCGCGCAAGCAATATTCAAAAGCGATTTTTTGTCGCCGTTGCCGAGGCGGTTTTGATAGCCGGCAAAAAAACCGTGCAAATTCTGGCGTCTTCGCCAGTCGCAAAGCGAATTGTGCGCAATTCGCGGGAGAATTTGCGTAGCTAATCGACAAGAATGCGCACCTCGACGCGGCGGTTCTTCTTTGCCCCTGCGTCGGTCTTGCCGTCGGCAATCGGTTTTGAACCGCCGTAACCCGTCGCGGTGAGACGGCCTTCTTCGATGCCTTTCGCGATCAAATACTTACGCACGGTTTCGGCGCGCTTCTCGGAAAGCCGAATCGTCGCCGGGTCGTCGTCGCCGCGCGCGGCGGTGTGACCACCGATTTCGATTTTTATCTCGGGATTTTTCTTCAAGAACGCGACGAGCTCAGTAAGCGCTTTTTCGGGCGCCTTGCCCGTCACGAGCTGGTCGGAATCGGGCTTGAAGTTTACGCCTTCAAGACTATAGGTCAAAGGCGCGAGAATAAAATCTTGGTCGCGCGTACGCTTGTCGTTCGAGACGAGCGGCAACTCGACGATTGCTTTCGCATAACCGTCTTTATGCGCCTCGACAATATAATCGAGACCCGGTTCGAGCTCCATCGCATATTGGCCCTTGTCGTTTGTCGGCGCTTCTTTGACGGTAACCGCACTGCCCTTCGCGGTGAGCTTGAGGGTTGCCGCATTGATCGCTGTGCCGTCGGGGTTCTTTACCGTGCCCTTAAGATTTAAGACGACGCTCTTCGCGCCCAAATATTGAATCGGCAACATTTTCGGCTCGGGGGGATTCACCCCGTAATGCCATGCGGCACCCGCATTGAACATAAAATACGAACCGACAATATCTTGCGCATGCATGAGATAGCCACCGTCGAAACTAAACGCCACCGGCCATTTATCGGGGCGAATCTCAAAACCGATCGACGACGAAAAACCGTTACCGATGTAACTTCCCGAGCGGCTGCTCTCGGCACCCGGCGCAAGTAGCGGCATAAATTCGGGCTTCACTTGCGTTTGCACCGTACTTAAAATAATACCGTCGCCTAAACGAACAAAGGGAGAGATCGTCATCTTCCAAGAGCCCGGGCGAAGATCCCAGAAGAGCGTCAACTGTGCAAGTACGGGCAGCAGTGTAATTTTACCAGTGCTCACCGCCTGCCCATTTTGATAAAGGTCTTGCGAAAAACTGTTATAGCCGACGTTGATACCGCCGCGCAACCGCAAATGATATTTTTTTAGCGGAAGAAATTTCATATCGGGTATAGCGATCGAATTTTCGACCGTAAAACCAATCACGCCGAAATTCAAAATATTAATCGCACCCGTGGGTAAGAGCGGCGTGTAATAGAGCCCGATACGCGGGTCGAGGCTACTCCACTTATGGAAAAGATTACGCGATGGGTAAAGTGTCTCGCGCTTACCCGCGCTATCGACCGTCTGCAGCGTATCGGTCGCACTGTCTTTCGAAAACGCGCGCACACCCAAGAGCGGTGTTTCGCCTTTTGCGGGCTCTTCGTTCGCAGAGAAATCAAAACCACGCGCGGCCGCGCTTGTATCGTCAAAAAATGGTAGCTGTTTTTTTTCACCCTTCGCCGATAGCGTCAAGAGCGTCGTGTCGAATCGCCTCTTTATGTCTTCGCCGGTTAACGCGACCGAACGAGCGACAAACGGCGAACCGACAAAGCGACAACTGCCGTTATTAAGCTTCTCGCTCTTAGTAAAACGACCTTTCGGCAAGTACTTAGGCCAATCTTTCGCTTCGCAAAGCGCCGGTGGAAAAATTGCCGCACGAATATCAACGACGTGGTTCTTTTCATTTTCAGAAACGTATTCGGCGTGCAATAAAATACCATCGACAGTCTCGATTACCACGTCGGTTTTAGGGGGGATTGCCAAGAGTGCGGTGGTATAAAACGCCAGCACGGTCGCAAGAATCTTCAGTTGCATTGGTATGCTAATTATCGACGCAAAAATGTAAACTTTTACGACACGAAACTGAATGCACTAACAAAGCCCTCGCGGCGATGAAGTCTTTCAAGGGCGATGTCGTCGATAAGATTCCGTTATTCAACGAAGACGGCGAAGCGAAATTCTTGCTGCGCGTGAAAAACAAAGGCTCGTACGAAGGCGTGCCTAAATACCAAGCATGGTCGCCGCATAAATACGCCGATCTTGTCGCCATCACAACCGCCGGTGAGGCCGAAGGTGCGGCTAATATCTCTGAGGCTGGGGAACTCGGCACGCGGCTCATCAAGTGGAACTCGACCGGCAAGGGCGCAAGCTTCTATGCTTCAATCGGCGACATGCGCTGCGCCGCTGTAGACGGACAGATCGCCTCTCTCGAAGAAACGGGCACGACGATCAACGGCAAGCACTACCCCTATTGGCGCACGCTGTTGCCGGGGCCGTATAACACCTGCCACCCGAATTGTCGGCATCGGTTCGCGCCTATTCTGGAAGAGGTGGTGGCTTACGACAATATACCGGGAAATCGCGAGCATTTAGTTCCGAAACGCGACGCGGTTGTAGTGCCGCAAAAAATTGGCGGAATTGAAAGACGATTGACGCTGAACACAAACAGTGATATATTACAAGCAGATAATGCTGTCGAGACAGACAACGTTCAATATGCGTCAGAGCGAGAAGCTCAGGCGGGACAAGCCAAGCTATTCGATAGCGAAACGTATGTGCGTAGTCTTACAGCACAGGAAGCAATGAGCAAAAGAGTTTATGCTGGAGACGGTTACGGTGCCATTAATGGCGGTATGCGGGGCGAAACTGTTATTACCCCCGCCGTGAGAGCACATATAGCCAACATGGAATCTGCCATTGAAAAATTTGAACTCCCAGAAAACTACATTGTGTTTCGCGGATTCAGACATGTGCCAACGCAAAATATATTATTAGACGCGATTAAAAATTCAACAGCCCAAATCAGATTAACAGATCCTGCATTTTTATCGACTTCATTTTCTGAAGATGTTGCGAAAGGATTTGCAGGCATTGACAGACCCGTTTTTGCAAATGGCGGTATGCCGATTATGCTTCGTCTTCAAGCACCCAAAGGCACGCACGTCATGGGCGGACATCGTGGCGAAGCAGAGCTTATTTTTAGCAATAGGAGTACGGTTATCATACAGAAAATCACAGAGCAAAACGGCGTAATTTATTGCGAGGGCTATATCGAATGAGCGCAGTTTTTGAAAATATTTCTGCGAAAGCAAAAATTAAAGTTGAAGTAGGCGGCAAGCAATGCAACCGCTGTAAGCATTATATTGGCTATAATGAGGCGTTGCTCAGGAATTGCTGCGCCGCATTTAAGAACGGAATTGCCACAGAGATA
>JAFEGD010000127.1 GCA_018240245.1 Spirochaetota bacterium | reverse complement strand
CTTATATGCGCGCGTCTTGAGTTCGAGCGATGTGCAATTCGTGCGAGAAAACGGCGCAGTAATAATCCGCCTAAATACAGGCAGGCTGCTCATCGAACGCACAGACCGCTCGCTACCGGCAAGCGTTGTCACACAGCGCGCGGTCTACAGACTGATTGGTACAAAATTTATTATTGACGCGAACGCCGAGCGTGAGACGGTCGTGATGCAAGAAGGGACACTTGAGTTTACTTATCGCGGTAAAACCGAGCGGATTTCGGCAGGAAAAAATGGCCTACTCACAATAACCAACAATCGTTACTCGCTGCCGGTAAACCCAAACGCGAAACCGCGCGCGGGTGCGCAAACAAACGAGTGCGTTGTATATTTTCGCAACAATCAAAAACGCCGAGGAAAGTTACATGGTAAAGATGCGCAAGGCTATATCATTTATGGCGACAGCGGCCCCGAGCCTCAGCGCTATCGCGATGGCGATTTTTTCCGCGAGCCCTGTTATGAGTGAAGACGCGGTCGAATTTTCTTTGGCGCGCTTAACGCCCGGCATGGCGGTAGAGTTGCGAGATAAAGAGGGTAAAATTCTCGCCTGCGGCGGATTAACGCATGTGCAAAAAACGGCGACGCAGATCACGCTCGCCACTGCGCACTCTGAAAATTTACCCGATTGTAGTGCGACGGTTTTTTTTACGCCGCGCACGCTTATTTTGCAAACAATCGAATACGTCGAAATCGTCGCAGCATACAGCGAGTTCTATGCGTATGCCAATAGCACGTGGCAAAAAGCGACCTGGACAAAACCGATTAGGCGTGCTGGCCAAGCTTTTGAGACGAGCGCTAGCGCCTGGCGGCGATATACGCATCCACCGAAGGCAATCCCCGGAGTGTTTTGGCCAGAATTGCGAATTACGGCGGGCGGTTATATAATGACCCACACGCGCGATCGTGGCGTCCCCGTGTCAATCGCCGCCGATTTTAAGCTGCACCCAAAGCTCTACGCCGCGAGCCTTTTTCTCGAAGGTACGTTTGCTGCGAGGCTCGCAAACGGCAATAGCGATGTGGTAAGCCCCAATAATTTTTTTATCGGTCAGTTAGGCGTCGCGTACGCTTTTTTTATGCGCCAGCTATTTGCGCTCTCGGCAACGCTCGCGGGCGGCGTGATCGATTATTCTCTGAACGATTCGCCGTCTGCGCAGGGGGGTGGGTTGGGGGTGCGCCCCTTTCTCTCTGTGGGATTTCTTACGACCTGGTATCTCTTTACCAATAATCGGGATTTTCATAAAATCTCACTCGTTCTGCAGCCGGTGGTCGGCATGGTTTTTAATCCGGGCGCGGGGAGCATGAGCGACCACCCGTGGCTTTTTGAGCTGAAAATGGGTGTGGGCTATGCGTATTAGGCGAATTGTAATAGTTATTACATTTTTCGGCGTTGCGGCTTGCCAAGGTCCCGATATCGGCAGTGCGTGGCCGCGTAAAGATTCGGCGATTGGCGAGACACAATCGCCGCCGCTTGCCGCACCGATAATGATATACCCCATCGATACGTACCAGACGACTTCGCGCCTCGTCATGATCAAAGCGGCGAATGAACCTACGGCGGTGAGCTATACGTTCGAGGCGTTGTCGGGTACGAATGTGATTGCGGCGCAAACCCTGACTGCCCCGACAACGCAGGGACTATTAACGCTCCCCATGGCGACGTATGGAAATTTTACGATTCGCATGAGTTATATTTCGAGCGATAGCCGGCAAAGCAGTGTAGCAATTGCGGGCATTACCGTGCGCGATTTTAGCGCCGGTACGCTCGTGAAACAAGTATCATACGCGAGCCATGCGACATGTGCTGTCTGTTCACTTTTTTTCGCCTATCCGTGTCCGTCGTGGAACTTCCCTTTGACCTGCCCTGGAAGCCCGAATAATAATCTATCTAACTGCGACGTCGACAGTTTTCAGGGTGGCGGCAACGGTTGGGTATGCGGTAACGACCCTAACGCCAATTATCTGGCGGTGAATAATTCGAATAGTGGCGCTTATTTGCCGACGAATGCCGGTTATAATTACGCATGGCAAGACTCATCGATGATGTCGTCATCGTACCAAGAAAATCATGTTGGTGGCGCCACGGACGAAGCGATTATCTTCACTTGCCGCATGAAGTTCGCTTCCGAGTGTCCGCCTTCGGGCAACGATACCGGTACGTCATTCTTTCTCTATCCGTACCGAGACCCAACATCGAGCGATAACGTAGAGATTAAGCGTCGCAGTTGCGACGGCAATTGGGCATCGCTTTCTACAGCGCGTGTGGCCACCTTGCCCGCAAGCGCGAAGAACTGGTCGACAAATCTCACAACGCGCCTCGATTGTTTAGGTAACCATATTACCGCCTATTATAAGAGCGGGATAGATTTTGTACCGATGGTGATTGCGCAAGATACGGTGAAAGATACCGGCAAGAACGGTTGGGCAATCGGGCCGGGTGGAGTAACGACGAATCACCACCGCGTGACGGCGTTTGAATGGCGGCATTGGTGACGCTTGATCGCGAACTCGACGCCTTTTTCGCGCAAATTGAGAAAACGCACCGCGAACGGTTTCTCGAATCGCCGCCACCGCATTTAATCGACCTTTGCTCAAACGACTACTTGGGTCTAGCCGAGCACACGGCGCTCAAAGCGGCTTTACACGAAGGCGTCGATATCTATGGTGCGGGTTCGACCGCAAGTCGCCTAGTGCGCGGGCACCGCGATGTTTTCGCAGCGCTCGAAAAAAAATACGCCGCGTGGGTAGGTGCCGAAGACGCGCTCTTTGTCGCGAACGGCTATGCGGCGAATGTTGGAGCGATTTCAGCGCTCTGCGATGCCTCGTGGGTTGCGTTTATCGACCGTTTAGCGCACGCTTCGCTCGTCGACGGTGTGCGGCTGTCGGGTGCGCGCAAAGTTTACTTTAAGCATAACGATCTCGAACATCTGGCAGCGCAACTCGCAAAGCATCGAACATCGAAGAAAATAATTATCGGCGAAAGCCTCTTCAGCATGGACGGCGACTTTGCTCCGCTATCCGAGCTTGGCGCGTTGGCAAAGGCGTACGACGCCTTACTCTATATCGACGACGCGCACGCACTCGGTGTCTACGGCCACGAAGGCAGGGGGGAGGGGCTTGCCCCGAGTTCAGTTACGATCCGCATGGCGACCTTCGGTAAAGCGTTGGGGCTCGAAGGCGCGATGCTCGCGACATCGGCACGCCTCAAAAAATATCTTCTGCATAAAACGCGCACGTTCGTGTTCTCGACGGCACCGTTACCCGCGATTGCGCACGCAGCGCTCACGGCGATCGATTTAGCGCAAGCGATGCAAACCGAACGTCGGGCAATCGCCGAAAACGCCGAACGCTTGCGGCAGGCCGCAAGAGCGGGCAATTACTCGTACGGCACATCTGCGTCGCACATCGTACCGATTATCTGCAAAGACGAATCGGCGGCGTTGCAGTTATCGGCACATCTCGCAGCGGGGGGATTTCATGCGCGGGCGATTCGGCCGCCGACAGTTGAAATATCTCGCGTACGCATCGCGATCAATGCGCGGCTCAAAGAAAATTCGTTCGTGCGGTTATGCGAATATATTCGCACGGCAAAGCCGTGTTGATAAATTCAATATTTAACGCCGAGTTTGCGGTAGATAAAACCTAAGAGCCATGCGGGGCCGATAAGTAAGAATTGCAGATCTTTGAAAAACGACGGTTTCTTACCTTCGATCTTATGACCGATAAATTGTCCGATCCACGCGACGACGAAAATAACGAGGCATGTTAGCCACAGCGGTGCTAACGGAATTTTTGCGATCTCGCGCACGCCGAAAAGCATGGCAACAGAAATCAGCGCCATGCCGAGAAACATAGCGAATGAAAGGCGTAGATAGAAAAGGCTCGCGAGCACGAGTACGACGCCCGCCCAATTGGCGACGACCGATAATTGGGTCGGTACCCAGTTAAAGAGGTTTACCGTAGGGATACTCGCCAAGAGACCCAGCACGGTAAAAAGAATCGCAGGTACGCAAACCCAATGGATGAGCTTATTGGTTTTATTTTGGTGGCTTTCACCGTATTCGGTAAGCCATTGGTCGATGGTTTTCATGCGTGATGCTAATCAATGCCGCCGTGGCGTCAATCGTTATGCCTACTTTTTGCCGACAGAACGCAGATGCTTCTTGAGCTTGCTTTGCGCCAGTTGCACTTCTTGCATATGGCGTGTTTCTTCGATAAATAACCGCTGCGCATTCTTGCCGCTCGATTTTTCGTTGCGCAAGCGAATATAGTCGCCGTTGCTCTGCAAGACGCGCGCCGAATCGTCGTCGTCTTGATACTTCTGGAATATATTTTGGATAATTCGGTCTTTAATGGATTTATTCTCAATGGGAAATGCAATCTCGACTCGGCGCAAAAAATTTCGTGGCATCCAATCGGCGCTCGAAAGATAGACGAGCGCGTCGCCCCCGTTATGCGCAATGACGATGCGGCTGTGTTCGAGTAACCGCCCGACGATACTGCGCACGCGAATATTCTCTGAAATTCCGGGCACCATCGGCCTCAAGCAGCAGATGCCACGCACGACAAGTTCGATTTGCACTCCCGCTTGCGAGGCGATGTATAATTCGTCGACGACCTCACGGTCGACTAACGAGTTCATTTTCACCATAATGCGCGCCTTTTTACCCGCGCGCGCATTCTCGGCTTCGCGGTGCAGCAATTTCAAAATGAGCGTCTTTAGATTTCCGGGCGCGGTCGCGAGTTTGCGCATCGCCGGTAGTTTTGAATAGCCGGTAATCGAGTTGAAAAGATGCGTCGCGTCTTGCGCAATATCTTTGTCGATTGTCATGAGGCTTAAATCGGTATAAAGCCTTGCGGTGGTGGAGTTATAATTGCCGGTCGACATGTGTACATAGCGCACGATTTTATTCGACTCTTTACGGACAATCAGCGCAACTTTACAATGTGTCTTGTAGCCGATGAGCCCATAGACGACGTGAATACCTTCTTCTTCCATGCGCTTGGCCCATTGAATATTCGTCTCTTCGTCGAAGCGCGCTCTGAGTTCGACGAGCGCCGTCACCTGCTTGCCGTTGCGTGCGGCGCGAATCAAGGCGTCGACGATGCGCGACTTGACGCCGGTGCGGTAGAGAGTAATCTTGATGCCAAGCACAGACGGGTCGTCCGAGGCGGCACCGATTAAATCTTCGACGACAGCGAACGAATGAAACGGGTGGTGAAGCAAAACGTCTTCGCGGCGAATCTGCGCGAAAATTTCGCGCGGGTCGTCGTACTTGAACGGTGCCACGGGGGTAAACGGCCTAAAAGTTTCGCCGGCGAGTAGCGGGTCGTCGAGTAATGCCTTGAGACCCCCAAGCGGCAGTTTGCCGTGCAGCGTAAAAATGTCGTCGGTTTCTAATTCTAACGCATTTTGGAGTAATGCGAGCATCGATGGCGGCATCGATGCGGTTTTCTCTAACCGTACCGCCGCGCCTTTCTCGCGCCGCCTGAGCTCTAACTGCACGACTTTCATGAGGCTCTCGCCCTCGTCTTCTTCGATCACGAGGTCAGAGTCGCGCGTTAACCTGAACGCATGCGCGGCGAGAACCTCGAAGCCTTTGAACAGGCGATGCGAGAAAAGTTCGATAATGTCTTCGAGATAGAGATAACGGCGCTTATTGTTTTTTTCTGTGACGAGAAATAGTCGCGGCAATACCGCCGGAATCTGCACCACGGCAAAGTATTGCGGCGAATCGGGTTTATTTTTTCGCTTGAGCGCAACCGCCATATTGAGACTACGATTCGCAAGGCGTGGGAAAGGATGCCCCATGTCGATCGCCAAGGGCGTCAGAATCGGAAATATTTCGGTATCGAAATAGCGCCGCGCAGACGAGAGTTCTTCGGCGCTCAATTGATCGGCTGTACAGAGGGTAATCCCCTTGGCTTCAAACGCGGGCAGCAGTGTTTTCTGCCACAGGTCGTATGCACGCTGGTAATACGTCGCCACTTCGATGCACACTTTTTTCAGAACTTCGTGTACTTGCATGCCGTCGGCGTTCTCTTCGTCGATTTCGTTATAGAGCTTTTGCTTGAGCCCGGCGACGCGCACCATAAAAAATTCGTCGAGGTTTGTTTCGGTAATGAGCAAGAAACGCAATCGTTCGACCAACGGGTTCGTCGCGTCGTACGCCTCTTCGAGCACACGTTCGTTGAACTTGAGCCACGACAGTTCGCGGTTGATATAGTGCTCGGGCAAAAAATTCGATTTTTTAATTTTATCGCTCATCGTGAGTTGTCAGCCGCGTTGCGATCTCTGCCCATGCCAAACGCCGTGAAAGCCGTACGGAATGCGGTGCGGCACATAGATTTCGCAGAGCGGTTTACGTTCCATCTTCGCCGCATCGCTCACCGCTAAGTACGAACGCTCGGCGTGCGAGTCGTATACGATGTTGAGGATATACCCCTTACTCTCTTGCGCCTTTCCCGTCGGCACAAACATCGGCTCGCCGCAAAAATGTCCCGTCGGAAAACGATACGTTTCGTGCCGCACTTTGCCTTTTACAATCTCGCTCCGCAGTTGTGTGTCAAAAAAATCGCCGTTGCCGAAAGCGGCGCTGAAATGGAATGCGTTTTTTTCGCCGACGCGCCGCTGGTCGATTTGCGGAAACTCCACCGCAAAATTTTCGTCGAGAATCGCTTCTTCAATTTTTCCCGACGTTAAATCGAGAACGAAGCGCGCCAAGCGGCCGGGGTTTTCGCCACCCGAAAGCTCCGCACGGTGCGTTTGATCGTCGCTCATGAGCGGCAATTTTTCGTAACGGATTGCGTCGATTACGATTGTCTTGCCTTCTTCGTGCGCATTGACATAGTGATACACAAAACATGCGGGCAGCGAAAAACGGCGGAGCGTCGCAATATCGCCATTTTTTGCAATGACGAAAAAATGCGTACCTTTGTCAGGCTTCCAATCGGCGATGAGGCCGCGCCGCAGCGCACTCAACGAGGCTTCTGCCGGAAAAATCGGTATTACCGCGTAGCTCTGTGTAATGACAAAATCGTGAATCATCGCATTGAAGGGAATATCGATCGCGGTGCGCGCGACCATTTTTCCCGAAGGGTTAATTGCATAAAATAAGAGCCGCTCTTTGCCGAAGACGCGGTAGCCGATGCCATAAAGATAGCCGGTGCGCGGGTCTATTTTCGGGTGCGCGGTGAAGGGGGCGATAAAATTTACGCCAAACTCTGCAAAGGCGGATGTCGCTAATGTCTGCGCTTCAATTTTCAAGGGTGGGCTCGATTCGATAAGCGCATAGAGCTTCTCGCGAAAGAGCAAAAGCGACGTGTTTGCTTTCGTGAGAAGGCGCGTATAGACGTCGGCGTTGCTGCGTGCGATAAGATTGCTCATGAGAGAGAAAATATCTGTCCCCAAAAGTTGCAAATTTGTCAGCGGGGATAAGGCGCCGTTAAAAAATAAATTTTTTTTCGCCGCACGCTCCATTTTGAATGTCGGAGTGACGACGAACCGATTGCGATATTGCACGTGGCCGCGATTGAATTCGAAAGCGTGTATCATACCGTCGCCGAAAAACCAATGGTGCTTTGTCGCCGCAGGGTATGCGGGGTTGGGGCCGTTGCGATAATACGTGCCGTGCAAGTCTTTGGGAACTTTGCCCTTGATCTCGAAGTCTGCACTATGGGTAAGCGTGAATTCGTTTGGGATCGGCGCAAAGTTGCCCTCGAGAAAAATATTGGGCTGCATAATTGCGTCTCGTGAGGATAGAACGCAGCGTCGATAGTTTTAGCAGTGGGTACGGCCGGTTGCCGAGTTTATAGCGCCCCATAACTTTACTATTTGAAAACATGTTTGCTTTCCTTACATAGTCCCATGGCTGATACCGTTGCCGCTACACAACAAGGGGGCTATCCCCATTTTCTAGAACCTTTAGATTTGGGGTTTGTCAAGCTGCGCAATCGCGCGCTCATGGGCTCGATGCACACCGCGCTCGAAGAAACCGAGCACGGCTTTGAGCGTCTCGCGGCGTTTTACGCCGAGCGCGCGCGCGGCGAAGCGGGGCTCATTGTCACGGGTGGCATTGCACCGAACCCGGCGGGCCGCGTCTTTACCGGCGCCGCTAAAATGGATACCGAACACGAAGCCGACGAACATAAAGTTATCACGCGCGCGGTGCATGATAACGGTGGGCTGATTGCAATGCAGGTTTTGCATACTGGGCGCTATGGCTATCACCGAGAAGCAGTCGGCGCGTCAGAACTGCAGGCGCCGATCAATTTTGTAAAACCGAAGAAGCTCAGCGACGAAGCGGTCCATCAAACGATCGCCGATTATGCAAAGTGCGCGCAGCTTGCGCAATACGCGGGCTACGACGGCGTCGAAATTATGGGCAGCGAAGGCTACCTCATCAACCAATTCACCGCCGCGCGCACCAATAACCGCGACGACGAGTGGGGCGGCACATACGAAAAACGTATGCGCTTTCCCGTTGAGGTGGTGAAGGCGGTGCGCAAAGCCGTCGGCGAAAAATTTATCATCATCTATCGGCTCTCGCTCTTAGACCTTGTCGACGGCGGCTCGTCGTGGCCTGAGGTGGTGCAGCTTGCGCACGCGATCGAGAAAGCGGGGGCGACGATCATCAATTCGGGCATCGGCTGGCACGAGGCGCGTATACCGACGATTGCGATGGTCGTGCCGCGCGGTATCTTTAGCACGGTTACCGGCAAACTTAAGAAAGAAGTTACGCTGCCCGTCGTGACCTCGAACCGCATCAATACGCCCGAGATTGCCGAGGCAATCATTGCGCGCGGCGACGCCGATCTCGTTTCGATGGCGCGCCCGTTTTTGGCCGACGGCGCTTTCGTCGCAAAGACGCGCGCGGGCCGGGCGCAATTTATCAATACCTGCATCGCGTGTAACCAGGCCTGCCTCGACCATACGTTTAGCGGCAAGCTCACCTCGTGCCTCGTCAACCCGCGTGCGTGCAACGAAACGAATCTCAACTACAATAGAACCGACAAGCCGCGTAAAATTGCGGTCGTCGGCGCAGGGCCGGCGGGCATGTCTGCCGCTTCGGTCTTAGCCGAGCGCGGACACCATGTGACGCTCTTCGACGCTGCCGACAAGATCGGCGGCCAGCTTAACATTGCAAAAGAAATCCCCTCGAAGCGCGAGTTTGAAGAGACGATACGTTACTTTGGTAATATGCTGCACGAACATCAGGCGGATGTACGGCTTGGGAAAAAAGTGAGTGCCGAAGAGTTGATTCAAGCGAAATTCGACGAAGTCATTCTCGCGACGGGAATAGTGCCGCGTAAGCTTAATCTGCCGGGTGCCGATTCGGCAAAAGTTTTGAGTTACGTCGATGTGCTGCGCGAGAAGAAAACCGTCGGTAAGAATGTTGCGATTATCGGCGGCGGCGGCATCGGTTACGACACCGCGCTCTATCTCACCGACCCTGGCCATAAGACCTGGGCGAATCCCGAAGAGTTTGCCAAAGAATGGGGCTTCGATCTCAAGGTGTCGACGCGCGCGGGGCTCACCGAAAAATCACCCGAGCTCGTCGCTGCGCCGCGCCAAGTGACGATGTTCAAACGCAGTAAAGGCAAGTTCGGCAACACTTTAGGTAAGACCACCGGTTGGATTCATAAAATTACGTTGGACGAACGTACGGTCGCGCAATTCTCGAACATCACATACGACAAAATCGACGAACAAGGCTTGCATTACACCTTAAAAGGCGAAAGCAAAGTGTTACCCTGCGATAATGTCATCGTGTGTGCCGGTCAAGAGCCGTTGCGCGATCTCGAAGCGGGCCTTGTCGCCGCCGGTATCGCTCCGCATATCATCGGCGGGGCGCTCGAGGCGGGCGAGCTTGACGCCAAGCGCGCGATTTTACAGGGTGCCGAGCTTGGCGCAAGATTATAGCGGCGTGTTGCCGATAAAAGATTGACGGCACACGCAAACTCTGCGCCGCAAAGGAGACTCGATGGCTGAAAAGTTATTATTCGACGCAAAAGAAGCATTGTTGATCGCGGGTAATCGCCCTGCGACCGAAGCGTTTCTCAATAATTTTTACGGGACGGTAAGCTTAGCGCAATTGCAACGTTTTGAAAAACTTTACCGCGACTTGAAAACCGAAATTGAAATTATTAGCCTAACTGCGCAGCAGTATATACAGCAAATCAACGCCGCGTATACGCGCTTTCAAGAGCACCGCAGCCAAGACGCATTCCATCCGATGGACGAAAAGAGTATGAAATACGTTCTCGATTTTCTGCAAGAGTCGATTCGCGAAGTCGCGAAAGAAGTTCAAAAAAATACCGCCAAAAGCCTTACCCGCTAATTGAGGAGCCACCATGAGAATAGCAATGTTGCTTAGTTTATCAATCTTCGCACTCGCGTGTAGCAATTTACCGCCCGATCAGGCCGATGCGTTCAAAGCGTATCCGAACCCGTACAACCCCACGCAAGGCAAACTCACGATTGTGAAAACGGACAATAGCGCCTTTTCGGTGACCGAAAACGATCTTATTATTTATGATTACTCACTCAATGAAATTTTTCGTGCGAACGTACTCCCCGATACCGCATCGGGGAGTACAAAAATTTACTGGTACGGCGTCGATAAGAACGGCAACACTGTCGTGCCGGGTCTTTATTATTTCAAGATCATGTCGACCGATGCGAACGGCCTCACGAACGCGGGCAGTATGGTCAAAATCATAGTTCAGTAGGATTATATGCGTACACGAATACTGATTACAATAGCAAGTCTCTTAAGCACGCAGCTCTATGCGGCGACGAGCGCGACGGAGTTTTTGCAAAATGGTTTTGGCGCGAAAGCCGCCGGTTTAGGTAACGCTTACGGCGTCGTCGTCTCCGACCCGTCGGCGCTCTACTGGAACCCCGCAGGTCTCGCACAGATTTATTCCGAGAAAAAAATTACGCAGACGATCGAAACCCAGAAAGGTTCAGATCGACCGGCCGGCGACGATGAAGAATTTAATAAGCTTCTCGAAGACCAGAACACGAGCGGCAGCAAAGAATCGAAGACCGTTGAAATTACCGAACGCGCAACTCAAGTGCAACTCAATACTTCGGCGAACTATCTCTCGAACGGCCGCCTCATGTATTTTGGTGCGGCGGGCGTGACAGTGGGTAACGGCGGCCTTGCGGTCGGCGGCGGCGGTACGCAGGTACAAAAAATTGCGACCTACGATTCGCTCGGCAATTCTACCGGCAGCGCGACGTATAACTCGTACGTGGGGTATGTTGGCTATGGCTGGGGCACAGGTCCCGTGCGTTTGGGCGTGAGCGGATTTGGCGTACGCGAAGATTTGGTCGGCGGCAGCGTCAGCGGCGGCGGTGTCAACGTCGGCACGCAGATCGTCGTGTTGCCGCCGCTCTTATCGGTTGCCGCCGATATCAAAAATTTGGGCGCAATGCAGAGTCGCACGAATAGCGGCATCACGCAAATGGCAAAACTCGACACACTTTTCAGTTTTTCGATGCAAATTCAAGCGCCGCCGCCCAATTCCAATTTCAAAATTATTCTCGGCTTCACCGCAAACCTCGATAACCCGCAGGGCGAGGGAGTTAAACTCAATATGGGTATGGCATACGGTTTTAATAAATATATGTACATGATGCTCGGCCTCAACGGCTCGAAACCCGCAGTCGGTCTCGGGGTCAATGTCGGCAAGACGTTCCACCTGGCGATTTCGGCGAATCGCGACATGCTCGGCCGCGAGTTTCAATATTTTGGCGAACTCAATTTTGCTTTCTAAGTTTTGAAAATTCCCGAACTATGGGGAGTCGTCAATTTGACTCCTGATTCTTTCTATGGTGGCTCGCGAGCCGACTCTGTGAATGCGCTCGCACGCGCGGAGCAAATGCTCGCCCATGGCGCACACGCGATCGACATCGGTGCCGAGAGCACGCGCCCCGGTGCGATCGCGGTGAGCGCCGCCGAGCAGATCGAGCGGCTCACGGCTTTTACGCACGATTTTTCGCGAGCCTTCGGTAAAGATGCATTGCGTAGGATTTCTATCGACACGCGCGATATTCGTGTGATGCGGCACATGATCGATTGCGGCGTCGGTGTGATTAACGACGTGAGCGGCGGCTCGATCGAAATTTACCGGCTCATCGCCGATACCGGCGTCGATTATGTGCTGATGCATACGCAGGGCACGCCGCAGACGATGCAAATCGCGCCGCACTACGCAGATGTCGTTACCGAAGTACGTTCGTATCTTGAAGTTCAGACG
>JAFEGD010000126.1 GCA_018240245.1 Spirochaetota bacterium | reverse complement strand
TCGGTAAATTTTTCTTCGGGGACTACACCTGCTAATGCATAGTTCAGTGTCGTGACATCTTCTTCGCGCACTGCCTGCGCGCGGATATCGAAAATCGCGCTAGTATTTTCGCGAATGTAGGGCTTCACCTGCTCGAACATATTTTGAAAAATGCGTACTTCGATTTGCCCGGTTTTATCTTCGATTTTGAGCAAGTAAAAGGCGCCGCGCTTTGACGTCACCGTGCGCAGCGAGTCGATTACCGCAAGCACCGACACGCGCCGCTCTTTCGATTGGCCGTCGTCGATGTCGGCGATCTTCGTGAGACGCATGTGCTCGGCGATACCCGCAAAGCGGTCGAGCGGGTGCGAGGTTAAATAGATGCCCAGCGTCTGCTTTTCTTTAAGGAGTTTTTCGTCGGCAGAAAATTCTTTCGCGTTTTGAATTTGCAGTCGCGCGACTTCTTCTTCGCTGCCGCCGAAGAGCGAGCTTTGCCCCGACGATTTGTCGATCTGAGCCGCTGCGGCGAAACGCAAAATCTCGTCGGCCGATTGGATAATCGCCGCGCGCGTAAAACCCAACGAATCGAGCGCACCCGCAAACGCGAGCGCATCTAAGAGGCGCCGATTCAACGTTTTCGAGTCGAGCGACTCGGCGAACTCGGCGAGCGATTTGAAATGCCCGCCTAATTCGCCGCGCGCAGCGACGATTGCTTTCGCCGGCGCTTCGCCCAAACCTTTGATTGCGAGCAAACCGAAGCGCAGGCGGCGATCGTCGAGAATGGTAAAGTATACATCCGACTCGTTGACGTCGGGCGGCAGTACTGCGATGCCGAGTTCTTGCGCGTGGTGAATGTAACCGATGATCTTATCGGTGTCGCCGATGTCGGCGTCCATCGACGCTTTCAAAAATTCGATCGTATAATTCGTTTTGAGAAATGCCGTTTGGTACGTAATGAGTCCATACGCGGCGGAGTGCGACTTGTTAAAACCATATTTCGCGAACTCGGCCATGTTGTCGAATAGCTCTGACGACCATTTCTCTTGAAATTTTTTCGCGACCGCACCACCGACAAACTTCGCTTTCATCTGCGCCATTTTCTCGGCGTCTTTTTTACCCATCGCTTTTCTAAGCGTATCGGCTTCGGCGAGCGTGAAGCCGCCGATAATTTGCGACGCGAGCATAATCTGCTCTTGATAGACGAACGTGCCGTACGTATCTTTCAAGATCGGTTCAAGCGCCGGGTGCGGGTACTCGACGCGCATTTCGCCCGTCTTGCGCTTCACGTAACTTTCGGTCATGCCCGATTCGAGCGGGCCCGGGCGGTAGAGCGCGACGATGGCGACGATGTCTTCGAACACCTTGGGCTTTGCTTGCATCAAGAGTTTCGTCAGCCCCGTCGATTCGACTTGAAAGATGCCGCGCGTTTTACCGTGCGTTAAGAGTTGATACGTCTTCGCGTCGTCGAGCGGCAGTTTCGTCATGTCGAGTTCGACGTTGTGGCGGCGTTTAATTTCCGCGACACAGGATTGAATAACGGTCAGGTTTTTTAATCCTAAAAAATCCATTTTGACGAGGCCGATTTTGGGTAAGAGCGTCATATCGTATTGCGTCACGATCGAATCGGTCTTCGAGTCTTTCGCAAGCGGCACAATTTCGTCGAGGGGTTGCGGAGCGATCACGACACCCGCCGCGTGTTTGCCCGAGTTGCGCGGCATGCCTTCGAGCGTCTGCGCGATCGCATAGAGTTCGCGCTCTTTCTCGCCCTGCTCGAAATATTTTTTCACCTCGGGCGCGGCGGCGACCGCGTCTTTGAGCGAGATTCCGGGGGTATCGGGCAAATTCTTCGAGAGCGCGTTAATGAGTTGAAAATCCACCCCCAACACCCGAGCGACGTCTTTGATAACAGCCTTCGCCGAAAGCGTGCCAAACGTGATGATTTGCGAGACATGGTCTTCGCCGTACTTATCGACGACGTAGCGAATTACTTCTTCGCGGCGGTCACGGCAGAAGTCGACGTCGATATCGGGCATCTCTTTGCGCGAGGGGTTCAAGAAACGCTCGAACAGCAAATCGTATTTCAACGGGTCGAGGTCGGTGATGCCGAGCGAATACGCGACGAGCGAACCCACCGCCGAACCGCGCCCCGGCCCCACGGGAATATTATTGCGTTTTGCGTAGTTGATAAAATCGGCGACGATCAAAAAATAACCCTCGAAACCCATGTTCTTAATCACGTCGAGTTCGTATTGCAGACGCTCGCGATGTTTCGGCGACACCGTGCCGTCGAAACGGCGCGAGAGCCCCGTAATCGTTTCGGCGGTGAAATAATCGCCCAAGCTCATCGTGGGGGGGATTGCAAACTCTGGCAAAAGCGGCGCACCGAATTCAAAATCAAAATTGCACATCTCGGCGATCTTGAGTGTGTTGTTGAAGGCATCGGGCAGCTCGGGATAAAGCTGCGCCATTTCGGCGGGCGATTTGACGTAGAACTCGTCGTTAAAACCGAACTCCAAGGGATCGGTAATTTTCTTGTTCATCTGAATGCGCAGCATTACCTCTTGCGCTTTCTGATCGGCCCGCGTTAAGAAATGCGAGTCGTTCGTTAATACGAGCGGAATGTCGAGTTTCTTCGATAACTCCACCGCGCCTTTGGCGACTTCGATCTGTTCGGGAATACCGTGGTTTTGAATTTCGAGAAAAAAGTTACCTTTGCCGAAAATTTCGTTGAGGCGCCCCGAAAGTTCTTTTGCTTTGTCGAATTGTTGGCGATAGAGCAGACGATTGACTTCGCCCGCGAGGCACGCGGTGAGGCCGACGAGCCCTTCGCTGTGCTGCGCCAAGAGCTCGTAGTCGATGCGCGGTTTGTAATAGAGACCTTCGGTGTACGCCTTCGAGGCGAGCTTCGTCAAATTCTTGTAGCCGGTTTTATTTTTGGCGAGAAGAATTAGATGGTATGCGCGGCCGTCGACTAAATCTTCTTGATTGCGTTTTTCGAACCGGCTGCCGGGTGCGACGTACGCTTCGTAGCCGATGATCGGCTTCACGCCTTCTTTTTTCGCCGCCTCGTAAAACTCGATTGCGCCGAACATGTTGCCGTGGTCGGTGACGGCAACCGACTGCATACCGAGCTCTTTGACTTTCTTCACGAGATCGACAGGGCGAATCGCGCCGTCTAAGAGCGAATACGTCGAGTGCAGGTGTAAATGCGCAAAATCCATAAAAATAGGCTGCTGCGACGCCGCAGGCGTCACGGTACAGCGAACGAACGATGCGACATAACGTCAGTTAAAAAACGGGCTGAGGATTTAGGCGGAAACTCGCGCAAGCGAGTTTTCGCCGGATTTTAATCCAGTGTATTCCATTTGACATGATGTATATTCAGACATATATATGCGCATGAGCATGAAGCGCACGCAAGTCTATTTGACTCAGAACGAGCATAAGGCGTTGACGCAGCTGAGCCGTCGCACTAAGAAAAAACGTAGCGAGATTATCCGCGAGGCGATCGATGCACATTTAGCGCGTAACGAACGACAGCCACTTGCTAAAATCCTAGATGAAGTCGCGGGCACTTGGCAAGACAATACTGTCGATTTTGACAAAATTCGCAAGTCGTGGAACAGCCAAATTGCATAAGCTGCAACTCGTGACGCTCAATACAAAACATTTTCCAATGTTTCTAAATCTAAAGAAGCCGTACTGAGGTTAGAAGCTCAATACCTTGCGGTACTGAATAAACCCCGAGCGGTGCGCGAGCTTTTCGTAGAGCTTCTGCGCGGTGTCGTTCGTCTCGTGCGTCAGCCAATAAACGCGCGATGCCCCGTCAGCCTGCGCCCGCGCATAGACCGCTTCGATCAGGGCGGTCGCAACGCCGCTATTGCGCGCTTCTTCTTTAACGAACAAATCTTGCAAGTAACAATAGTCGCCGAGCGTCCAACACGAGGCATGGTAGACGCAATGCGCGATGCCTAAGAGTTCTTCGGTCGGCGAAAACGCGCCGAATGCGAACATCGTGCGCCCCCCATCGGTAAGGCGCTGCCATGTAGACTCTGTCACGGTTTCGGCGAGTTCTGTTTTATAAAAGCGCAAGTAACCCTGCCAAAGCGCATGCCAGGCGGATTGATCTTGGGGGATAAGTTGGCGTACGTGCATGGAGTAACTATTACACTTCAAAAAAAAGGCATCGCTAATCGCTTCAGCGAATATCGCCCGCAGCTTCAGTAATGAAGAACCCGGCTGTTAGTAAAGTCTGCAATATAAACTCCTGAAGCATCAACCACTACGACACTGGGGCCAGTCATGCTGTTCGCGGAGATACCGCCATTGCACTGTTGTGATGTTTCGAGCATACCGCAGCGTGGCTCAGCGGTGCCAATTTGTCAATAAAATTCGGTTGCTGATGGCGCACGCGCCTCTGTGCGCGCTAAATATCACTTGCCGTCGCCGAATGAATCTACCATACGTTGCCATGTTGCGCAGACAAGTTGCAATCCTCATCGTCGTGTTTTTTACGACCGTTGTATTCGCGGCAGATGCGCCGGGTGTCGGGCAGAAGGCGCCCGAGTTTACCGCCACCACGCACGACGGCAAAACCTTTCGCCTCGCTGAGCGTAAAGGCAAATGGACGGTGCTGTTCTTTTATCCCAAAGCCGAAACGCCCGGATGCACGAAGCAGGTTTGCGCGTTTCGCGACGGCATCAAAAAAATTCGCGATTTGGGCGCCGAGGTTTATGGGCTCAGCTCGAACGATGCGGCAGAACAGGCGGCGTTTCATGCGCACCACAAGTTGAATTTTACGCTGCTCGCCGACCCGCACGCCGAGATTATTCGTCTCTACGGGACAAAAATGTTTGCGATCAATTACTCCAAGCGCTGGACATTCATCGTCGACGACAAGTTGACAATTCGTTCGATCGACAAAGACGTCGACCCTGTTATGGATGCCACAAAGGTCGCCGCGACGCTGCGCGAAAAACAGTTACAGTGAACAAAGTTTCACTTTGCGTGGCGTCGCGCCTTTCGTTTTTCACCGTATGGAATGGCTGAGTAAGCACGCCGAACTGATCGGTATTCTCTTTATGCCGATAACGTACGGCTTCATCGGTTGGCTCACGAATATCGTTGCACTCAAGATGATGTTCTACCCGTTAAATTTTTGGGGTATCCCGCCTTATCTCGGTTGGCAAGGTATCGTTCCGCGCAAGGCGACCGGCCTTGCGCTCAAGGTCGTCAATATCTTGAGTGAGAAACTCATCAAGGTCGAAGATTTTTTTGATAAAATTCCTGCGGATAAACTCGCCGATTCGTATAAGCCCTTGTTAAAGGAGAACATCCCCGGCATGCTACACCGCGTTTTAGAAGCGGTGCCGGCAGAACACAAAGCGGCGGTTCAGGCCAACGAAGCGCAAATTGTGAGCCGCGCGATCGACGAATCGCAGGCAAAACTGACAGAAATTACGCACCACCTAACAGAAGATGCGAAGAAGGTTTTCAGCTTCAAGAATATGGTGCTGCGTAACCTCACCGGCGACCGTACGCATCTCTTGGTCGATCTTTTTCAAGAGATTGGGCGCAAAGAGTTCAAATTTATCGGCGCGTCGGGTTGGTATTTCGGTACGCTTTTCGGTCTCGCGCAGATGCTCATCTGGTGGCTTTACCCCGGTTTGTGGACTCTGCCCGTGCAGGGGATTATCGTCGGCTATGTCACAAACTGGCTCGCGCTCATTATGATTTTTCGGCCGATGGTCGAGAAGCGCTATCTTTTCTTTAAGTATCAGGGGCTCTTTCATCGCCGCCAGCTCGAGGTTTCCGATAAGTTTTCGACGATGTTTGCCGAGCATGTGTTGAACGGCAAAAATATTCTCGACGAAGTGCTCTATCGCCGCATCGGGCGCACGGTCGTCGAGACGATCAAAGACGACATCGCGCAAGAGATGACCCGCGCGGGTGCCGATAGCAAAGCGGTGGAGTTATTTAATAAGGCAAGCGATAAGGGCCGCAATGAACTGGCCGCCGATTTTTCTACACGACTTTCCGAAGCGTCTGAAACCATGGAAAAACTTATCAATCGCTCGATGAATGTAAAACAGACGATTTTCGCGCGCATGAAAGATTTACCGGCCCCCGATTTCGAGTCGCTCTTGCGCTCGGCATTTCAAGAAGACGAATGGATTCTTATTATTCTCGGCGCAGTGTTAGGGGCCTTAGTCGGTCTCGGCCAGATGTTCTACATGATGGTCTTCTCGGCTGGGTGATTTGACCGGCTAAGGAAACAAAACGCTCAGCCTCAACAATATCGAGCTTCTCGAAAATTGCCTGATATCCATCGCGTCTGATTTCAACTTCCGTTCTCATAACCTCTCCTTCCAGAGAATATACTCTACCGGGTTCAATATTTCGACTTCTGCTATGTGTTCTCTTTTCTTTAAAATGCCCTTATCTGTTGTAAAGAAAATAGCGGCTTTGGCTTCGATTGCACAGGCGACATGGACGGCATCTTTAGGCTTCAAGCCTTCTTTTACCAACATCAAACTTTTGCGGATTAGCGTATCCGATTCAACGACGTCTGATACGGCCAGTTGCGACCAATTTTCAATTTTTTCCCGCGCATCGGGGTCTGGATTATCGGCGTTTTCGTATGAAAGCATATATGACCAGACTAATTCGAGCTTTCCATTCTTAATTTCATGCTGGATGAACAGTTTGGCCTCGGATTCCACGTAGATGGCGTTGTCATCTTGCGGGTCGTAGGTGCGGTTAAAGCAGCAATTTTCGAGGTAGATTTTCATGCGCTTCGCCCCATCATTTTTCGGTAATGATCCTCGTTACTTGTTACTTTGAACAGAGTCTCAAAGGCCCAGAACAGTTTCTTAAATTTCATTTGTTCTTCTGTCATAGATCACCTCTAAGATAAAAAAAATGCTCCTATGCTATTTGAGGGTGGGATAGGTTGTGCTGGTAACTTTTCATCGGTGTTCCCGTGCTCCTTGTTCAATAATTTTCCGCAATCGAAGCCTTCACCGCCTCTAAACCACCGCGCCCGGCGAACAGGATATTCACGACACTCTGCCGTGGCCGAAGGGAGTCAGCATCTTCGGTCTCCTGCCCATTCAAGAAGCCCGAATCCACTTTACGGCTATCGGCTGCTACGGGTTTCTGACGCATGTTTCGCCTGCATCATCTGAGGTATTTGTGGCTGCCTCTGCTTCTTTCTTTGCTCGCCTGCAGCACCCCTGACCTGCGTGACTCGAGTATTCCGGCAAAGTGGCTTCCCGGGGTAGAGACGGATATCGAAAAAAATCCAAATAACCCCGAAGGATATTTTTACCGGGCGCGCATTTACAGTAACAATTGTCAGTCGAATCCCCGTAAATATCTCAAATTTTGCGTCTACGATACCACGAAGGCAATCGAACTCGTCGGCAGCGACAATGCCCCGTTCCAGTACCTTGCTCTGCGTGGGTACTGCAATGCAGCGCGTATTCTCGGCTGCGAGTGGGATATGCCTCCACAATATAGCCTGAATTTTGAAACAGATGCCAGGGTGATGCGCAGTGACGAAGACCGCGACATTATGTCCGACGCGGTCATGGATATGTACGTCGCCTCGCGCAAACCTCCGGCGCGTGGAATGCCGACCGAGGAATCCGGAGAAACGGGATACCGCGCGACTTTGGAAGCAGCGGCCATGCTTGACCTTCACAACCGCAATTTCGTATCGGCAAAGTATTTTTTTGACATGCTACTGAGCAAATCGCCACACCCGGGGCCGCATCGTCTGTTTCATAGCGACGATTTCAACCGTGACGCGCGCGGCGAATACTACAAGCTGATTTTCAAAACTGAAAAGGCAGTACTCAGGGAAGCGCGACAAAAGAATGCGCCGAACCTGCAAGAACTACAGGCTTCCTATGCTGTCGCCAAAGAACGGGTCTCGCAATACCAGCAAGAACTCGATACCAGAAATAACGATCGACTGGCAGCCGAATCGTGGGCCCGCGCAGAAGCCGAGCGCCGCAAGGCCATTGAACAGGGAAAAAAGGATGCGGAATTTGCTGAAAAATATCCCGGTCATGTAACCTGTGCCCGCTGTAAAGGAACAGGAAAAACGACCTACACGGATTACGGAGACATCGAGCGCTGCGTACCCGAAACTAATGGATACGCTCGTTGCAGTCGTGCGCGCTCCAGCAGCGAGCGCACTATGGTATGCCCGGTTTGTGGCGGTCTAGGTCATGTGCATCGGAGCAAGAATCAGGACTATAAGTGAATGCGGTTATCCGGTTGCTTGTAAGAGCAAAATATAGCCCTTTAAGCAATAACTTCTCAAAACTGTCATTGTCGCAGGATAGGTTCGCCAAGCAAGCATGGGGGTCGGTGTCGTACAGCACCGCAATTATTTCAGACAACGCTTACTTTGCGAAAAGTCTTGCGCTTTTGAGTCGGTGGGTTCAGATGGGCTGTGAGTCGTCGTACCCACATATTCTACAGACAAATCATTGCGCTAGCGTTTTTAAGCTCCGCCACGCTCCCTTTTGCCTGCCGCAACAGCCCATTCGGCGAAACGCAGAAATCGATCGAAGAATTTAATATCTATGCAAGCGATTTTCAAGCACAGAACGACGGCGGTGCGAAGGATGCACTGCTCTCTGTTATCGACGGCGCGAAAGCAACGCTCCATTGCGCGTTTTCTGCACTGACTCTCAGCGAGGTGGCGAACGCCGTTATCGCGCGCGCGCGCGCGGGAGTGCAGGTGAAAGTTGCTTTCGACACCGATGTTAAAGATAGCGACGCAGGTTCGATAGCTCTGCAAGCGAGCGGGCAGTTTCTCGTCGTGACCAACCCGGTCGACACAGAGCAGAGCCAGTTGCTCTACGGCAACTTGGGCACCGGTGTCATGCGCCATAATTTCTGTCTTGCCGACGAACGCTATATCTATATCTCTACCTCTCCCCCCGACGAGGCGCTGATGCGTAAGACGCCGAACATTGCGCTCAAAGTCGGTAGCCCGCAGTTCGGTCTCGCGCGCGATTTCTTACGCGAGATCAATATGTTCTCGCAGCTTCTGTTCGGCGGCGGCAAAGCGCGCACCGATTATACGACTAAATTCACCGCGTTGAATCAAGTGATCGGTGTCTATTGGGGGCCGCAAGAAAAACCGCTCGATGTGTTGGGCACGGGACTTTCAGAAGCGACGCACACTGTCGATTTCTACTCGACAGGTTTTCAAGCGACGAATACAAAAAATACCGACGTCGATGTGCCGCAGACGTTGCTGCGCCTCGAATCGGCGAAGGGTGTCGCGGTTCGAAAATATTTTTCGACGCAGGCGCTCTTCGACAGTTCTTCGAAAGCCTATACGCTCTCGAACCCGTCGCAGTACGTCAACGCCAGCGTGCGTGTCGGCGCTAACATTCTTGTGATGGACCGCGGCACGAGCGCCGCAAAAACTTACATTTATACCGGTGCACTGCGCTCGCAGGGTAACTCGGCCGACGATAGCGTCCTCATCGAACTACGCGGTAAATATGTCGCGAATATCACGGCCGCGTATCTCGACAAAATCGGTGCTGCATCGTTGCCCGTGAGCAATACCGGCGACACCGCGAGCGCTGGTGCCGTCGTCGTCAATGAAATCAACTGGGCGGGGAGCTACTCCAACAGTTTGACTTCAGACAGCACCGACGAGTTTCTCGAACTCTACAACACGACAGCGGCCGCAATCAACATCAGTGGTTGGAAATTTGCCTGCACGACGAACGGCGGTGTCGCGGTAAACTCGTACTTTCAAATGCCGGCCGGTGCCGTTATCCCCGCGAACGGCTTTTTTACCGTTGCCGCCAAAAATAGCGGTGCGTTTCCCAATGCGTCGTATTATACGACGCAGCTCAGTATCACCAATAGTTCAAAAGAGTGTAAACTCACGAACGGTAAGGCTCTTCCCGCGAGTAGTTACTCCGGCAACGCCGCGTTTACCGGCGATGCGATCGATGTTGCGGGCGACGCTGTAACGTCTTTCGACAGCTCGGGTAATATCATGGGCGTCAACGATGCATCCAACAAAGTGCGTCGCAGCATGGAGCGCAAACAGCCGATCACCGCGGGTTCGTCGCTCGGTAGTTGGCAATCGAACGTGAACGCGGTTGCGCAGAATACCGACGTCGACGTGCAGTTCAATCAAAAGACATTTGGCACGCCGGGGTCGCCGACATCGGTGTTGGTGCCGTCGGTGGCGATAAACCGCTCGCTCTATTTTGCGACGTCGAACACGCACCCGAACGGCGTCGCGAAGCTCACGGGCACGAATGCCGCCGCGAACACGAACGCCGGGGCCGTCGAGACGATTGTCGTCAAGGCGACTTCGACATCCGACCCTACGGGCATCAACCTCACGCTCACCGAGACGGGTAATAATACGAGTATTTTTACCTCGGCGGCAACGGGGATACATCTGAATTTTACGACGGGCGCGAGTGCCGGTAACCAGCTCAAAGTCGCTTCGGGCGATGTAATAACTATTACATATACCTATGCGAGCACGCCCTACACAGCCACTGCGCAATGGTTTGCGCAGAATCTCATGATTAACGAAATCGGCTCGAATTGTGGCGCCACGACGGCGAACGACTACATCGAAATTTTTAATCCTAATGCGCAGGGCGTGAACCTCAACGGTATGATTCTCTATCGCGACTCGGGTACCGCGAGCGTCGCCTGCACCATCGGCCCGGGCAATTACACGAACCAAATCAACCTTTCGGGGGCGATTAGCGCGAATAGTTATTACATCGCCGCCGGTAACACATACACCGCAGGGGGAGCGTGCCCTGTGCCCGATTTTACCGCCGTCTCGTCGGTGACGATCGACGCTTCTGATTGTGTGGCGCTTGTGATGAGCGGGGGCGGGCCGACGACACCCACCGACGACGAAGTGATTGATTTTGTCGGGTTTGGCAATGTGGCGAATCCGCGCGAGGGCACGAACACGGCCACCGAATTGGGCGGCAGCAATAATCAATGTATTTCGCGTAACCCCAACGGCACCGACACGAACGACAATGCCGCCGATTTTCAGAACGAAACGGTGGTGCCGTGCTCGCCGCGCGGCGCGAATGGTATGTTGAGCGTGGTTTCGGCGAATGCGAATAGCGCAACGACGGTGGTCGTGGTATTCAACGGCGCTCCGACGCTCGCACAGGCGCAGAATACGAGTAACTATTGCATCGCATTGACTTCTGCCGGCAATTGTAGTTCGCCGCAGCTCGCGATTAGCGCTGCCGTGCTCGCGGGTTCTTCGGTGACGCTCACGACGTCGGCGCAGCTGGCGGCGACTGCGTATACCGTTTACGCGACAGGTATAACCTTAGCGGCTTCAGGCGGAGCGCTCGCTACGAACACTGCCGGTTTTACCGGATTTGTGACTCCCCCAAATGTCGTCATTAACGAAGTCGCCGCCGTTGTCGCTGCGGGCGCTGCGGGCGACACAAACGGCGACGGCACGCGCAGCTCGACAGGCGACGAATTCGTCGAGATTTTGAATAACGAATCTTTCGCCGTCGACATCAGCGGTTGGACGATCAAGACGGGCAGCGCCGCGCCCGGGGCACTGCAATTTACCGTGCCAGCTACGACAACATTACCCGCTGGCGGACGCGCCGTGGTATTTGGCGGTGGCACGACGACAGGCAGCTTTGGCGGCGCTCTCACTTTCGTGAGTTCGGGACTCTCTCTCACTGATAGTCCGGCGACATATTACGTAACGCTTGTCAATGCCGCTGCTACCACCGTCGATCAATTATATTACGGGTCGACGCCTGCGCTCGTATTCGCGGGTACGGGTGAATCTAAAGTACGCAGTCCCGAAGGCACCGGCGGTTTTGTTAATCATGGCACTGTCTCTGGCAATGCCAACATTCTCTGGTCGCCTGGAGTTGCCGCCACGAGCGCAATCCCAAAACTTCTTGCGACAGGCACCAATGCGGGAACCCCTGCAGGCGGCGCGTCGAATATCGCCGTAGCGACGAATGTTGCAATACAATTTAATATGGCGATGAATACTGCCGCCGATTTTAATAATACAAATATCAAACTTTTCGGCAACGCCGATTGTGCTTCGAGTCCCGTGGCGTTGGGGTCGATCTCTCCCAGCGGTTCGCTCATCGCGTTATTGAATAACGGTGCCTTAAGTTATTCGACGACGTATTGCGTATCGGTCGGCACCGGCATGCGTTCGGCCAATAGCGTCGCGCTTGCAAATGGTGTGACGTATACATTCACAACGGGCGCTCCGTCGAGCTCACCGGCGACGAATATTGTTATAAGCGAAGTCGGAGGATGCCGTTTTTCTTCGGCCGCAGGCGCAGACTGCAACGCCAACGCAGGTCGTAGCAACGACGAATTTGTCGAGCTTTATAACCCGACGGCTGCACCTATCGATATAAGCGGGTGGTTTATTCAGCGCCGTACCGCTGGCGGAGGCACCTCGTGTTGGGCGACACTACCGGTTACGACGAGTATCGCAGCGCGAGGCTATTATCTTATCGGCGGCCCGGGATATCTTGCTGCAAATTACGGTGGAGCCGCAGTTGACTATGCGAGTGCCAGCGGCACAACACTGACAGGCACGAGCGAAAGCGTTGTACTGATTACTTCTGTTGGCTCTTGCACCGGCTCGAGCAACGTTGTCGACGCCGTGAGCTATGGCACAATTTCAGAATCGCCTTCGTTTTTGCAATTACCTGCAGCAGTGGTGAATCCCGTTCAAGGGCAAAGCTACGAGCGCAAAGCCTGCTTCAACTCGACGAACGATTCGAATGCAACAACCGGCATGCTAACGGGCGGTGGCCACGCAACGCAAGGCAATAGCGAAAAAGCGGGCACGAGTGCCGGCGATTGGTTTTTACGCACAACGATGAATCCGCAAAATTCGGTGTCGCCGATTGAGACAAAATCCTGCCCGTGATCTCATTACTTCGGCAACGTCTTCCCCCAAAACACGGAGAGAAAAATAACACCGACCACGATGCGATAAATCGCAAACAGGGTAAATCCCCGCTTAGAAATAAAACCGACAAAAAAACGTACCGCAATCAGTGCGGTGGCAAAAGCAACGAGCGAGCCGATGACTAAAAGATCGAGATGCGCCGCGTTGAGAGTCGCGCGATTTTTATAGAGATCGTAACCTGTCGCGACGACCATCGTCGGCACGGCTAAGAGAAACGAAAACTCAACCGCACGTACGCGATTGAGCCCCATCGCGAGGCCGCCGCCGATTGTCGCCGCCGCGCGCGACACACCGGGAATCATCGACAGCGCTTGAAAAAGACCGATGATAAACGCCGTCTGCGGTTTGATCTCGATTTCGTGTCCCTCGGCGCGTTGTTCGTTGCGTACAGCGAGGCGATCGAAAAAAAGCAATACTACGCCACCGGCAATGAGTGCGATAGAAACCGAAATCGGATTGAAAAGCAGCGACTTGATATATTTGTACGCTAAGAGACCGATGATGCCCGTGGGCACAAATGCGATAGCCAATATTAAATAAAGTTTCGGTTCTTTCAAAAAGCGGCGGATATAGAGCAGCACAACGGCGGCAATCGCGCCGAGCTGTATCGCAATCTCGAAAGTTTTAACAAATTCACTCTCTTGAATTTTGAGGAGCGAGCCCGCGAGAATCATGTGCCCCGTCGAAGAAATCGGGAGAAATTCTGTTAAGCCTTCGATAATGCCGAGAAGTACGCCTTCAAAACCTGTCATGCGTGGGAGTTTAAGCCGAGATATAGCCGGTCAAGAATTTGGCGTTTAGATTTACACCGCATTTCGCCCTTCGACGCTGCCGAATGGCATACGATAAAATCAAAATTCCCGCAAAAGGCGAGAAGATTAGCGTTACTAACGGTAAGCTACACGTACCCGAAAATCCTATTATTCCTTTTATCGAAGGCGACGGCACCGGCCCCGACATCTGGAAAGCCAGCGTGCGCGTGCTCGACGCAGCGGTCGCAAAATCATACGGCGGCAAACGCAAAATCGAATGGCTCGAAGTCTACGCCGGTGAAAAGTCCAATGTCGTCTACGCTCCGAATACGTGGTTGCCCGAAGAGACACTGACGGCGCTCGCCGACTATAAAGTTTCGATTAAAGGCCCGATGACGACGCCGGTGGGCGGCGGCATTCGGTCGATCAACGTCGCGCTCCGCCAAATGTTAGATCTCTATACGTGCCTCAGACCCGTTCAATATTTCGACGGCGTGCCTTCGCCGGTGAAGCGGCCGCAAGACGTCGACATGGTAATCTTTCGTGAAAACACCGAAGACATCTACGCTGGTATCGAATACGAGCCCGGCACCGAAGGCGCGAAGAAAATTATCAAGGTGCTCGAAGAAACCGGTCTCTTAAAGAAAGTACGCTTTCCCGAAACGGCATCGTTTGGCATTAAGCCCGTGTCGCGCGAAGGTACCGAGCGCATCGTGAAGGCGGCGATCGAATACGCAATTGCGAATAAGCGCAAATCGGTGTCGCTGGTTCATAAAGGCAATATCATGAAGTTTACCGAAGGCTACTTCTGTAAATGGGGTTATGAAACCGCGAAGAAATATTTCCCGAACGAAACCGTGTCGTGGGAAGAATGCGGCGGCAACGCACCTGCCGGCAAGATTCTCATAAAAGACGTGATTGCCGACGCTTTCTTGCAGCAAATTCTTCTGCGTCCAAAAGAATACGATGTGATCGCAACCTTGAACCTCAACGGCGATTATCTCTCCGATGCGCTCGCAGCGCAGGTCGGCGGTATTGGGATTGCCCCCGGTGCTAATATCAATTACGTAACCGGCGCGGCTGTCTTTGAAGCGACGCACGGCACTGCGCCGAAATACGCCGGTCTCGATAAAGTCAATCCGTCGTCGGTAATCCTCTCGGGCGAGATGATGCTGCGTTACATGGGCTGGGTCGAAGCGGCCGACAGCATCGTAAACGCGCTTAAGAAAACCATTGCGCAAAAAACCGTCACTTACGACTTCGCGCGTCTTATGGAAGGCGCGAAAGAAATCAAGTGCTCTGAGTTCGGCGACGCTCTTATAAAGAATCTATAATTATCTGCGCAAAGCGCAGATAATTATAGATCAAACCACCCAAAATCTGTCGCCGCTATTGAAGCGCGCGACGCCTTCGCGCATGCTTTCGCTCGTCGCGACGGGGTAGAGGTTTTTTGCTTCGAGCGTCATCGCCTCTTTGAGCGGTAGATGAGAGCCGTTGAGCGCCGATGCTAAATCGGCAATCATCGCATCGCGCGGCATCGCTGCAATTTGCCGCGCCAGTTTTAATGCACGCTCTAAGCCTTTGCCTTTTTTTACAAGTTCCCAAACAAGACCGATTTCGTAGGCGCGCTGCGCACGAATGCGCTGCCCCGTGATAATCAGCGGCAGCGCCGCGCCCCAATTTAAGAGCCGCGGCAGATACACCGTACCGCCATCCACCAGCGGCACTCCCCAGCGGCGGCACGCAACCGAGAACAGCGCCTGCGGTTCGGCGATGCGAATATGGCCGTGGCAGAAAAGTTCGAGCCCGCCCGCATACGTGTAACCATGACTCACAGTAATGACGGGTTTCTGCTGAATAATGCGCGAACCGCCCATCGGGCCGGTGTCGTTCTGCGCATAGCGTTCGAGTGTGGCGGCATCGGGTGCCTTTTGTCCCGGTGCGTTCATGAGCCCTGCCGCCAAAGTTTCGAGTGCGGTGAGATCGGCGCCGGCGCAAAACGATTTATCGCCAGCGCCGTGCAACACTGCAACGATCAGCGAATCGTCGCCCTGAAATTTTTGCCACGCTTCGAGAAAATATTTTGCCATCTCACCGTCGACGGCGTTGTGTACCTCGGGACGATTCATTGTGATTTGAAAAACACGCCCGCCATCGGTGTCGTGCGTATGCGTGAGAATTGGTTTTGTCGACATAGTTACCTATTTAAATTCATCTACGTCGCCCGCCGCCGTGGTGCCCGCCCCCACCACCTCCGCCGTGCGCGCCGCCACCAGAGTGGTGGCCACCGCTAGGATGGTGTTCTCCGCCATGGTGTGCCGGTCTGCCTTCGCCTCGTCGTTGCGCGTTCGGTTGGCGTCTTTCTCCATAACGCGGCATCGCCGTGCGGCCTGGGTTCATGCGGTATTCGCGAAATTGTGGGTGGCCGTGGTAAGCGTTGCTATTAAAATATTGCGCGTGCTGTGCGCGCGAGCGTTGCACGGCAAGATGCCGATAGGATTGCATACGGGGCGCGGGTAGGCGGTTCTGTGCTTGCAGGCTACCGACGCGGTTGCGCCATGCGCTAAATTGCTGTAATCGATTGGGTGGCAAGTTCTGCGTATACGTTTGCAAGTAAGGGTAACGCGCCGAGAGAATGTTCCATTGTGTGGGGGTGCTCGTGACATAAAGGTACATTTCGGGTTGCGTCGCCGCCGAACCGATGAGCCAACGCTTCATGTAGTAACTATCGTCGCCGTCCGAGTCGGCAGTCTGGACGTCTTGGCTTGGGTCGTTTTGTTGAAAAACCTGCGCTGCAAGCAGCTTGCCAGTCTTCGCTTCGAGCACGCGAAGTTCGAGCGTCGTATCTTCAAAGATACCGAAGAGCATGCTATCGGCGCCGATCAATTGATCGGGAGTCAACATTGTCTTTTCGTCGACGATTCCCGTCTGCGAAAGCGCGATTTCGTCGAGCACCTCGGCTTGGTGCGATTTGTCGATGGGCTGTACGCCGCCGCAAAGATCGGTGAGGCGAGACATGATAACCGTCGTTTTGTCTTGGCTCTCGTCGGTTTCGCCGCCGTCACGGTCGGTGAAAATGAAAACGGCAAGTCGACTGAGCTCGGCCTTTTTCTCCGCATTACATGCGAAACTTGCAGCAGCGCGATCTAAATCGGCGCTGTTGATGTCCACTGCCATGAGCGGTAGCAACACGGCGAAAAATTCAGCCAACATAGGGATGCATATTTCGGCATAGACAGGTAGCCAACTCTGTTAAGAAATTCGCGAGCCGACTTGATAGACAATCAGCGAGGCAACGTAGGCGAGCGACGTGAGTGTAACAAACACAATTACCGCCCACTTCGTACTATTGAGTTCGCGGCGAATCGTCGCGAGCGTACTCATACACTGCGCGCAGAGCGCAAAGAATATCATGACGGAGATAGCAAGCAGGGTAGAATACATCGCTTCACCTGTCGACTTTTTCTCTTGTAGCAATTTTTTCCCCAACGCCGCCGGGTCGTCTTTGGCGTCGCTAACGCTAAAAATAATACCGAGCGTCGAAATAAATACCTCGCGCGCGGGAAAAGCCGAAAGCACCGCTACCGAAATTTTCCAATCGAAGCCGAGGGGTGCGAACGCGGGTTCAACCGCACGACCGAATCGACCTAAAAAACTTTCTCTCAGATAGGCTGCACGCAGCCTATCTGGAGACAGGGATTGATTAGAATCAATCCCTGTCTCCAGCTTGAATTGTTGCAACTCGGTTGCTGCCGTTTGGGGCGAATGCGGAAAATACGCGAGCGCCCAGATGACAATCGAGAGCGCAAAAATAATACCGCCCACTCGCCGCAAAAAATTCTGCGCAGCGTCGTATACGCGCCGCCAGACGTTCGGCCAATGCGGTTTGCGGTATTCGGGAAGTTCGAGAATAAAAGGGCTCGTGCCCGTTTTCAAAACTTTGCGATTCAAGAGCCACGCCAACGGCAGCGCAACCGCGATACCGACAAGGTGCATGCCGAAAAGCGTCGCCGCCGCCCAGAGCGCGCCATAACGCGGCTCGATAAAAGCGCCGATGAAGAGCACGTAAACCGGCAGACGCGCCGAGCACGACATTAAAGGCGCAATGAGGATTGTCGCCATACGCGCGCGGTCTGAAGGCATGACACGCGCCGAGAGAATGCCCGGCACCGCGCAGGCAAAACTCGAAAGCAGTGGGATAAACGCACGGCCATTGAGCCCCGTCCATGCGAGCAGTTTATCCATGAGAAAGGCGGCGCGCGCAAGATAGCCCGTCTCTTCGAGCACCGATATAAAGAAGAAAAGAATCGCGATTTGTGGCAAAAACACAAACACCGAGCCGACTCCCGCAATGATGCCGTCGGATATTAGCGACGCCGTCACGGGGTACGCGGCTAAGGCGCTGCGTGCCGACATGGCCAATGTTTTTATACCGGCATCGATGCCGTCCATGATCGGGCGCGCGCCGGCGTAAATGCTGTAAAACATCGCGCCGATAATTGCGGTAAAAAAAACAAGACCGAGCACGCGGTGCGTTAGCAGCGCATCGATTTTTTGCGTGAGCGAATTTTTCCGCGATTCTTTTTTCAGCGCGCTACGCAAAATTTTATCGATAGCGGCATACCTTTCTTCGATTGTTTGATTTTTTGCGTTGTTGCTTTTCGCAGCAGTGGGTGTCGCGGCGATGGCGTTTGTCAGCGCGGCGATTTGTTCGCCGTCGGCCATAGTCACCGGGTATACAGGAAACTCTAATGCTTGCGATAATTTTTTTATGTCGAGGGTTAATCCCCGCCGTGAAGCGATGTCGCTCATCGTTAATGCGCCGACAATCGGCACGCCGGTTTCTTTGAGTTGTAAACACAGATAGAGCGAGCGTTTGAGATTCGACGCATCGAGCACGCAGATTGCAAGATCGGGAGTGCGCTCGGTGCCCGCATTGCCCGCAAGCACGCGCTCGGTAATTTCTTCGTCGGCCGATTTGGGTTTGAGGCTATATGTGCCGGGCAAATCGATAATTTCGACGTGCTCGTGGCCGCGCAAGTTACCGAGTTTTTTTTCGACGGTCACGCCCGCATAGTTACCCGTGCGTTGCCGCGCGCCGCAGAGCGCATTAAAGACCGTCGTCTTACCCGCATTCGGATTACCGACGAGCGCTACGCGCAAATTTTTTACACTGACGGTGGATTGCATTAGCGAACAAATATGCCGACGAGGTCGTCGCGGCGCACGACGACGGGCGCATCGAGAATCGATAGCACGACCGGGTCGCCAAACGGGGCGACCTGCGTTACGCGAACATTCTCGCCTTTTACGAGACCGATTTCAGCCAACCGCTCGTTGTGAGTAGGGGTTTCTAAAATGCATCCCCCCTCGCCGGGTTGCAAATTGGCGAGCGCCCGTGCGGCAACAGTTTTGGGTTTCGCGGGCATGTTAGGGTGCCGCGCGAAAGCTGCTGCATTTGGCGCAGTGTGATTCGCGGCGTCCCGAATACCAGTGCCAGCCGACGTAGGCGGCGGCGGCCATGATAACGCACCCCGCGATGATATAATCGAGCATGAAATTTTTTGAGGCAGGAGCGACGCGCCGTCAAGCTAATTGAGAATGATTGTCAATTGAATATAGCTAAATTCTGTTACCACGAAAGTGTAATAACTATTACAGAAATTCACAAATAAACCCCTTTTCGCCGCCTCGAGCGCCTATTTACTCTCCTTCTCATGCCTCGCGTCGACGGTCGACTCATCGGCAAATACCGCAAGCTGCTCGTCGACTTTGAGAGGTTGCCCGACGAAGCGGCGTTCTTGGCCGCGCCTCTGCAAAAACTGCGGATGCACTTCGTTGCTGGCAGTCTCACCGAAGCCGAATATGTAACGTGGTTCATCCTACTTTTTGCGGCAGTCAGGGCTTATGGCGCCGAATACCGCGAGGTGCGTAAAGCGCACACGCTGGCACTGGCACTCGCATGGCTCTGGGGTGAGGGCGAACCGGTAATCGATCTGCCTGCGTTATTAGCTAATCTACAGCTTAAAGGGATGCCTGCTATGGTTTTCCATAGCCTAGGCGCGTGGCTTAGGGGCGAGGTTCGCCTCAAACTCAGCGAAAAACCCGTTTCAGCGGAAACGATGCTTGCCGCGCAGGCCGCAGGCTGGCGTTATGTCACATTAGACGTTGGCGCGGCTTTGCACGGCTCGGCAGTTAATCGCACGCGCGATGCGTTCGAGTTCGCGCTGCACGATATCGGCCATGCGTGGGCGTTTTTTAATCCCGCTTATGACCCGGCGGGGCAAGTCGCATTTTTTGCCGAGCTTCTGGCAGATTTACCCTGGTTGCAGTTATTAGCTAATAACAATGTAGCATTTTCAGCGGCGCTCGAATATGCCATGGCCGACATGAACTCACACCCGCAGCATTTGCGGCAGTATTTAGCCGCAAATTTGTACGCTGCGAATGCGTCAGTGCTTTTGGGTCATAAGGAGTAACGAAAAATAGGCTCGAGATCTTTTGACTCACCCAGTTTAATCGGTAACTCTTTGATGTATCCCGTGCTCAATTCGATAACCCAACCGTGTACTTCGATTTGTCTTTTTTTCCAAGCTTTTTGAATGATAGACGTTTTTGCCAAGTTACGTACTTGCTCCGCCACATTGAATTCAACGAGTCGCCGTTCGCGCTCTTTTGGGTCGGCAATACTTTCTAATTCGGCGACACGCATCGCGTAGACTTCTTTGATATGACGCAACCAATTATTCGCCAAACCTAAATCGGAGTTACTCATTGCCGCTTTTATGCCGCCGCATTCGTAATGGCCGCAGACAATGACGTGCTTTACATGCAGCACTTCAATCGCATATTGCAAGACCGATAGCATGTTGAGGTCGGTGTGTACTACAAGATTCGCGACATTGCGATGAATAAAAATTTCGCCCGGTTTTGTTCCCGTGATTTCGTTGGGCGGCACGCGACTATCGGCGCAACCAATCCATAATATCTCGGGGGATTGCCCCCGTGCGAGTTGGCTAAAATAGTTGCGGTTGTCGGCAAGATTTCTTTTCACCCAACTGCGGTTACCGTGAATGAGCTTTTCATACGCGGCAGAAGATTTTCCCAAAGCGGTCGATTTAGACGGAAAATACGGAATTTCATTTTCGTCGAGTTTAATGCCCCGCAAGGGAGCGCTCCCTCTGAATTCTTCAACCAGTTCGGCGATGTCGTAACTGAGATCGTTGGGGCTTTCGGCGGCGATAGTGACGACTGAGTTATCGGGTATCTTGCGTAGCTCTTCGCTCAAGCCGGGGCGATGCAGAAAGCTGATGTCGTGCGCAAGATGCAGCGTCGTGCGGTTCTCTTCAGTCGTAGAAAAGAAACCCTTGCGGTAGTTATCGACGATAACGAAGGCGAGGGCAAAGCCGCAACCGACGACAACACCCAGCAAGATGTCGGTAAAGACCACGGCAATCACTGTCGCCACGAACGGAATAAACTGTTCTTTGCCCGCACGCCACTGCTTGATAAATATTTTGTGGCTTGAGAGTTTATAACCGACGAGTGCGAGCACTATCGCCAACGACGCCAGCGGGATATGGTTCAAGATTTTGGGTACGGCAAAGATCGCGATGACAAGTAGCGCTCCATGCCAGATTGTCGAAACGCGGTGCGTGCCTCCCGAATTAACGTTCGTTACCGTACGCACGATGACCGCCGTGATTGGCAAACCGCCGAGCAGTCCCGAAACCATGTTACCGGTGCCCTGCGCCCAGAGTTCGCGCGACTTATTTGCGACGCGCCTTAAAGGATCGATCTTGTCGGCGGCTTCGAGACTGAGCAGAGTTTCGATGCTGCCGATGATTGCGATGGTGAGCGCGACAGTCCACAGCGCTTTACTTTTCCAGAGTAGAGAAAAATCGATCGAGGTAAAATGCGCGGCAAAGTTGCCAAAACCTAAGTCGGTCGGAATTTGCACATGATGGTGCGATCCGAGATCTTTTAGCCACGAAACATTCGCGGCTAAGTAAGCGATACCCACTCCGGCAATCACGGCTAAAAGCGAGCCGGGAATTGTCGACAAATATTTCTTGCGGGCGGCGAAAAACGTATCCCAAACGACGATGACCGCAAGAGAGACGAGCGAAATAAACACGACGGTCCAATGAATACTCTGTAGCATCGCCCAGAGGGCGGTAAACGTGTTGAATCCGTCTTGTTGTTTAAACTCAAGGTCGTCGATAAACAGCGGATCGTAACCGACGAGATACGGAATCTGCTTGAGGACGATGATAATACCGATTGCGGCGAGCATTCCCTTGATAACTGAACCGGGAATAAATTTGCTAATCACACCGCCGCGTAATAGCGCGAACAAGAGTTGAAATACTCCTGAAAGAAAAACCGCGAGCGTAAACGCGGGAAATCCGCCTAACTGCGCAATGGCGCTAATGACGACGACGGTAAGCCCGGCCGCTGGCCCTGAAACGCTAATCTGCGAGCCGCTTAAAGAACCGACGACGATGCCGCCGATAATTCCAGAAATCAAACCCGATAATAGCGGTGCGCCCTGAGCCAAGGCGATACCCAAACAAAGGGGGAGCGCGACAAAAAAGACGACAATCCCCGACGGTATATTCCGTTTCCAAATTTCCTGCATATAAATCCTCCACAAAAAAATTCATTCGTTAAATCGCGATAGCGGTCTCTGGGCCGCCGGGCAGCATCTAAGCGACGTTGAGCAGAGGAGGGGGTAGTATAATATCGGGGACGATACCGGCGAGAGGTATTTCGACAAAATGCAAGATGGCGGCGGTTTGCATCGGCAGAAGCGCGCTGAGCGCAGATGCAATAAACTTGATTTCGGTTTCGCTGTGTTCCTCTTCTTCTTCGGCGAGAGTATTGAGATTTTGGTTAGTCGTCTGCGTATCGTTATCGCTAGAGTCGAGATTGAAAAGCGCCTTAGGAGCAATAGTGTGTAAAAGGAACAAAATCGAAAAGATTGCGAGTGTGCGTCGAACGCTAATTTGCACCGGTATTAGTATATAGTATTTTAACAAAAGTAGCCATAAATTTTTGTATTAAAGAAAATAGCGACTTAAGTGAATCGGCGGGAACTGCTGGCGCGATTTTTTACCGCAGTTACCGCGTAGTCACTACACCTATCCTATTCTACTTTACCCCCTGTTTGCGACGCACAAAAAGCCACATGGCACGTACTGAATTTCTCTTCGATAAGAAGCAAGAGCCGCACCTGGCGCGCACGGCGGCGATTTTGAAGGCGCACCCCGAAATGCGCAAGTTTATCGGCAAAAAAAATCCATGGAGTGCGGTCGTCATTCTTTTCACGGTAGCGCTCCAACTTACCATTGCGTGGTTCTTACGCAATGAGGCGTGGTACATTATACTCCCCGCTGCGTGGCTCGTCGGTACGCTCATCAACCACAGCTACATCGGGCTTTTGCACGACGCTTCGCATGGCCTCATTTTTCGTGGAAAATTTTTTAACGACGTTTTTGGTCTCATCGTCAATGCTCCCATGCTGGTGCCGTCGTACGTCTCGTTCAAAAAATACCACATGAAGCACCATGCGTTTCAGGGCGTGTACGAACTCGACGCCGACCTGCCCGCGCAGTGGGAGGTCAAAGCGATCAAAAATGTTTGGTACCGAAAAATGCTGTGGCTCGCGCTCTATCCGCTGATTCAAACGCTGCGCACGATGCGCGTGCGCGAAGTTGCGTTCTTTGACGGCTGGGTGCTCGCGAATTGGGTCACGACCTTTGCGACCGATTTCTGCGTGTTCTATTTTATGGGTCCGATGGCGTTTCTTTACATCGCCGCGTCGTTCTGGTTCGGCTTTGGATTATCCATTGTCGGCGGACGACTCATTCAAGAGCATTACATGGTCGCCGAGCCGCAAGAGACGTATAGTTATTACGGTTGGCTGTCTTTACCCTCGTGCCATGTCGGCTACCATAACGAGCACCATGATTTTCCCTCGGCATCTTGGAACTATCTACCGAAAATCCGTGCGGCTGCACCGGAGTTCTATAACAATATGAAATACCACACGTCGTGGGGATTGCTCGTGCTCAAATTTATTTTCGATAAAAACATGTCGCTCGCGAACCGCGTCGTGCGCAAAGAGCGCGGCGGTGTCGGTCTCGACGACGAGGTGATTCCCGACGTGAGAATTGCTGGCGTATGAAGAACGCCTCACCCCCGTCGCTACGCGCCACCCCCTCTCCACGGTGTGGAGAGGCAGTCGAGTGGGTAATATCACCCTTACTCGTAATCTTACTACGCGCCACCCCCTCTCCGCGACGGGGAGAGGGGGAAAGGGGGTGAGGTGATCGACCGCTACTCCACTCCCGAAATGCGGCGGCTGTGGTCGCTGCAGCGCAAATTCGAAGTCTGGCGCGACATTGAAATCGCCGCGTGCGAGTATTGGCACGCGCAAGGTCGCCTCACAGACGCCGAGCTTCACGACATTCGCACGAAATCGACGTTCACCGTCGAGCGCATCAACGCAATCGAAGCCGAGGTACACCACGACGTTATCGCTTTTCTCACGGCGCTTGCCGAAAATATCGGCCCCGCGTCGCGACACGTACACTTTGGCCTCACCTCATCCGATGTGGGAGACACCGCGCAGATGATGCTCATTCTCGAAGCGGGTTCTCTCATCGATAAAGCGTTCGCGCAGCTTCTTAAAGTCGTTTATGATTTCGCGCAAAAGTACAAAGACTTGGTTGTCGCCGGGCGCACGCACGGCGTGCATGCAGAGCCGACAACGTTAGGCCTCAAATTTTTGGGCTACTATGCGGAGCTTAGTCGTGCTCGCGAGCGCCTGCAGCATGCGCTCGCCGATTGCCGTTTCGGTAAAATTTCGGGCGCTGTGGGCACCTACTCGCAAATGCCGCCCGAGCTCGAAACGTATGTCCTCAAAAAATGCAACCTTGCGCCCGAGCCTGTGAGCACGCAAGTTATTCCCCGCGATCGGCATGCGTATTTTTTACAGGCGATTGCCATCGCCGGTCAAGCATTGTATCGCTTGATGCAAGAAATCCGCCTGATGCAACGCACCGAAGGCCGCGAACTCGAAGAGCCGTTTCAAAAAGGCCAGAAAGGTTCGAGTGCGATGCCGCACAAACGCAACCCGGTTATCGCCGAGCGCATCTGCGGCCTTGCGCGCGTGCTCTCGGGTTACGCCAACACCGCCGAGTACAACATACCGCTGTGGCACGAGCGCGATATTTCGCATTCGGGCGCCGAGCGCGTTATCTTGCCCGATGCGACCTCGCTCTTAGAGTATATGCTTCTTAAGTCGACGTTCGTCGTCGGAAACTTGCATGTCCATGAAAAAAATTGCGAGCGCGTGCTCGATGCTACGCACGGGCTATTATTTTCGTCGCGCGCGCTTTTGACCGTAACCGAGAAAACGCAAATGTCGCGCGAAGATGCGTATGCGATTGTACAAGCCGCAGCGATGGCGACGTGGGAAAACCCGGCGGAGGGCAATCTGCGCGAGCGACTTCAAGCGAACCCAAAACTTTCGGCAATCGCAAAAAAAGACTGGGACGACGTTTTCGACGCGCGTTCGTTTTTGACGCACATCGATAAAATTTTTGCGCGCGTCGCAGCACCGTAATGCCCATGACTTACTTGCCCCGAGCGGCGTCGAGGGGTTCATGGGCGCAGTAGTGGCAAAACCAGAAATTCTCGCGCTTACCGAAGAAGAACTCGCGGCGCAGATTACCCCCGACGGGCATAAAAAATTTCGCGCGCAGCAGGTCTTTCAATGGCTGCACTTGAAGCAAGTCTTCGACGTGCGCAAGATGACCAATCTCAAAGCAGACTTTCAAGACTATCTGCTCGAAAAATTTAACTTTCCCGATTTCCAAATTTTGAACCAGAGACAATCCCCCTCTGACCACACGGCCAAATATTTATTCGCATACGGCAAGCGCCAAGTCGAGAGCGTGTGGCTGCCGTACGAAAATCGCCAATCGATCTGCGTGTCGGTGCAATCGGGTTGTTCGCTCGATTGCAGCTTTTGCGCGACGGGAAAAATCGCTTTCAAGGGCAATCTCACGGCGGGCGAGATTCTCGCGCAGGTTTATGGTATGCAGCAGCTCTATGAGCGGCGCATCACGAACATCGTGTTCATGGGCATGGGCGAGCCGTTTTACAATTATGACAACGTGCTGCGCGCGGCCGACCTCATCGCGCACCAACACGGGTTGAATATTTCGCGGCGGCGGATTACCCTCTCAACTTCTGGAGTTTTGCCGGGAATCAAACGTTTTGTCGAAGAAAAGCAACCGTATCGGCTCGCGTTGTCGCTGCACGCGGTATTTCCCGAAAAGCGTGCGGCGATTATGGACATTGAAGAAAAATTTAATTTTCTCGATGTGCTCGAATATCTGCGCGCGCATCGTGCCGAACTGCAACAGGGTCAACTCATGTTCGAATATATCATGATCGACGGCGTTAATATTTTTCCCGACGACGCGCAAGAGCTCGCGCGCTGGGCGAACCTCTTGCGCGCGAAAGTAAACTTGATTCCAATGAATACCGAATTCAACGGTATGCGTCGCCCTTCGGACGAAAAAATTTATGACTTCTGGCGCGCGCTCGTCGAGCGCGGCGTCGTTGCGGTGAACCGAAAATCGCCCGCGAAAGATATCGACGGCGCGTGCGGCATGCTCGCGGGCAGGCAAGCTGAAACGACAGCTCTCGATTCCCCTTGACCCGCGCGCTCGTAATTAAACACCACGCTATGCGTCGCCTGTTATATTATTCGTTGATTATTTTTTTTCTTGGGGGAATTTCTTTTTGTAAGAAAAAGGTTGTTTTGACCGAAGAAGCTCCACTGCCTGCGACAACAATCGTCACTTCGCCCGATTTGAAAATGCGTATCTCGCCGAATACGAGCGGCGTCGAAATTGCGCGGTTGAACCGTGGCGAGCAGGTCAAGATTGTCCAGCGCAGCGCCGAGAGTGTGCAGATCGGCAAGCTCAATGCGTACTGGTACAAGGTTACGAATGCAGCCGGGCTTACAGGTTGGGCTTACGGCGCTCATCTTGCGATTGAATCGAACGCTGGCGATGTGAAGGCAATGACCGAAGAGGCCGAGAAGAAGCTCAAAGGCCAAATGATCGGGCGCTGGGATGCGGCAAAAATTACCGGCGCGCTCACGACAAATTTCGTAACGCTACAACCCGACGGGCAAATCGAGTTCGGCGCGAATCGCAAAGGCTTGCAATACGGCAAATATACGATTGAAATCAAAGACAGTATTGCCGAGGTGAAAATCACCGACATAAAGAAGCCGATGATGACCGAGATGAAAGCAAAAATGGTCGGCGAAACTCTTGTCTTCAGCGCCACGATGGACGGCGACAATTATAAGCTCAATCTCGCCGAAAAGGGCACGCAGCTTTTCAAAGATCAAAAAAGTAATACGCCCGTAGCAACGAGTCCCGCGCCACCCGCAGCGCCTTAGCAACGGTGGCAGAGCGCGCCGAACACAAAGCTACCGAGCGCGACAGCTTACGCATCGGTAAGCTGTTAGCGCGCGCGGGTCTTGCTTCGCGGCGCGGTGCGGCAGATTTTCTGCGCACGCACAAGGTTTGCGTCAACGGCGAACCCATTACCGAACTCAATTATTCTCTACCAGTCGCCGAGCTATCCGCCTGCGTGCTCACCGTCGACGGCAAAAAAATTCACCTCGAAAGTGAGAGCCGCGTGCTGCTTTTTCATAAACCTGTCGGCGTGATCTGTTCGCACCGCTCGCAGATACTCAGAGGTAAAAAATTGAAGACACTTTTCGAGTGTCTACCAGCAGAATATCGCGCGTGGTTTTTCGCCGGGCGCCTCGACGTTAGTTCGTCGGGACTGATGGTGTTGTCGAACGACGGCGACCATATCTATACCTTGAGCCATCCGAAGCATGGGGTTGTGAAGCGCTACCTCGTGCGCACGAGTCGCCCGCTTTCACCCGACGAATGCCGCCGCGCCGAAAAAGGCGTCTACGATAAAGGCGAGAAGCTGCGTTTCGAAAGTATTCGCGCATTGGAGAAGCCCGCACACTACGAAATTTTGCTGCGCGAAGGGCGTAACCGAGAAATCCGCCGTGTCTTGGAGCGCTTGGGTGTTTTTGCGCGCGAGCTCAAGCGCACCGATTTAGGACCGTATACGCTCGGCGACCTCAAGCCCGGCGAGTTTCGCGAAGTGGAGAGAATTTTGAGTGAGTAGATTCAGCTTCGGTAACGCAAGAGAAAAAAATCTAAGTAGTAAGCCACGACAATCAGAAACGCCCAGAGGTCTGAAATTAGTGCTATGGATTCTTTCAAATTTACGTGATCACTGCCGCGAACGACGTGCAGGATTCCGGCCATACCTAAATACAGCCCGCCTAAGGTTGCAGCGGAACGAAACGCAGGTACGAACAAAGAAAGACAAGCAAGGGTGCCCATGAGCAAATTGGCAAAACCTAATTCACGAATAATGAGATGCGCCGAATCGTTTAGTTGTAAAATTCCGGCGGTAAATGCCGGGTTTGCAATTTGATTTATACCGGCACTGAAAAGTCTGATGCCTATCGCCCAGAAAATAAACCATTTCCACGTTAGATCAAGAAGCCTATTTTGCGAAGATCGATAACAAAATTCGATACCAATGCTGATTAACGGCAATATGAACATTGTAGCCGAAATATAGAGAACATAACCCATGAAACTACCTCAAGCGATTCTTGAATTATTATGTAAAGTGTTCACGGGCTCATAAGAGTTTGCTTCTTAATCGACACCCCTCGCGCAAATGTAGCAAAGGCGTATGGCTGAAGTAACTGTACGCGAAGCTCTCAATACCGCACTCGCCGAAGAACTTGCGCGCGACAAAAATGTTTTTCTCATCGGCGAAGAGGTCGGCCACTACAACGGCGCATATAAAGTTTCGCAACATCTCATGGAACGCTTCGGCGAAGATCGCGTGATCGACACGCCGATCGCCGAGTCGGGTTTTGCGGGGCTCGCGATCGGTGCCGCGATGGCGGGGCTCAGGCCCATCGTCGAGTTCATGACCTGGAATTTTTCGTTCGTCGCAATCGACCAACTCATCAACAACGCGGCGAAGATGCACTTCATGTCGGGCGGGCAATTTAAGCTGCCGATTGTTTTTCGCGCGCCGCAGGGCGCAGGCGGCAGTTTGAGCGCGCAGCATTCGTCGATTCTCGAAGGATTTTATGCGTACACGCCGGGTCTTATCGTGGTGGCGCCGGCGACGCCCGGCGATATGCGCGGGCTTTTGAAGTCGGCGATTCGCGCCGATAACCCGGTGATTTTTTTAGAGCACGAAAAAATTTATGCCGTCAAAGGCGAGTTGGATGACCCCGAGAACACCGACTATCTGATCGAATTGGGTTCGGCTCGCCTCTATGAATCAGAGACACTCGCCGAACTCACAATTATCACGTGGTCGCTCAATCTGCATCTGGCGCGTCTCGCGGCCGACAAATTGAAGGCCGAAGGCATCGCCGCCGACATTCTCGACTTACGCACCTTAAAGCCGGTCGACTCAGAAGCCATTTTGCAAGCGGCACAAAAAACGCATCGTTTGTTAATCCTACAAGAAGGCACGCCGGTCGCCTCGTACGGTGCATGGCTCGCATACCACATTCAAGACATCGCGTTCGACGAACTCGACGCGCCGATCAAAGTCATCTCAGCCGACGACGTGCCGATGCCATACACGTTCTCGCTCGAACCGCAAGTGTTGCCGAGTGTCGAGAAAGTTGTCGCAGCGGCGAAGGAGCTGGTGGGGTGAGATGGCGAAGAATTTGAAAAATTTGTTCGCGAGGTACTTTTTCCCAAAGATTATTGCGAACTCATTCATTTTCCTTGCGCCACTTTTCGAATTCAGACATTTTACTCTCCGATAATAGTCCTGTTATAATCTCATCTTTACCGTATCTTCAACACACCCATGAGCTTCAACGCGACCTCGCGATCGGAAAAGTATGTCGTGCGATTGCCGATAACTTGGTAATCTTCGTGGCCTTTACCGGCGATTACTAAAACTTGGCGCGGCCCTAAGATTTGCAAGCCCGCGCGAATCGCTTTTTCGCGGTCGGTGATGACGAGATAGCGCGCGGTCTTTAAGCCCTTGCGCATTTCTTCGATAATCGTTTTCGGGTCTTCGCTGCGCGGATTGTCGTTTGTTAAAATACAGAGATCGGCGTGCATGCTCGCGACCTCGGCCATCTGCGGTCTTTTCTCTTTGTCGCGATCGCCGCCGCAGCCGAAAAGACCGATCACGCGCGCGGGCGTGAGCTCTTGCGCAGTTTCGAGAACTTTTGTAAGCGCGTCGGGCGAGTGCGCGTAATCGACAATCACCGTGCGCTGCTCTTTGCCGCGCAACACCTCGAAGCGGCCCGGCACCGGCTCGACTTTTTGAATTGCCGCGAGCGCGTCGCTCGTACTAAAGCCGAGGCACAACAGCGCGAGAAAGCACGAGCTCAAATTCATTAGGTTAAAACGACCTAAGAGCTGTGTCTTGATAAAATAGCTCTTTTGCGCAACGACGAGCGTGCAACTATAACCCTCGAATGTCGCTTGCACGTCGGTGACATGCGCATCTGCCGATTTTTCGTTGAGGCTCAGCGAAATCACCGGGAAGGATGGATTTTGGTTCTTGAGCCATTGGTATAAGCGACGGCCATAATCGTCGTCGATACAAATTATCGCACCTTTAACGCTCTCGGGCGCTTTGCGCGACGAGAAAAGCATGTACTCGAAGAGCCGCCGTTTTGCTCGGTAATAAGATTCCATGTTATGGTGGTAATCCAAATGGTCTTGCGTCAAATTCGTGAAGATACCAATTTGAAAATTGATACCTTCGAGGCGCCCTTGCGCGAGGCCGTGTGAACTCGTTTCAAGGCAGGCATAGAGTGCTTTCTGTTTTAACCCTTGCGCGAGCATACGCTGCGAGGTAATCGCGTCGGGTGTTGTCATGCCGGTGGTAATTTTGTGCTTGGTTATCTCCATACCCAAAGTGCCGATATACATCGACGCTTTGTTCAGATGGTTGAGCGCCTGAAACAGAGAATGCGCAACCGTCGTTTTGCCGTTGGTACCGGTAACGCCGACCGTCGTTAAATAGCGCGTCGGCTCGCCCAACAAGAATGAAATCGTGCGCCCGGCGCCGCGTAAAAAATCGGGACTAAAAAAAATCGGTTGATCGCTCTTGTAGCGCTCGTCGGCAAGAATTTCTGCCTTGTAGTCGCGATCGATAAAGATGGCAGCGGCGTGCTTCGCGAGTGCATCCCAAATAAAGTCTTTGCCGCGCACATTGTGCCCGTCGTAGGCGAAAAAAGCGACGCCGCGTTTGACTTCGCGGCTATCTTGCGTAATTTCTTTGATCTCTACGCGATCGGAAACGCCGTACGCTTCCCAGCCCAGAAACTCCCAGATCGCGCGCGTAAAATCGGTATTTATCGGCTTCATTGTGTGCGTTACGCTCGAAAGGTATTTTATAATTGGCGAACGCACCGAAAACTTAATTTCGTTGAACTTCGCAATTCACTTGACGCCAAGCTGTCGTTACGAACTAAATCGGAAATGCAGAAACCAAACTCTCTGTTACTGATTCTGGCGATTGTCGTTCTCGCGCTCTTGCTACCACACGGTACAATTCCCTTTCTCGTCGGCGTCGCTTGGAAAGTGAGCAAAATTATTTTGATATTACTGGCAATTATCATTATTATTGCATATTTTCGCAAGAGAAAGACGGCATGAAGCAAATTGCACGCGCCATAGTCATCGCAGCCTTCATTACTCCCACGCTGTTTGCGGGTGAAGGCCTCGATTATATGCGCGGTATTATCGACAATTTCGAGAAGCTGCGCGGCGAGCTCGCCGAAGACTTCTCACCGCAAAAGCGTAAAGAGGTGTCGAGCAAGGCTCGCGATTTGGCGCTCGATATTCTCGATATTAAAGAAATCGGCCGCCTCGCACTCGGCAAGCAGTTCGATAAACTGAAACCCGCGCAACAAGAAGACTTCTTAGGATTGTTTCACGAGCTCATGGCTAACCGCGTCGTCGAGGCCAATATCCCCTCGCAACGGGTAATGACCGCAAAAATACCTATCGAAATCAAAGCCGAACGCACCGAAACCGACGAAACTTTCGATAAAGAAGCTATCGTTGTGAACACGCGCGTGCCGCATAAGAAGCAAAGTTTCAAAGTAGAGTTCTATTTATACCGTTCAGAAAATGGCTTAAAGCTTTACGACGTGCATATCGATGACGCATCGACGCTACTAGATTTTAGAAACCAATTCTCTTCGATCATTAAAAAGAAGGGATACAAGCATTTAGTGAAGCTGCTGCGTGAACGTATTCAGAAAATTAAGAAGTAGATTTTTATACGCAGCGTTAAGCGTCGCTGCGCTCTCACTCCCACGCTCTGCATATTGCGAAAAGCCGATTCGCTTCGCCGAAGGTTTAGTGCAACTTCTGCGCAACAACGCGAAAATTTTAGAGAGTAAAGGGCAAATTTTAAGCTACGAGGCGTTACAAACCGAAGCGGCGGCGACCGATTTGCCAGCGCTTTCTTTCATGACATGGATTGCGCCCATCTACCAGGCACGCGGCACCGCCGTCGCCTCGCAATCGAACTTCAACGTCTGGGGCCCTTTCGTGCACGCCGAGTTGCAAGTCGTCTACCCGATTTTCAGTTTTGGACGAATCAAAGACGGTAAGCAAGCGGCGGCGTACGCCGTCGAAGGCGTAAAATTTTTGCACGAAAGCCAAATCAATAAATCGATTTTCGAATACAAGCAACTCTACATGCAAATCATTCTTTTGCAGCGATTGAAATCTGTACTCGACGACGCCGAAGAAAAGATGAAGACAATCCTCGCAAGCGCAGAAAAACTTTACAAGAAAGGCACCGGAGAAGTACAACGCAAAGATTTAACGCGGCTAAAATTATTTGCGCTCGAATTGCAGCGCTTTCAAACAGAATGGATTGCGAACAAAAAAACTTCGGCGCTCGCGTTGGGGCATTTTCTCGGCGAGCGCGAATCGCTGGTCGTACTCGAAAGCGATTTTCCGAAGATCGAAGACGCGACACGCGGCCTCGAACAGTTGGTCGCGAGCGCGCACATGACGAATCCCGATTTGAAAGCGGTTGCCGCGGGTCTGCAAGCACGGCATCATCAAGTCGAAATGGAAAAGGGCGGCTTCTTACCTGTGCTTTTTATCGCAGGCCGCGCCGATATGAATTATACGGCGATGCGCGACTACCAGCAAAGCACGTACGCTTACGACCCATACAACCGCAATTTGTTCGGTCTCGTGTTCGGCGCCAAATGGGATCTCGACTACAACACAACGCAATCGAAAATTCAAAAGGCCGAAGCAGAGCTACAAAAATTGAAAGCGAAACAAAGCGAGGCGGAGACGGGAGTTCCGCTCAAAATTGCGATGGCGATGTGGGATTTTGAAAAACAGAAAGCCCAAATGGAAATCAGCCAAAGCAAATATAAAGAGGCGAATAAGTGGTCGCTTTCTGAAATGACCGCATATACCACCGGCACCGGCAGCGCTAAAGATTTGATCGAAGCGTTGGGCGCCCAACTTTTAACCGAAAAAGAAATGGCAGAGACCGAATTTAATCTATGTATCGCCGCCGCAAAACTGGCAATGGAAATCGGCGATCAAGGTGCGTTAAAATCATGGCAGGATTAACCGCGTTATTAAGATTACTCCCATTCTGTGTTGTCTTTTCTCTTGCGGCGAAATCTACCGAATTACTCATGGGAGAAAAAGCGTACTCGCGCGGCGCTTACGATACGGCGAAAAAACATTTTCAGACGGCGATTGAAAACGGCGAAGAATCGGGAGACCCGCATCTCTACATCGGCTTGATTCTCGAATCGCGTCGCCAATACGCCGAGAGTATCCCCTATTTTCGCGCGGCTGCCGAGCGCCCGATGCAGAGCAAATTTCGTAAAGTCGCGTACTGGAAACTCGTGATTCTGTATCGTCAAGCGCGGCTTTATGGCGAGTCGCTACGCTATGTCAATAAACTCGAAGAGATGGGCCAAAAGAGCGAGCTCTTCGAAAAAATTCGCGCCGAGGCAGAGACGCACCCGGGAAATGCAAATTATAAAGGCAATGCCAATATTCAGAAGGCAATCCAACTAGAAAAAGAATACCGCACGCGCCGCGAAGCGGGCGACGAAGAGAGCGAATTGCACGAATTGATTCAACAGATTATTGCACAATATAATCAAGCGATTACCGAAGACGCGCGCTGGAAAGAATACCGTCTCAAGATTGCGCAGTACCAAGAAAAGCTCGATCGCAAAGCCGAAGCCGAAACGACGTACCGCCAAGTCTGGGAAGAATCGCACGACGCCAACGCCGCTTATAAGTTAGGTCTTTTTGCGCGAAAGGCGGGCAACTACCGTGAAGCGTTGCGCTACTTTGCCGCCGCCTTAGAAAAGGTCGGTGACGATGCACGCTTACGTTTTTATATTCGATTGAACGCTGCACAGTCGCATTATGCATTAGCAAACCCGACCGACGCATTCGCGCATGCAAAACACGCGCGCAAATTAGCGACCGAATTAACAATTAAGGGTAAGACGCTGCAAAGCCTGCGCCGCATCTACTGTCTCAGTCAAGTTTCACAAGAAGAACCAGACGCCGAATTCTGCCGTTTCAAAGCAAGTCAAGAAAGTAAGACACTCATTCAGTTATACAAAATGAAATTATTGGTTCTCGAAAAGAAAAAAGACAAAGCCGCAGAACTTGCCGCACAAATCTACGACCAAGATTTGCCCGACGAAGACGAAAGCGAAAATAATTTACCGTCGTATGCGGTCGCCGATCTACCGCTCGCGATCGGCCTACTATTCGAGAAAGAAAAATACCGAGCGGTGCTCGACTTAACCGATCGGTTTCACACAAAGCTCAGCGCCCGCCCCGAATTTCACGCATGGCGCGGTGTTTCTTATTTTGCCTTGAAAGAATACGGCTCGGCGCTCGTCGAATTCGATGCGCTTAAAAATCCGTCGCCGTCGCAGATGAACTTGCATTTGATGACTATGGCGAATATCGGCGATTGGGCGGGCGTTAAAGAAAAGGGTACGCAATACCTCAAGAACCCGAAGGCGCGCGCAAAATTGACCAAGAATTTTCGTAATATGAAACTCTACGCTCCGCTCCGCGAAGACCCTAATTTTGAAGATTGGCTTTCTGTTCGATAGAGCAGTCGGTATTGCGCGGCTGCGCACTACATCGAAAATTTACCCTGCTTTGAATCGCGCACAAAACGCGGCAGCATATAAGCAGGAATCAAATTTTTGAGTTCGTTATAAATCCCGCGTGCGTTTGCGTCGGGCACTTCAAAATGCGCAGAACCCGTCACGCGATCGAGTTGGTGCAAATAATATGGCTGAACGCCGTGCCGCACGAGTTGCACGCAAAGCTCGCTGAGGATTGCCGCGTTATCGTTGATTCCCGCGAGCAAGACACTTTGCGCATAAAGAGAAATATTCATTTCTTTCAGTAATTTTATTTTTTGAATTGCCTCGAACGAAAGCTCTGCGGCGGTATTGACATGTAATACTAGCGCGAGTTGAATTGTCGCATGCGCCTTTTGAAATTCGCGGCATGCGTTAAACCAACGTTCGTTCAGTAGCTGCGGCGCGGTCGTAACGGCGCGCGAATGCAGACGTATAAAACGAATCGACGCGACGCTTGCAAACTCTCCAGCCCGGTGAAAAAGATCGCGCGCGGGAAGCATTAGCGGGTCGCCCCCCGAAAAAATGACCTCACACACTTCGGTATGCGCGCGCAAATATGCGACGATCGCTGCAAGCGGCGTCGCCGCGTGCCCGTTCGAAAGTAGCGTCTTGCGCTTGCGTGTACAGTAGCGACAATACACGGGACACTCGTCGGTCGCGAGATATAATATTTTCGCGCGGTACTTGTGAATCACGTCGGCAAACGGGTGAATATCCGCGTCTTCTTCGTGCAAAGGGTCGTCGTCGAAACCCGCGACGCTTTCGAGTTCGCGCGCATCGGGGGTGAATTGCGCTAAGAGCCGTTGACGCGCATCTGTATCGAGCGTCTCTGCGTGGCGGCGGATATGCACAGCGATGCGCGTGCGAAAGCGACGTGCAAGTTCTGCGTCGGTATTCGATGGTGCGAGCCGCATCAAAAGAACGCTTTCGGGCGAATGAGTTTCGCCGCAATCTGCCGCCGCTCGAAAATACCGTGCTGGCGCGAATCGTCGCTGTTACGGTCGTTATCGTTCATACAGAAAAAATAATTAGGGCGTACCTCTATCTCAGCCAAGAAGAACGAGCGGTCTTGTTCGAGCTTTAATCGCGGGTTGAGTTGGCGCTCCGCCTTGCTGTTGACGATAAGTTGCCCTTCGTTGATTTTAACTTTGTCGCCATCGATGGCGACGACGCGGCAAAGATATTGCACGGTTGCTGCGATAGAATTTACAAGAACAATATCGCCCTTAGCAACTGTCGTCAGCTTGGGATAAACAAAATAGCGTTTGTCGCCGCGTTGAATTTCTGGCTGCATGCTATCGCTATCGACGCGAAGCGGGTAGAATAACAATTGCCGCAAAACAAACTGTAAAACGAATGCCGATGCGCTTACGAAAAGAAAAATTAGAGCATAACGCGACCATCTTTTGTTTCCCGGTCGCCCCGAAGCGCGATAATACTCGGCTTTACGAATCACGTACGCGAAAAGTAAATTCGAGCGACGCGCGTCAAATACAATCGAATTAGCATGGCAGGCAGAATTTCACTCAATTTAGGCGGTGGTGCCGCACGCGGCTTCGCGCACGTCGGCGCTATTCGCGCGTTGGTCGAGCACGATGTGCGTTTCGACATGATCGTCGGCATCTCGATGGGGGCGATTTGCGGCGGCATTTACTGCGTCGCACCCGACGTCGATTTTTTACAAAAACGCCTCTTACAACTGATTCATTTCAACGCCTTTCGTTCGTCAATCGTGGGTACGTGGACGGCAAACCAAGAAACCACTCGCGGGGGGATTGTGAAACGCGCGCAAAAGTTAGTCGCGAACACAAATATCTTACGCCGCATTTTTACGGCGCCGGGTGTCTTAGCGACCCCCGACGTACAAACCGTACTTAATCCCTTCATCGCCGATATACGCATCGACTCGACGGCAGTACCGTTCGCCACCGCTGCAGTAAATATTCGCACCGGCATCTTGCGCATCTTTCAAGGCGACGACAGTTTACGCGCGGCAGTAATTGCGTCGGCGTCGATGCCGCTCATTTTTCCGCCCGCGCACACAAAGGGCGACTGGTTTGTCGACGGCGGCGTGCTCGACAAGCTGGGGGTCGAGACCGCGAAAGAATTAGGCGCCGAGCGTATTGTCGTCGTCGATGTGTCGGATGAAAAGCTCGCGACGACACTGCCGCGCAGCGCATTCGACGTCATGCTCAAGACCGAAGAAATCGCGTCGGAGCATCGGCGTAATTTACAGCTTGCGCGCGCCGACATTGTTATTCGCCCGATCGTCGGCAATTACCATTGGGCCGATTATTCGGCGGCAAGCGAGTTTGTCGAAATGGGCTACCGCGCGACGAGCGAACGCATCGGCGAGATTCGCGCAATCGCAAACGGCCGAAAACTCTTTAGTATCTTCAAACGGGACGCGCGATTTTTCAGGCAGTAAAAGCCGCAATACCCCCATCGACACTGCCGCCAGCAAATTCGAAAGCCTCGCGATTTTCTGACGAAAATCGCTACTAAAGCGGCGAAGCGCCTGCTTCCGAACTTGCTGGCACCCCCTGAAAAATTGCACCCCCTTCTTTGTGAAATCTCTTGTCCCGCCGTTTCATTTCCGAAAGCAG
>JAFEGD010000125.1 GCA_018240245.1 Spirochaetota bacterium | reverse complement strand
TACTGCGGCAAAACTTTGAAGACATCGACAATCTGCTGCAAATTATTTTTCGCGAAGAAGTGTTGCGCGATTTTATGACGCGGCACGTTGTGCCTGAAAAACTCAAAAGGCGCGTCAACACTGTGTTGATGCTCGAGGAAAAAACACGCACCGGGCGCGGCGGTTCGATATCGGAGACCGATTTACAAACGCTACGCGATTTCAAGAATTTGCTCGAACAAGAAGAAGTGTTGATTCATTTTACCATCGCGCTCACCGACGAAAAAATTACGTTCAATGTCGTGAACGACATTCCGATTCTCGCGAAAGATATGGCGCGCATCGAACATAGTCGGCAGACACATAAGCAGTTGCACGCCGAAGGGCGCTCGACCGATTATTTTGGCCCCGACCACCTCGACGCGACCGAATCGGCTGGTTTTGGTATCGCGATGGCCGACGAAATTTATTATGAAATGGGGTTAGACCCGCTACAGTATTTTACAATCAACGCTTCTGACGGGGCGACGCGAGCGGTGATGAATTTTCCGCGCGCAAAATTAGCCTTGTGAATCGTGACCAATAATAAAACTACGCGCCAGAGCCAGCTGTTCGGTAACCGCAGTGGGGTTCGTCGAGCCATCCCCCTGCCGTCTGCTGACCGACTGTTGCGGCTGAAAAAAGCCAGCAGGGAATTCGACGGCAAAACCCGCGATCTTTTGCCAGTCGTCTTTGGTTAAAACTTCAAGGCGTTTCTGGTTTTTTTCGCAATACGCGACCGCATTACCCGCAACCGCGTGCGCGTCGCGAAAAGGTGTATTTTTCTCGCGTACCAAAAAGTCGGCGATGTCGGTCGCAAGCGCAAAACCGCGCGATAAATTTTCGAGCACGCGCGCTTCGTTGAATTGAATGTTGAGTAAAATTTCTTTAAGCCCCAAGAGCCCCTGCCGCGCCTGCTTCACGCTGTCGAAAAGATAAACCTTATCTTCTTGCAGATCGCGGTTATACGTCAGCGGCAACCCTTTCAAATTGGTGACGAGCGCCTGCAAATTGCCGTTCACGCGCCCTGCCTTGCCGCGCAAGAGTTCAGCGATGTCGGGGTTCTTTTTCTGCGGCATAATCGACGACCCCGTCGTCACCGCGTCGCTTAAAGTGACATAGCCGAACTCGGTCGTGTTATAGATAATAATGTCTTCGCAAAAGCGTGCAATATGCAAAAATAGGCGCGTCGCCCAAAAATGATAATTGAGTTGGTAGTCGCGATTCGCCACCGCGTCCATGCTGTTGGGGTAAGGCGCGGCGAACCCGAGCTCGTGCGCGGTCATTTGCCGATCGATCGGGTAGTTCGCGCCGCCCAACGCCGCGCTGCCCAAGGGGGATTGATTTGTGCTTTGAATTACAAAATCGAGTAGATCTAGGTCGCGCGCAAATTGCCAAAAGTAGGCCAAGAGATAATGGCTCAAGAGCACGGGCTGCGCAATTTGCAGATGCGTGTAGCCAATCCAGAGTACCCCAAAATTTTCTTCGGCAAGCTTGAGAATCTGCGCGAGGAGCGAAACCATGTCGGTACGGTGCTCTATAAGTGCCTCGCGCACAAAAAGATGCGTATCGACCGCGACTTGGTCGTTGCGCGAGCGGCCGGTGTGCAACTTCTTGCCGGTGTCGCCGATAATTTCGGTTAGCCGCGCCTCGACGTGCATGTGAATATCTTCGAGCGCTGCTGAAAAAGCCATTTTGCCCTCGGCGATTTCTGCGCGCACTTGGGTTAATCCCCCTTCTATTTTTTTGAATTCATCGGCGGTCAAGACACCGATTTTGGCGAGCATGCGCGCGTGCGCGAGCGAGGCGCGAATGTCGACTTTATAGAGTGCGTGATCGAACGAAATCGATTCAGAAATCTCTTCAGTAATTTTCGACGGTGCCGCCTCGAAGCGACCGTGCCATAATTTCATGTTGCCGTTCGGCATATATAGCCTAACGTAGAGACGCACCATGGTGCGTCTCTACAAAAACCGCTATAGCGCCAGTTTTGCCAAATCGCGCTCGCGCAGATATTGCGGGTAGAGCTCGTAGAGCGGTTCTAAGAGCGGCAATAGACTCATCGCACGCGGCACCTTGCCTTTGGGGATCACGTCTTTGCGGGCCAACGCCTGCATTAGATTCACTTGACCGTGCCAAAAGTAGTGCGACATGTCGGCCGAAAGTGTAAACTCGACTTCGGGGTCGAATGCGCGCGCGGCATCGCCCTGCAAAATCTGTTTCGCTTTATCGTCGGTCGAACCGTCGAGCGCAATCGACGCATCGGGGGAGAGATAATTGAACCGAATTTTGAGCCCCGAATTCTTGAGCGGAGCGAAGAGTTTCGGATCGGCCTGCACCTTTAAGAAATAACCGCCGAGCAAGTCGTAGACGGCCGCTTCGTCTTTGAAAATGTTCTTGAGGCGCTTTGTGCCTGTACTCGTGCGGGCGGCTTTGAGTTCGGATTTTGAAACCTTGATCGGTTTCAGATTTTGCGAATACGCCTCTTGCACGATCTCACGCACGCTCTCGGCTTCGACGCTTTGCGGGTTATTGAGCATCGCGCCGTCTTCGAGCGCGGTTTTGACGACCTGCGCAAGTTTCGCGAGATTATCTTTGACACCGGCATCGCGCAAATTCAGCGGATGCCCGCACAGTGCATTGAGTTTTTGGTTGAGCGCGCGCAGATGCCCCGCGAGCGACTCGGCCCTTTTTTGCGTCAGCCATTCGTCGAC
>JAFEGD010000124.1 GCA_018240245.1 Spirochaetota bacterium | reverse complement strand
CTTACGAAATCAGACCTTAATCTTGTCGAGCATCAAGAAAGCGATGACGAGTGCGAACAACGCCACACCTTCGATCAAGGCCGCCGCGATGATCATCGCAGTTTGAATCTTGTTTGCCGCTTCTGGCTGACGGCTAACGCCTTCTGCCGCCGCACCACCGATGCGTCCGATGCCCAAACCTGCGCCGAAAACGGCAAGGCCTGCTGCGATACCTGCTCCGATTGCGATAATTGATCCCATATTTTTCTCCTTAGTTTTTAATGCCTATGTTGTACTTGCGAAATAAATAACGATGTCAAGAACGTGAAAATGTACGCCTGCAATAACGCTACAAAAAGCTCGAGCATGTAGATTGCAACCGCGCCCACCACGCTGATGGGAGCAATCACGTACGATTGAAATTGAAAAATAAAGCCGAGGAGCACCAAGATAATCATGTGGCCTGCCGTCATATTCGCTAAAAGACGAATCGCGAGCGCAAATGGCTTGGTAAAAAGACCGATGAACTCGATCGGCCACATAATCGGCCAGAGCAGAAATGGGATTCCGCGCGGCACGATATTTACGAGAAATAGCGCACCCTGATGCGCAAAGCCTGCGATAATAATTACCAAGAACGCAATCGTTGCCAAGGTCGCCGTAACGCCGATATCGCCTGTCGCCGTCATGCCCGGCCACAGCTTTTCAGCTAACGGCAATTGCAGCGAATCGTGCCCCGCGTGCGCATGCACGAAACCGAACGCTTGGCCAACCGTTACGTAAATCTCGCCTAAAGAAGGAATCAATCCTAATAGGTTGGAGAATAAAATAAAGAAGAATGTCGTGAGCAAGAAAGGCTCGTAAGGATGCGAATGATGGCCGAGACTCGCATGCGCCACGTCGTTGCGGATGAAATTAACAAAGACTTCGACGATACCGGTAAAGCGCGACGGTTTTTTATAAGGATCTTTTGCAATGCTCCGTGCGGTTGGAATTAGTATGAGAAGCAACAATGTGACGACAATAAACATCATCACCACGCGCTTAGTGATAGAGATGTCGTAACCCGCAAGCTCGAGCTTCCATAGCGGCGCATCGGATAAGTGGTGCGCAATAGTTGCAGCAAAACTAAACGCCTCTTCGTGATTCGCGCCAGTCGACGCAGCCACTGAAGCCGGAGCGTGCAAATCTGCATTCGGTAACGGCGGCACATGTGCGGCAGGAACACCCGCTTTCGCCGCTGGCGCAGCGGCGGGCGTGTTGGCGGCAAGGCTCGACAAAGCCAAGATATATATACTCGCGAGAAGCCCGGTTCTAATCATTCTCTTAACTTCACCAAGGCGACGATCAAGTGCGTAAGCGAGGCTGCTGCGACCCCCAATGCGTAAGCGCCGATCAAGGCCCCCGCGCCGGGACTTGCTATCGCGTACACAACAGTACACCCGACGAGCAACGCCAGCATGCGAAACGTGATTGCGCTTAAATACAGCCACCCCGCTTCGCCTTCACGCCTCGCCGCTTTATGCGCTATGAACGCCGCCGCAAGTGACGCGAAAACCCCGACTACAAAGAGGATTGCATGCTGCAAAACCGCTACCGTAGCCCTATTGGTTGCGGGAAGTTTCGTAATTTGAAATAAGACGACAAGTAAAATGTCATATAATAGTCGTTACTGAAAGCGAAACAATTGGGGATTTCTATCGAGGTGCCGCTTTTTTTTCTGGCGCAGTTGTAGGCTCATTTTTACCACTTTTTGCCTCTTCGCGCGGAATGCGTTTTTCATCGATCTCGTTACGGTACTGCGCGCGCAGTTGATTTTTCTCGTTCTCGTCTTTGGCGAGTTCTATCTTTAGATAGATCGAGTGTAGTCGCGCGAGGCGGTAATGCGAAAGCGCTTCGGCGTAACGACGATGTTTCTCGGCATTCGACGCCAGCGTTAATTGTTGATAGCCTACCGATAAGCGGTGCTGGTTTTTTTGCACGACGCCTGCCATACGAATTGCTTCGACGCTCCCCGTGTTTTCTGCCTGCATGTCGAGATCGGCCATGCGGTCGGCGCTCTGGTTTAACATCTCGGTTGTTTTTTTACGAAAAATCTCGCTCGCCTTGCCCATTGCGACGCCGATGTTTTCGCGATTCGTGCGCAGCGTCTTTGCGGCACCGACATATTCTAACCGATAAATTTGTTTTACCCCCTCTTTATATTCTGTTGCGATTTTGTCCGATTCGCCCTTGTCGTACGCCTCGGGTACCGACGCGCCTAATGTATTCAATAATTGAATGTCGCGCATGTTATCGCCTTTGAGCTTCAATGCCTTTTCGCGCGAGTGCACCAAGTCGAGGTATGTTACATCTCTTGCACCGCTCTTGTCGGCCTCGGTCGGCTTTGCGGCATTCGCCGCTGCCGATTTTTTCGCGGTGCTGCCCCCTTTCGGCTTGACGGCATCTTGCGCGGCAAGCGAGGTTATGCCTGCATAGCAGATGAGGATTAAGACTTGTGGAAAAATTTTTGCGGCCGTGGTATTGTGCATGGTTTTATGCTTCACGCATGGCTTAGCCGGTCAATCGAAAACTTCTCCCTTGGCGGAGCGCATACGGCAGCGGCATTTATCGGCGAACGCGAAGGCCGTCGAGGCGTTCTTTCAACGCAATTTGCCGCCCGGTTGGTTATATGAGTATGCCGACAAAAAAATAATCTTAACTCGGGTCGCCCCTGTGTATCTACTAGCGCTCCCCCGCGAAGAATATCAAATTCTTTCAAAAAGTTCGCTACTGCGACGTGCGCATGCCGAAGGCAAGAAACTCACATGCGCGATTGAATTCATGGTCGAACGCCACGACGACGCCGTCTTAGTACGGCAAAGCATTCGCCAATATAAGACCATCCGCACCGACATCGCTGCCGCCTATGCGCGGCTCAATCTAAAGCATGGTTGTGCAGATAAAACGCTCGTCGAGTGTGCCGACGGCAAGGGGGCATCGGGCGCCGCCGCGCGCGAGTTCTTGCGCACGCGAAAAATTCTCAACCAGAAACTTGCCATAACCCCGCTCTATCGCATCGGCACACTCTATCTTTACCCTAAAAAAGACCAATGCGTCTTACCGACGCTCGATTGGTATGTTGAGAACACAGTCGTCAACGAATCAGAGCACATGCTTCCCTTCGAGGCGGCAGAAGAAATCGAACTGATTTTTCGCAACCTCGAAACATTGCGCCTGTGGGATTAGCCGTGCGGTTGCTCTGCCGGTTTCGCTTCGCCGCACGCTTCGGGCGTATCGATGTTGAGCGCTGCGCACGCGGCTTTCGATAACGGATTTGCCGCATCGTCTTGAATTTTTTTCAATTTGTCTTTAGCCGCATTCTGCTTGTCGGCGTCGGCATTGGTCGCCCCCAAGAGCAGATTACCGAATTCAACGCCCTGTGCGACCAGCGAGAGGTCGTACGAGAAGCCGGAGCTTTCAATCCAAACGTCGTTGACCCAAGATACTTTTTTATATTTGCCCGCCTCGTCTTTCGAGTAATCGTAATTTTCAGAAATTTGGCCCGCATAAATTTTTACCCACCCGGCCTTTTCTTCGAGAACAAAACCGACAACACCGCGAGGCATCCGCATGACTTTGCGCGCCGTGAGCGTCGGGCTCGCATAGACCGTCACCAACGCATCGGTCACAACAAAGGGTTTGCCCGCCAGATACGAAGCGTCGATATAGCCTTCTTTACCGGCCGCCGTCGTTACGAACGCATATTCTTTTTTATCGACGGTTATTTTTTTGATGAGCGTCACGTCTTCGGCTTTGTTGAGCGCCGCGACCCAAGTTGACTTCGGTGCCGCTTTGTAGATCGCCGCGCTAAATTTTGCATAACGCACTTCGGGCGCTAAAGACGGCGTTTGCGAATCGTCTTTCTTTTTACAAGCGCCAACCGTCAACGATATCGCTGCAATTGCTATCAGGATTTTTTTCATGCTCAAGTCTCCTCTAAGGTAGTTCACGACAAAATAACGGACTCAGACTCTGAGTAAATGAGGAAATTTATGATTTTTTTGCTCGCTACGAAACCTTGAAAATCGGAGACCTCGCAACTCGCATTGCGAGTTGCTGGCGAGAGACGAAGACGCCTGTCTCCGATTTTCACTTCGGCTACGCCGAAGCCGGTTTCTTACACGAGCCTTCGCGTTCGAAGACGAACGCTATTGATGAATCGCCCAACCGCCATTTTGCTCGGCGGCGTCTTTCACAATCTCCGAAAGCGTCGGGTGCGCGTGGCAGGTGCGCGCAATGTCTTCGGCCGACGCACCGAACTCCATCGCAAGCGTCAGTTCGGCGATGAGTTCTGAAGCGCGCGCGCCGACGATAAATGCGCCCAAGAGGCGGTCGGTCTTCTTGTCGGATAACAGCTTCAACTGGCCGTCGCCTTCCAGCATCGCTTTCGCGCGCCCGTTCGGCTTAAAAAACGACCGACCGACCTTGTACTCAATCCCCTTTTCTTTGAGCTCTTCTTCGCCCATGCCGACCCACGCCACTTCGGGGTGCGTGTAGACGATGCCGGGTATCGCGCCATAGTTGACGTGCCCCGCTTGCCCCGCCATCACCTCGACGCAGGCGACGCCTTCTTCCATCGCTTTGTGCGCGAGCATCGCACCATCGATGCAGTCGCCGATCGCATAAATCGACGGCACCGAGGTTTGGTAGCTATGGAAATCCACAGCCACGCGCCCGCGCTCGGTGAGCTTGACGCCGACTTTGTCGAGCCCCAAACCTTCGAGATACGGTTTGCGACCCACCGCACACAAAACGGCGTCGCCTTCTAAGGTCTTCGTTTCGCCCGTAGGAGTTTTCACGGTGACGATGGCGGCTTTCCCTTTGGTTTCGGCTTTCTCAACTTTGTGCTCGAACATAAACTCGAAACCCTGCTGCTCGTAGAGTCGCTGCGCGAGGTTCGACATTTGCCGATCAGACGAAGGAAAAAGGCGCGGTAAGAACTCGACGATGCTCACTTTAGCCCCCAAGCGCCGCCATACCGACCCGAGCTCCAACCCAATCACCCCGGCACCGATGACAATGAGGTGCTTGGGTACTTTCTTAAGCGACAGCGCATGGTCGGATGTAATAACTATTGCACCGTCGATCGGCACCGTGGGTAGCTCGATCGGCTCCGAACCCGTCGCGATAATGATTTTTTTCACCTTCAGAACTTCTTCGCCCACCCGCACCTCGTTCGACCCTGTAATCGTGCCCAAGCCGACAAAGCGTTCGATTTTATTTTTCTTCATTAAGAAATCAACGCCCGCCGTCACCTCGGCGACGACCTTGTCTTTGCGTGCGACCATTTGCGCGACATCCATTTTGATGTCTTTCGCCGAGATGCCGTGCGCGGCAAAGTTGGTGAGCGCGTTCTCATAGTGCTCCGACGAATCGAGAAGCGCCTTCGAGGGTATGCACCCGACATTGAGGCAGGTGCCGCCCAAGGTGGCGCGTTTATCGATAATCGCAACGCTCATTTTAAGCTGCGCCGCGCGGATTGCAGAAACATACCCGGCGGGCCCGCCGCCGATGACGACCAAATCAAATTCTTTCATAAACGACCTTCGCGACTTTCGCCGATAGGGGGACAGCAAGAAATTGATTGTTACGAAATTTCTTGTCGCGCATGCCGACTACGCCACAGTGGGCAATGTATAGTACAAAACTAATCCTGCTTGCTTTTTCTTTGGTATTTGTGGCCTGTTCTTCGACGACCAAGCGCCTCAATGCGAGCGACGATCTAACCGCCGACTCGGGCGAACTCACGCGCGGCGAACTAGAAAAAGCCGCCGAGAAACTCTCGCAGAAAGTGAAGCTGCATTTCGACGCCAACAAGCCCGCCGAAGGTATTTTCGTCGCGTTCTTACCGACAAAGAACGATACATCTGACCAGCTTCCGGTGCAAGTCTTCGACAATCGCCTCGTCGGTAATTTGCTCGCGGCAAAAATTTACACTGTGCGCGTCGAAGATCGTAACAAGGCACTCTCCGAAATTGCATTCAGCCAAACCGGCGCGACGGCGAACGGCATTTCTGCGGGCAACATGAAAAGCCCAAACTTCTTTATTCAAACCGATATTACCGAAAATATTTTTAGAAGCGGCGGCGACCGCATCGTCGAGCAGACCTTGAATTTCGAGATGCGCTCGGTCGAAACGCAGTTAGTCGTCTTCAGCGACCGCGTCGTCTATCGCAAAAAACCGCGCAACCAGAAGGGGGGATTAACTTGGTAAACCCTATGACCAAGAGGACGATTGCCCTCTTGGTCATTTGCTTCAATCTTTGCTGCTCCGGTTCGTATGTAAAAAAAATCCATGCCACCGAAGAGGCATTCTTCGCGGGCGATATCGACACAGCCGTCAGTTCGATCACGCCGCTCGCACAGGACAGCTCGGCGCATAATCGCCTGCTCTTTTATATGGAAGCGGGCATCATCTACCGCTCAAAAGGTGACCTGAAAACCAGTAGCGAAATTTTGACGCGCGCGGCAGAAATGGCTGACGAAATCAAAACGAGCATCATGGGTAGCGCGGCGGCATTTTTGCTTAGCGACCGCGAATCGACGTTTCAGGGTGAAAATTTCGAGCGCGCGCTGATTCGCTATTATTTAGCCGTCAATCAAGTGCTCACGGGCAATCTTGTCGAAGCGAAGCGCACCTTGCGCAAGCTCGACGCCGATTTGAAAGATATGAAATACGACGATGCCGCCTATAAACAAATTTTGATCGCGCGCTATCTCGATGCGCTGATCTCCGAAGAGATTGGCGAATATAACGACGCGCGCGTGCAGTACAAGAATCTCGAAAATTTTGGCGCCGACGGCGATTGGCTCGCGCGCGAGCGCTATGCGTTGGCCGCGCGCTCGGGCGACGGCGCCGATATGGCAAAGTACGCTGCGGCAAAGCCAGCGGTTATGCAATTTGCGGCAAACGCAAACCCCAAGGCGAAAGTGGGCGAGTTGGTGTTAATCGTCGAAACGGGCAAAGCGGCGGTTAAAGTGAGTCGCGGCGATCTCATGGACGAGCAAGAATTTGCATTGGCGCTGCGCGTCGCGATCGATGTCGCGATTCTAAGCCACGGCAAAGGCCTTTCGACCGCAGCCGTTATCGCGATGCTCGGCGGCGCTGAAAATCCGGTGCCGAAATTTGCCGCCCGCGACGAGCTCGGCGCACCACTCCTATACCTCGACGGCGAAACGGTACCGGCGCCGACGGTGCTCACGAATTTCGATACTATGGCCGAAAAAAATTTCAACGATAATTATTCGGCGTACGTGAAAAAGAACGTCGCGTCGATCGCAACCAAGTTCGTCATCGCCGCCGTTGCCGCCGACGCGGTAGCGAGCTCGATACGCAAAAATAACGACAATATCGTCGGGTTACTCGGCGGTCTTGCCGTCGGCGTCGGTGCGGGCGGAGCGGTGGCGGCGACAGTAAAAGCCGATCTCAGAAGTTGGCACACGCTGCCGGCGCAGTTTGCTGCGCTACGCATATTCTTACCCGAAGGCAAATACCAACTCGCATTAGGCAAAAATACGACCGACTTCGTGGTCTACGGCAACGAAAATTCGACGATCACCGTTGCGCCGGGCAAGAAAACATTTGTCGCCCTGCGTACTTTCAAGCGCGGGCTATGAGTCAACGGCTCAATTCGGTAATTATTTCGTGCGGCGCTTGAATGAGCTCGATGAGCACGCCTTCGCCCGCAAGAGGAAACTCGTCGTTTGCCTTCGGATGAATAAAACAGACATCGTAACCCGCTGCACCTTTGCGAATACCGCCGGGAGTAAAGCGCATACCGAGTTTCGTTAAATGTTCTACGGCGATTTGGAGATTGTCAACCCATAGACCGATATGGTTGAGCGGGGGTTCATCCACCCGAGGTTTTTTTGCCGCATCGATCGGCTGCATAATATCGATTTCGACGGCGTGGGCACCGCGGCCAATTTCGAGAATATCTTCGTCGACGTTTTCTTTTTCGCTCTTGAACGTACCTTTAGGCGAAAAGCCCAACACTTCGACCCAGAGTTTCTTCAGGCGCGCTTTATCGGCGCCGCCAACGGCAATCTGCTGGATGCCTAATATTTTGAAGGGGCGGGACATGGTGCGGCGTTTCGGCTGCGCTCGGCAAGCTCACTGAGCGCAGTCGCAGTGTGCGTTACGCTTCGGTTTCTTTGAGAGTATAGATTTCGTCTTTTACCGGCAATTCGCGGCGCAAGTTCTTAATGAACGGGTTCGGATCGCCCATCGGCGAATAGTCGGGGCAATCGGAAACAACGCGGCGCGCGACGGTAAAATACTTGTATTGTTTTTCTTCGCCCGAACGCTTTGCCCAGCGCTTCTTCGCGCATTTGACTCGCAGTACATATTTCGAGGCATCGGCTTCAAAAACACGAACGACATGGCAGTGTTCGCAGTTGGCACAATAGACTTTTTCACGCATTCTATAGTCTTTTATTGCCGCCGAGACATGGGGTCAATGAAAATCATTGACCCGGCGTTTCCACTATCGGGCATTCGCGCATGTTGAAGACTCTGGCAACCGAAGAATTGAAAATTTTGAACGCGCTCGCCGAAAACGCGCTCTTAACGAACGACGAACTCGCACCGCTCGTTAAAATCGACGCCGCGAAGGTCGCCGAATTGCGCCGCGAACTCGAGGCGGCGGGCATTATCCTCAAGTACCGCGCGATTATCAATTGGGAAAAAATCGAAAGTAACGGCGTCAATGCGCTGATTCAGGTCAAGGTGACTCCCGAGCGCGGGCAAGGCTACGACGAAGTGGCGCGCAAGGTAGCCGCGTTTCCCGAAGTGCGTACATGCCTCTTGGTTTCAGGGTCGTTCGATCTTTTAGTCGAGGTGGATGGCCCTTCGTTGCGCGATGTGGCGTTCTTTGTGGCGGACAAACTCGCAACGATCGAGGGTGTTAATCACACGAGCACGAACTTTTTACTGAAGCGCTACAAACAATCGGGCGACATGTTCTCGGCAAGCGGCAAAACCCATAGATTGCCAATGGTAATTTAGTTTCCGCCGCGCCCCGAAAAACCGGCAGCAGCGAAGCGCTTTAGCAGGGATTCGGCACGAATCCCGAGGCTGGCGATTTTTCAGGAAGCAGCGCAGCGGAAACGAATTTGAACCGCTACGCGGTTCAAATTAGCCTAACGCTTTCAACCAGCTGCGCACGCGCGCAGCCTGCGAGGCTTGCGGCGCCAACTCTAAGAATTTCACGTAATTCTTGCGCGCGTCGGCTTTCTTATTTTCTTTCTGTGCCGCGATACCTGCGCCGAGATAACCGTCGGCTAAATCGGGATACGCTTTAATCGCACTCTGAAATGCGGCGAGCGCCTCGCGGTTCTTTTTCGCGCGCAAGGCGACATTGCCCCAATTGAGATAAAGTCGCGCTTCGTGAAAATCTTTTTTGTTCGCCTCGTTATACGCGCGCATCGCGCCCGCATAGTCGCCGCCGCTACCCGCAACATTACCCTGTACAAAGAGCGCGCGTCCGTACGATGGGTTGCGCTGCAATACGTCTCTTACCGTCTGCGCGGCTTCGCTAATACGCCCTTCGACAAGTTGCGCTTCGGCGATCGAAATTAAACATTGCTTTTGCGTCGGGTTGGCGCGCTCGCCGTCGCGAGCAACGAGCATCGCTTGCCGATAGTCGCCTTTTTCGATGAGCAGTTCAGAAGCCTCGCCGAAAAGTGCCGCTTTCTGGTTGTCGTCTTTCGCCGCGTTTGCTTCTTTTATTTTGGCAGCTATACGTAGATTGAGCGGGGTATTCGCTTCGATTGTCGATATTTTTTTTTCTTTGCATGCAATCGCAAAAACTAAAACGCTCACAATAAAAATTCTCTTATCCATTCTAAATCCTACTTTTTGTCTGTTTTTTCAACGCCATTCATGTAAACGCTAATCATTTCGTCGACCTTATGTTCGATGTCGTTCGCGTAACGCCCATAGAGTAGCCATTGCGTCAGCATCTCGCGCAAACCGCCGGAGACCAAAAAACTCATCAGTTCGGTATCGAATTTTTTGAGCCGCCCCGATGCCACGCCACGATCGAGCATCACGCGAATCGACGCCTGCATCAGTTCTTGAAACCATAGCGTCTGCGTGCGAATCTTTGGTTCGGCGTTCATCGTCGTCAAGAGCAGCGAGACGGTATCGCGATGGTTTTGAAAAACCGACAAGAGCGATTTTGCGAGGACGGCCAATTGCAGTTTGAAATTCTTATGATCGAGCGTCTCAACTTGCATGTCGGTCAAATACCGCTGAATATCGATAAAAACTTCTTGCAAGAGCGCATTCAACACTTGTTCGACGCTTTGAAAGTGCAGATAAAAAGTACCGCGCGCAAGTTTGCTTTTTTTCACGATGTCGGCGATGCTCGTGCCGGCGTAGCCGTTATGCGCAAACACCTGTTTTGCTGCTTGTAAAATTTTTGCTCGTGTGAGTTCTTTTCGTTTTTCTTGGCGCATATTTTTAACGAATAGGACACATACTTGCTTTGCAAGTATGTGTCCTATTCGACAGAGTATCTCGAAACAAAATTCTGGTTGAGTCGTAAATAGTAAATATGCTCGAAGAAGCCATACTGCGCAACGCTCTCTCGATCGCCTTTGCCGAGGCCGAGCTGGCGTTTCAAGAAAACGAAGTGCCGGTCGGTGCCGTAATCGTCTACAACAACGAAGTTATCGCGCGCGATCATAACCGCATCGTGCAACACGCAAACCCGCTGCGCCACGCCGAACTCGCGGTCATCGAAAAAGCCGCGCAATCGATCAAAAACGAACGCCTCACCGAATGCCATCTGGTGACGACGTTAGAGCCGTGCATGATGTGTTCGGGCGCCGTCGTGTGGGCACGCCTTGCATCGGTACATTTTCTTTCCGACGAAGAGCGCGCCCCCGGCCTACGCTCGCTCTTGGCGTTGCCCGAGATTAACCACAAACCGCAACTCTATCGCCACCGCAGCGACGAATGGGATGCGGCGTCGCTCATGCGCCGATTTTTTCAAATGCGGCGACAATAACAAATGGCGGAGCGAGAAATTAACGACGGCCCTTATCCCGAACTGCGCATTCGCCGCAGCGCGCTCGCACACAACCTCGCGCAATTTCGTAAGTTAGCGCCGCGTTCGCGCATTCTTTTGCCCGTGAAGGCAAATGCATACGGCTGCGGCCTCGAAACTCTATTTCCTTTTTTTAACGCCGAAAATGTCGACTTGCTCGGGGTCGCAAACCCGAACGAAGCGGTGCAGCTAAGAAAACTCGGTTGGCAAAAACCGATTCTCAATCTCGGTGGTTTTTTTCGTGAAAGCGTTCGCCACCTCTTTGACTACGCGATTACTCCATCGATCACCGATCTGTGGCAGGTTGCGGCGTTGCAGCAGGCGGCGCACGAGCCGTGCTCGGTGCATCTGAAACTCGATCTCGGCATGGGTCGCATTGGCATTTTAGAGCGCGAAATTCCCGAACTCGTGCGCGCACTCAAAGCGGCACCGCAGCTCAGCGTCGCGGGTATCTTCACGCACTTTCCGCATTCGGGGCCAGAGGCGCGCGCAAATACGTTAGCGCAAAACGAACGCTTTCAAAACGCAGCACAGCAAATTTTGACGACGCTGAATATCGCGCGCGAAGATATACTCTTGCACGCGGCAAATTCATACAGTGCGGTTTTTTTTCCCGAAACGCACCACGACGTTATTCGCCCGGGAATTTTATTTTACGGCTACTACCAATCGGAAGCCGACCGCATCGCCTTCAACGGCCGGTTCGATTTGCAGCCGTGCCTCGAACTACTCGCGACGCCGATTAGCGTGCGCACGCTCGCACGCGATAGCGCAGTTTCGTATTCGTCGCTCTATCACGTCGCCGCCGAGAGCGAGCGTATCGCCGTACTTCCTTTAGGGTATGCCGACGGGGTGCCGCGCGCGCTCTCCAATCGCATCAGTTTCGGTAACCACCCGTTGCGCGGGCGCGTCACGATGGACCAAATCATGGTCGGTAACGCGACGGGAAACGAACCCATTCGTTTGCTCGGCGACGGTGTGCCTTCATTAGAAACGTGGGGCGACATGTCCGAAAGTTTTTCGTACGAAGTCATGGCGCATCTCGGCAACCGCCTACGGCGCGTACTCGTAGATTAACTTGACACGCGCTTTCTCCGCGCATGTTGCGAAACTTATGCGCAAGATTTTTCATCGCATTATTCCCGCGACGGTCTTTTTTGTATTTTCGATCACCTTTGTTGTCGCCGTACCGCAAGCCAGCACACGGCGCGACGGTATCGCCGGCGACGCGGCAACGCGCGATTTTCACATTTTGAACGCACTCTTTGCCCGTGCGCACGCAACCGCGTTTAAGCAAATACCCGCGCGCGAAGCGCCCAATCTCTTCAAAGATTCGCCGCGTGTTTCGATTCGCGAGTTTATCGTGCGCATTCTGCAATATTATCGCGCCCTTAAAGTCGATCATACGGGGTTAGGATTATCCCCTGAACTCATTCAAGAGCTCGGATTACAGCAGGCGCTTTTTCCTTACCCGTTAAAATTTCTCGAGGGGCGAGCGTTCTTCGATTGCGACGCTCCGGGCATTCCGTTCGGTAGCGAGCTTATTGCATTAAACGGCGACGCATTGCCGCAACTCATGGCGCTTTTCGAGAAAGTAAGCGCGGCAAAAAATAGCTCGGGGCAAATCGACAATTACCGACTCTCGGAAAATTTTGCGTTTCTTTATTATCTGTCGAAAGGATCTCAGACAGAATGGAGAATTCAATATACAGCTCCGCGCGCGAAAGAGACTACAGGCATCGTAAAAGAAATCCAAGCCGGGGTTAATTCCCCCGTGATTAGGCGACATTCGACGAACTTACCTCAATACGCAGAGCCTTTAAACATCATGTTCAACCCGAAAGTGAAAGGCGCTTACCTCGCGATTAACACGTTCATGCCGGAGAAAAACCGCCTCGACTCGATCGACAGTTGGAATAATTGGCTCAATCTTTTTCAACAAGAAGCGCGCACGCATAAGGCGGAAAATTTGGTGATCGATCTGCGCGTGAATCGCGGCGGCGTGATGCTTTTTTCGGCGGCGGCGGCGACATGGTTTATCGATGCGCCGGTCAGCGACAGAAGCCGCAGTGCCGCACGCTCGCGAGTGCTGCCGTATACGCAATTTATCGCGGCGATCAACGGCCTCGCCACGACGCCGCAGCTTCTTAAAGACACAGAAAATCACTTGCAAACGGGGTTTGCCGATAAAATGGTCGACGGTTATTTTGAAACGCGCCAGAGCGATGCGCGCTATCTCGAAGTTTTGCCTAACCAAGGCGTGCAGCGCTTCAAAAAAATCTTTGTTCTTATCGGCCCGGCGACATATTCGGCCGCCGTCAACTTTGCGCGTCTTTTGAAGCTCGGCAATAAGAACGTCGTTTTAGTCGGCGATACTACGGGCAGCCCCGGCGACGGTCATTCTGCCGAAGTGTTAGTCACCTATAAATTACCGGCGACGGGAATTTTTATCGAGGTGCCGCTGATGCGCGTTTTGTTTGCGCCCGTGGTGCCGGGACAACTCGCGGGGCAAGGCCTTAAGCCCGATGTCGTCGTGCAAAACTCGATCGCAGACTTTATCGCAGGCAACGACAGTGCTCTCGAATACGCTTCGCGCGCGATGGCGATACCTTGAAGATAATAAAATGTTTTATTCTTCTATCGCTCTTCGCTCTCGCCGGATGCCGTAGCGACCTCATCAAAGATCGTCCGATTTCTTTTTCTGAATGGCGCGTTCGGCAGACGCTGCGCTATGTGAACGCGCACTACGACCGCACGGTCGATTCGATAACAATGCTCCCCGTGATGGTTGTCGTTCACTATACGGCGATGGATTCGCTCGAAACGTCTTTTCAATACATGAATAAAGAAGCGATGGAATCGGGCCGCGCGCTCTTAAAGAGCGCAGGCGAGGCCAATATCGCCGTGCAGTTTCTCGTCGCCAAGAACGGCGACATCTATCGCCTCATGCCCGAGAACCATATCGGCCGCCATGTCATCGGCATGAACCGCCATGCGATCGGTATCGAGAACGTCGGTGCCGACGAACGCGCGCTCACGCGCGAACAGATTGCCGCGAATGCGTATATCATTCGCCACCTTGTCAAAAAATTTCCGATTCGCTATCTCATCGCGCATTCGGAGTACCGCAATTTTGAAAGCACCCCGCTCTGGGAAGAGCGCGATGCGAAATACCGCACTGAAAAAATCGACCCCGGTGCGTCGTTTATGCAGCCCTTACGCGCACAGCTTGCCGATCTGAAATTGCAGGCGACGTATGACGGTAGTGAAATCCCGATGCGGATTGAATACGTACTAAGAGATTACGCGAAGAAAAATCTTTTTCACGGAAATGCTCTCGTTATAAAAAACGGTGTAATCGTTTATCGCGCATCGATTACCGAAGCAAGTAGTAAGTCCTCGCCCCTAACTCCCGAAAGCGCGCTTTACCTCGCCTCGGCAGCAAAGCCGATTACCGCGCTCGCGATTGCTCTCTTGGCCGAACGCGGCAAGATCAAATATGACACGCCCGTTGCGCCGTACTTTCCGCAGCTCAAACGTATTTTGCGCGGCGTGACGGTGCGCCACCTCTTGGCGCACACTTCGGGACTTGAAGATTACTACGCTTTAACAACCGCGCAGCCCGGTTTCACGAATGCCGACGCGGTCGCGGCACTCGAAAAACAGCGCGCTCCGTTATCGCGACCCGGCAATAAATTCCATTACGCGAATTCTAACTATGTGCTGCTGGCAGAAATTGTCGCGCGCGTTACCGGGCAACCCTTCACGAAATTCGTCGCAGAAAATATTTTTCTGAAAGCGCAAATGGCGCAGAGCTTTTATCGTCTCGATAGTCGAGAGCAGGTCGCCAGCGCACCTTCTGCAATAGATATAGCAGGCAACGAATTTCGCTATCCTTTCGATACCGTCGGCGCGGGCGGTCTTTACACGACAGTCGACGACCTTGCGCGATTCGGTCGCGCGCTATGGGATTATCAACTCCTCGGCAAAAATGCTTTGCAAACCATGATACATCCCACTGCGCTTGTCGAAAAGAAGCACACGCACTATGCGTTGGGTTGGTATGCGGATGCCAAACGCGGCGTGATTTACCACGATGGTAATTTTCGCGGCTACCACACCATGAATTGGCTGCAGTTACCGACACAGAGCGCGATTATTCTCATGACAAACACGAGTACCGATAAAATTAAAGAAATTACATTTGAGATCGACAGAATTTTGAACGGCATGCAAGCACAGCGAATCGAGTAGAGCGCAACCACGGCGACACGGAGAGCACGGCGAAGTAGCCTTGTTCGCCGTCTACCAGCGCAATTGTGACTAGGCGGAAACTCGCGCAAGCGAGTTCCCGCCTAGTCACAATAGCTTCATACCAAAATCATTTGCCATCGCATCGCGGTTGGAGTAAATTGGGTACATGAACGATCTAGTGATCTTAGGGATTGTGCTGGCAGCGATAATGGTAGGTCTCTTTATTTGGCAGCATTTTGAACACAAAAAGTCTGCGTTCGAATTGAAATCGTTTCAGATGGAAAACACACGCCTGATTCAGCAGATGGAAAAAAATGCCACGCTGCGTCACGAAGAGAATATGACCTTCTTTAAGGCACTCGGTTATTCGGTCGGACGTATCGTTCACAGGCTCGATACCGAAGGCGAACAAAGATAGCGAACCATGCGCCAGAAACTCGCGCTTTTTATCGAATACTTAGATAGCGAACGCAACGCCGCGCCGAATACACGTATGGCGTACGCGCGCGACTTGAAGCAATGGCTCGATTTTATCGAGCGCGAACAAATCGACGCAAAAGAAATCTCGGGCGAAGACATCTACGCATTCTTAGGCACACACCAAAGCCGCGGTGAAAATCTCGACCGTCGCTCGCAGGCGCGCAAGCTCTCGGCAATCAAAAGTTTTTATCGTTTTCTCGAAAATAAAAAACTTATCGAACACAACCCTGCGCGCGCACTCAGAGGCGCGCGCTATAAACGCCTCTTACCGCGCCCGCTACGCCCCCTCGAACTCGAACATTTGCTCGAAGACGGCGCCGACGAAGAACGTTTTGGCCGCGCACGCGACCGCGCGTTATGGGAAACAATCTATTCTTCGGGTATGCGAATTTCAGAAGCGCTCGCAATGCAAATGAATTTTTTGCGCGACGACATGGTGCCCGACGAAGTTAAAATCACGGGAAAAGGCGGCAAAGACCGTGTCGTGTTTTTAGGTAAAAAGGCGCGCCATGCGCTCGCCGAATATCTGCCGTATCGTGCCGACGTTCTTTACCGGCTGCGGCGGCAATCGACCAGCGTGTTCTTGAATTTCAAAGGTACGCCGCTCACCCGGCGTGGCGCGTATTACCTCATCAAAAAGCGCGCCGCCGAATTAGGGCTCGACCACCGCATCACTCCGCATAGCCTACGCCATTCGTTTGCGACCGATCTCTTGAACGAGGGCGCAGACATTCGCCACGTACAAGAGATGCTTGGGCACGCGAGCGTTTCAACGACGCAAAACTATACTCAAATTGCAAAGGACCGACTGTTCGACGTGTATCGCAAGTCACACCCGCACGGGCGATAGCGATATTTTGGCCTTCGCGCGCCGTCTTGCGCATATTAGAGCATGCAGCCGCTTTCCCGCGAACGAATGCACGAATGCATGCGCCTCTGCGTGTGGGATTACCAATACGACGCCGACGAACTCATCGCGATTGTACGCGGCGAACGCGAGGCGCGCGGTATGTTCACCGCCGAATGGATTTTTCAACGCATGCTCGAATGTATCGATTGGTACGATATTCTCGCGATGCTCACGATCGAACGCATTAAATTTTTGTACACGCCCGCATTGGTGAAACGAATCTGGCCCGAATCGCGGCAGGAAAATCTTGAAATTCGACGCAAATTACTATTTAAAGAGCCTCTACCCGATGCAGGATGGGGTGATGAAGCTCGTCGGGCACGACTTAAGGCTACCGTTTTTTCTAACCGGTGGAACCGCATTGAGCAGATTTTACTTGAATCATCGCTTCAGCGACGATCTTGATTTTTTTATCAACGACGACGAAAAATTCGGAGATTATGTCGAAGTCATCTACGACGCGATTCAGCGTCAGTCAGAGTGGCACTTAGTCGGAGCGCAAACGGTTCGCACGCCGGCGTTCGTTCGTCTTGTAATTCGTAAAAACGAGGCGGCCCTACAAAATGATTTTGTGAACGATATACCATACCGCGTGGGAAAACCCGATAACACTCTTGCTCCATGCCTGATCGATACTTGGCAAAATATTCTCAGCAACAAGATAGCGGCCGCTACGCGATTTGCGGTAAAAGACATGGTAGACATCGTTTTTCTCGCGCGTCGCTACTCTTTTCATTGGACAGAAATCTTGGAGCACGCGAAAGAAAAAACGGGTGGCGTGCAAGCCGAAACCGTCGCACAAATCATCGCGGGAATGCCTGAAATCGAACTTGAAAAAATTCATTGGGTCGCACGACCTGCTTTTAATGACATTATTTCTGATCTGAAAAAAATTGCCAACGATCTTGTTTACGGCCGAGACAACAGCTTGTGCCGCTAACGCCCAATGGGCTTCAAATATACCGTCGTATTCGTCTTCTCTGTGAAATATTTTTTAATCAACTGTTGAATTTGTTTCGCGTCGACTTGCTCGATTTCTTCGAGCGCGGTGAACATCTTGCGGTAATCGCGCAAAATGAGTTCGTAGTACGATAGATTGTCGGCGAGCCCCGCGTTTTGTTGCAACGCATGCACGAGTTCGGCGATATAGCGGTTCTTGATTTTTTGCAACTCTTCTGTGGTCGGCCCGTCTTTACGCAGGCGTTCGAGTTCTTCGGCGATGATTTGCTCGACCTGCCTATAATTTTGCGCGTCGAACACGTCGGCAAAAATTGTAAATTCGGTGTCGAGTTTTTCGCCCGGAGTCGACGACCCTACTTTAACGTCGGCGACGAGTTTGTCTCGAATCACCAACCGGTCGACAAGCCGCGAAGTCTGACCGTCGCCCAATAGCCGCGCCAACACCTCGAATGCGCGGTCATCGGCGTGGTAGACCGAAGGGCGCGCCCAACCCGTAATCATCGCGGGCGAATTCTTCGCTTCGAGGGTGGCGACGCGCCGCCCCTGCTGCGGTTCGTATACCGTCGGCGGAAATTCGGGCGCACGCTTTGCTTTGAGGCGGCCGAAATATTTTTCAATCGTTTGAAATGCCGCGTCGAAATCGAGGTCGCCGACAACGGCAATTACCATGCGCGAGGGTACGTAGTTTGCGTCAAAAAAATCGCGCGTATCTTTAAGGCGCAGTCTTTGCATGCTGCGGTCGAAACCGATCACGGGCTTGCCATAAGGGCTCATGCCGAACGCGGTCTTCAAAAAGAGTTCGTACAAGAGCGCCGTCGGCCGCGAATCGTAGCGCATGCGCCGCTCTTCGCGAATTACTTTACGCTCGGGATAATACTCGCGCAAAATCGGATCGAGAAAGCGGCTGCTCTCAAGCTCGGCCCACATCGCGAGGCGATGCGCGGGTAGTTTAATTTGGTAGTTCGTAACGTCGGTCGTCGTGTACGCATTGTAACCCACCTGCCCCGCGAGCGAATACGCCTGCGAATCTTCTTCGGAGATAATATATTGCTGCGCGCCCTTCTGCCAACGCGCGAGGCGCTCGGTTAAAATCTTAAGCCGCGCACGCATCGCCGCACGTTCGTCTTCGCCGACGAGCGGGTCTAAGAGTCGGCGTTCGAGCGCGTCGATGCGCTCGCCGTCGGCTGCGATCTGTTCGAGGTACGGTTTTTCTTTTTCAAAGTTCGTCGTGCCGAGCGTCGGCGTGCCTTTGAAAAGCAGGTGCTCCAAAAAATGCGCGGTGCCCGCTTGATCGAAAGGCTCGTTCGCCGACCCCACGCCGATTTTCAAGTAACAGGCGATCGTCGGGCTCGCCGTTTGCTTCATGAGGATTACCCGCAGTCCATTGGCCAGAGTTCGTTTTTGAATATTTTTTTCAATGCCTGCGCGAAAATGACCGATATCAAATTTCTCATCGCTGCTTGCACGCACCGGCGCGGCGCTGAAGAAAAAGGGTAATAATGCAAAAACTAATTTGTTGAGCAAATAACGATCTGGGATTCGAGGCATGCACCAGAGTTGCGATTTTCTACCTCGCGACGAACGATTTTCATTTACGCCTTAGGTTGCATTTTTGACTTCGAGTCATGAAACGTTTTACGCTATTAATCCCCCTGATGCTTCTTATGCTCGTTGCCTGCAACAAGAAGAAAGAATTCAAAGGCAAGGTTTGGTTTTCAGAACCGTCTGACAAAACCGAAGTGACCGCGCCCGTCAAGTTTGTGATGCAAGTCGAAGGCATGACCGTGAAGCCTGCGGGCTTGCTCGAAGAGGGCACGGGGCATTTTCATATTCTCATCAACAAAGAGGCGATTGCGGCGGGGCAAGTCATCGGCAACGATGAAACGATTAAACACTACGGCAAAGGCCAAACCGAAGACACTCTCGATCTGAAGCCGGGCGACTACCGTATCACGTTGCAATTTGCCGACGGCGTGCATGCATCGTACGGTTCGGCATGGGCGCAGACGATTTCGATCAAGGTTAAAGAGAAAGCGCCCACTTACACCGGCGGCGAAGGCGATAATTAGTTTTACATTTCGTTTGATTCGACGCGGTGCTTAAAGAAGGGTTCTATTCGATTCTTCTTTTGATCGCGTCGAATATTTTTATGACGCTCGCGTGGTACGGGCATCTACAATTATCAAAAAGTCAGCGCTGGGCGGCGCTGCCGCTCACGGCAATAGTTTTTATGAGTTGGTTTATTGCGCTCGCCGAATATGCATTGCAGGTTCCCGCGAACCGCATCGGTAGCGAAAACTACGGTGGCCCGTTTAATCTCTTCGAACTCAAAGTCATTCAAGAAGTCATCTCGCTCGTAGTTTTCACCGTATTCGCAGTGTGGGTTTTCAAGAGCGGCACGCTGCGATGGAACTATGCGGTGGGGTTTGTTTTTATTATTCTCGCGATATTTTTTATATTTAAGAAGTGGTGAATAGCGGTCGGCCATATCTTTCTAAGTGGGCTGGCTACCGTTTTGCCGTTAATAGCCATTTTCAAGCACTCCGTCGGGCAATTCTGAGGGAACTTCGATCGTGCTCAGGTCGAATACACCCGGCGGTATCAGACGGTGCATCTTGAACTGATTGACAGAAACATAGTGCGGCAGAAGTAGCTTTTTTTGATAGTTGTACGCGCCATGGATAACGTAGTGCCAGAGCCCGGGTCGCCTGGCTCCCGCTCGATGCCACTTGTATGCGTGAATCGTGCGCAAAGCCACCGACGCTTCGTCGAACGGCAACGAAAGTACGTTTTTACGATAATTTCCATTGAAGTTCCAGAACTCCTCGGCGTTGCTGGTGTAATAGACGCGAACGGGGATTCTCAAAGCCTTGGCCGCCTTGCCGATCGATTGCAGCGTCTTGTCTTTGCGTAAATCGCCGGGTACGATCGCGATTCGCTTTTGTCGGTAGAGCATACGAATATAGTCGTAGTGCTCTTCTACGCGCAGCCAACCGAAATTTTCGCGCCCTTTTTTAGAGAACATGCTTGCGCGATAGCGGCCATATAGGCGGTCGGCGTTCTTTTCGTATACCGTAATAATCGTGTCGATTTCGGGGTCTTCCCAAAAAAGTTCTTTCAGCGTATCGAGCGAATCTTCGCGATTGGCACGCGAAAAGCAGGCGACAAAATCTTCGGGCGTTTCGCTTTCCAGAATAAAAGTACGCAGTATACGATGTAACGCGAGTATATTCGCGTCGTAGTCGAACAACCATGCGACGCGACTGCGCGCGGCTGCGATATACGAGTAATTGGCGTCGGCGGCAAGCCCGACATAAGCGCCACCGAGATTGCGAATATAAGGTTCAAAGATGTAATTTTCGTCTTCGTTGGCGACGAAGTATGTCGCGGGATCTTTACAATACGCAGTCGAACCATAAAGGACGCGACAATCGGGCTTGTCGAGTATGTCGACTGCGGCGAGATTATGAATTATTTTTTCTTCGGACGCGGAAAGCGAACCGGGGTCGTCCGGTTCTTGAGGCGGGTTTTCGATCATCCATGACGGCTGATTGGTCAGATAAGGCGTTTCACTGGCGCAACGGAACGCGATGCGCCCGTGTGTGCCGTAGTATCTGTTTACCGCACCGTCGTACGTCAAAATGCGTTTGAAAACGAATTGGTTCTCGCATGGAAAAAGCCCGCTGCACAAACCCATACGATTGCGGGGAACGCAAAGCTTATGCTTGTTCGTGAGTCCGCATTCGAGCTTGTCTGTAACGGCCCAATCATTCGTCCATTCGGGATACTCGATGAAGATTTCGTCGCGATCCCGTGCGAGTTTCAGCTCGCGCTCGGTCGGCAGTCTTTTGCCCGCCCAAGTGCAGAACGCCTGCGCTGCGGTATAATTGAGTCCCAACGCGGGCTCGCTCGGAGCGGCGGCGAAAAATAATGAAGAGCACGCTTGGTCGTTAACGCACGCGGCGTATTTTTCGCCCGAGACGACTTCTTCGTCGATATAGAGATTGCCCGGCCCCGGGCCTTGCGCTTCGCTTTCAGAATCGCCCGCGTCGCGGATGCAGAACATTTCTTCGGGAACCGCATCGCAGAGCGCGATATCGTGTTTACTGAATTGAAATGGTTGAGTTATGTCGGTTGCGGGCGCAGGTTTGATACGCTTCGCCGCACCGGGAACGCACGAAATACAAAAACAAGATATGCCTATTATAACGGGAAAAAACAGAAGATTCATTTGGCGGTTTAATATATTGGCACCGCATGTATTTGCGGTGCCGGATGTTTGGTAATCCGGTAATTGTCCGGATTGAGATGGGCTAACTTTGAAAGAATTGAGATGGGTTATTTTTTAACGACCTGAAAGCCGACACGACGGTTTTCAGCGGCAGACTTATCGGAAGCATTTTTCAATCTTGTTGCACCATAACCTTTATAAGTCAACTTCGGCGAATTTACACCTTGCTTTCTCAGCGCGTCATAGATAATCTTGGCGCGTTGCGTCGAAACACGTTGGTTTGCCGCAGCACCACCATCACCGTCTGCATGTCCTTGAACTTCGAGATTGTAGCCGTCTGGTGTTTGATCCAGCATGCCTTTTACAATCGGAGCGGAAACCTGCGCCCAGCTATCGTACTTGCTGGTATCGACTTGGGTTCCCCAAACGTCAAAACCGGAAAGTGTCGCTTGATCGAGTTGGCCGTTCAAGCTGTTGACCAGCATGTCGCCCCCTGGAGCAGCGGCTACGTTAGGTGTCGCAGGAGCGGAACTACACTGCATGGCGAAAACTCCCAAAGCCAGCGACATTAAGACAGCTGCTATCTTTTTTGTTTTATTCATTAAATTCTCCTCTTTTTATAGTACACGAAATATGGTTACGACAGCTCATCAAAAACGTAACATCACAACAAGGAAAATTTACGAAAATCAGCCCGCAAATCGTAGACGATTTGCTAGCGAAACGTGCAACACGCACCAAAAAAATTACTGCGTTTATTTTGCTTCGTAGTTTCCGTCCTGTCACTCAACTGCGCTTATTCAACCACTCGACAATTTTCGGATGCACCTCGACATGCGCCTCTTTGCCGATGATAAGATCGGTGTGGCCGTAGTCGTCGATATAACCGTCGGCACGCGAAAATATTTCAAACGTCTTATCTTTTGAGCCGACGCGCTCGTAGGCGTCGCGCACCACCGCCGGGTCGGCGAGTTCGTCGCGCCGCGCGGCTAAAAGATACACGGGAATTTTAATTTTACTCAAATTATCGCGGTACGACACCGTGCCGTCGGTCGAGAACATGCCGCCATGCTCGGTCATATAAATAAATTGTTTAATTTCGGGCTTTGCGATATTGTTGATCGCGCGCTGCATCAGCATCGTCTTCACTTTGCCGTCGGTATTTTCAGGGTTTAGAAACGCATTCATGAACGGCGCGTAGAGAAACTCGGGAAAAAAGCTACCCATGATCGCGCCGGGTCGTAGCGGTATTACCGGTAAGATTACCATGCCTTGGCGCATGCGGTAGAGATTAAAGGTCTGCTTATTGTAGGGTAAGAAACTCATCGGCGAGGCGATCGCGATAAAGTTCGCCACGCGCTCGTCGCCGATCGAACCTAAGCGCGCGTGCATGACGATGCCACCCATGCTGTGCCCGATGTAACTCACCTTCGCCGCGCCGGTTTGCGCGAGGACATAGCCGATTGCCGCGTCAAGGTCGTACTTAACATATTCGTCCATCGAGTAGGTGTAGGTGTGCTTACCGAACCAATAGCCGGTTTCGCCCGCATCGGCGCGCCCGCGCAAATCCATGAGCCAAACGTCGTAGCCCGCGCGCTGCAAATTACGGACGAGAGAATCTTCGTCTTTCGCTTTGAAGTATTGCCGGTTTGCACCCAAGCCATGACAGATCAAGATCGGATACTTTCGCTTCGCAGCCGAGAGCGGGGCGAAGTGTTCGATGGTCAATTGCCAATCGTCTTTTGTCTGCACGGCGTGTTTGTCGCCGTAGATTTGTACTGAAACGCAGCTTGTAGCGAAAACGAGGCAAACTGCAATAGTTATGCCGATTGCAGCAGAGGGGGTAATCCGCCTGAAGAAAGATTTCACAGATAGAAACCCATACGCACGCGAAACGTCGGCGCGCTCATATCGATCGGCGCACTGTTCGCGTATTGCATCACGTTATAACCCGCTTCGCCTTCGAGATAAAACACGCCCCAATAATACAGCGTCACGCCGACGAGCGGTGTCACCTGCGTCGACCAGCTCGGTGCCAAGTTTGCACTCGGCGAAGAAATGTAGACAAAGCCTGCATCCGCCCCCACATAAAGATCGAGCCAATAGCGCGGCAAAAGGTGCAACGCACCGCCGAGCATGAACGGATAAAATTTCATATCGCCGGTCGCCGTCGAAAGCGGCAGCGCCGAATTACCGCGAATCGAGAGCCGGTCGGTCGCCATAAAATCGAACGACCCCATTAACGCCTGCACGCGGTAGGGTGCTTGGTTATCTTGCGCCCAGCCGAGGCCGAGCTTCAAGTTGTACTGCTGTACGCCGTCGTTGAAGTCGTCGCTTTGCTGGTTAGGAGCGAGTGCGGCGAGCGGCATGGCCACGAGGGCAAATGCGGCAACGTATTTGAGCATACGGCAGCCCCATAAGGTTGACGGTAGCGTCAATGTTTATGCAGGCGCTATGCCACTAGCTATGGAATTCCATAGCTAGTGCTTCAGAATATCGTTACCAAAGCCCGTGCCGGGCGAGATATGCCTTAGCAAAATCGCGTGCCACCGCACCGCCGAAGCGCCTATCTGTAGTCGGTTCGCGGTCGCTGAAATTCGCGACGACTATATAGTTTTCTTCGCCGCGTTCCAAGCTCCCCACAAACCAGCCAAAACGCCGCTTGCCATCCGCATGCCAATTCGAACCTGTTTTACCGCTGAGTAAAAATCCCTGTGGACTTTTTTCAAGATTTATAATTTTGCGGGTTGTCTCGATCGCAAATTTTTTGACGGGTAGCTTCGCTAATACCAAGCTGCGCATAAAGCCGGCTTGCTCGTAGGCGTCGATCTTGAGTGCGCGCCCTTGCGTGTCGGGTCCTTTCAGCCATGCGTCTGAAAGGCCTGCGCCAATATCACCGTTACCGTAATGGAATTCGTTCAAATAGCGCGCGATACGTGCTTCGCCTAAGCGCGGCGTAATGCGCTGCGAAAACCAAACGACCGAATCGCGTAACCAACTGGCCGCGTCGTGATCGCGATTCCACGCTGCAAGCATACGCGGTTTACCGTCCCATTTCAACATTTGATTTTCGTCGCGCAAAACGCCCGCGTCGAAAGCCATGACCGCCAAAGGAACTTTGAAAGTCGAACACGCGGGGTATCGCATACGGCAACGCGCTTCGTTCCAAACTTTTTCAACACGGCCAGTGCGCGCATTGACAATAAGCAAGCAGCCGTCGTTGCCTTGAAAAGGATCGTCTTTGGCACACGAAAGCAGCAACACCAACGAAAATAGCGCGACGAGTTTCTGGTATCGCAAAAAACGCCGTAAACTAAAAGACTTATCCATTTGTTTCTCAATCCAAATAGGGCCGCAGCCACTTCTCCGCTTCGGCGACGCTCATGCCTTTGCGCTTGGCGTACTCTTCGAGTTGGTCGTAGTCAATTTTGCCGACGGCAAAATATTTTGACTCGGGGTGCGCAAAGTAGAGCCCGCTCACCGACGACGGCGGCGTCATTGCAAAATGGTCGGTCAAGTGCATGCCGGTGTTCTTTTCGACCGAGAGCCAATCGAAAAGCGTGCGCTTTTCGGTGTGGTCGGGCGACGCTGGGTAGCCGGGCGCGGGGCGAACACCGAGATAATTTTCTTTAATTAAGTCTTCGAGATCTAACTTCTCGTCGGCGGCATAACCCCAAATTTCTTTGCGCACTTTCGCGTGCGCGTATTCGGCGAACGATTCGGCGAAACGGTCGCCGAGCGCTTTGACCATAATCGCCGAATAGTCGTCGTTCTGTTTGGTATAGCGCAACGAATATTCGAGCACACCCTCGCCGGCGGTGACGGCAAACCCGCCGATGTAGTCAAGACCACTGGGTTGGATATAGTCCGCGAGACAGTAATACACCTGTTCGTTGTCTTTTTTTCTCTGCTGGCGCAAAAAATGAAAAGTGCAACCCACCCCTGACGGGGTGGATTGCACGGTCACATCGTCGCCGCTGCGCTCGCAGGGGTAAATCCCCACGACGCCGCGCGGTTGAAACGGTTTATCTTTCAAAATCTGCGCGAGAATTTTTTGCGCGTCGTCGAAAAGCTTACGCGCTTCGACGCCAACCACCGCATCGTCGAGAATGCGCGGGTAGCGCCCACGCAGCTCCCACGCCATGAAAAACGGCGACCAATCGAAGAACGGCACCAAGTCGTCGAGCGCGACGTTGTCGAGAAGCGTGATGCCGAGTTTGTTGGGAGTTTTCGGCGTTGTCGGTTTGAGTTTCGGCGCCAAAGCGCGTGCGTCGCCGATCGATACGAACGAGCGCTCTTTCTTGCCGCTCAAATACGACTGGTGGATTTTCTGCTGTTCTGTTTTTAATTCCGTAATGTAATCGGCTTTGAGCTCGTCACTGAGGAGCCGCCCTAAGACGCCGGTAACTTGCGACGCATCGGGCACATGCACGACGGGTTGGTCGTATTCGGGTACAATCTTCACCGCCGTATGCGCGGCCGATGTCGTTGCGCCACCAATCAACAGAGGCAAAGTAAATCCGCCTTTTTTCATTTCGCTCGCGACGTGCGCCATCTCGTCGAGCGACGGCGTGATGAGCCCCGAAAGCCCGATCACGTCGGCGTTGATTTCTTTCGCGGTCGCGAGAATTTTCTCGCACGGTACCATCACGCCCAAATCGACGACGTCATAGTTATTACACGAGAGCACGACACCGACGATATTCTTACCGATGTCGTGTACGTCGCCCTTCACCGTCGCCATGAGAATTTTTTTCTGCGCAGTCGTTGCGCCCGCGGCGGCCTTTTCGGCTTCCATAAACGGCAAGAGGTACGCAACCGCTTTTTTCATCACGCGCGCCGACTTCACGACCTGCGGCAAAAACATTTTGCCCGCGCCGAAAAGCTCGCCGACGACGCGCATGCCACCCATGAGCGGGCCTTCGATCACGCGCAGTGTCGGCGAATAGCGTTGCCTGAGCTCTTCGGTGTCGCCTTCGACGTACGCATCGATGCCTTTAACCAGCGCGTGTGCGATGCGCTCTTCGGCGGTACCGTTACGCCACGATAAATCTTCTTTAACTTGTTCTTTGCCGCCTGCCTTATATTTGTCGGCGATTGCGAGTAACCGCTCGGTCGCGTCGGGCCGCCGGTTCAAAATGACATCCTCAACGTGCTCTTTGAGTTCGGGGGGAATATCTTCGTACACTGCAAGCATACCCGCATTGACGATACCCATGTCGAGACCCGCTTTGATCGCGTGGTACAAAAATACCGAGTGGATTGCCTCGCGCACGGCGTTATTGCCGCGAAACGAAAACGAGACATTGCTCACGCCGCCCGAAATATACACGCCGGGGCATTCTTCTTTAATGCGGCGCGTGGCGTTGATAAAGTCACGCGCGTAATTGTTATGCTCTTCGATGCCCGTCGCCACGGTCAAAATATTCGGGTCGAAAATAATGTCCGAGGGCGGCACGTGCGCTTTTTGCGTTAAGAGATTATACGCGCGCTTGCAGATGCGCACCTTGTCGTCTTCGCTCGCTGCCTGCCCCTGCTCGTCGAACGCCATCACGACCATCGCGAAACCATGTTCGCGCACCAGTTTGGCTTGCTCTAAAAATTTATCTTCGCCTTCTTTAAGACTAATCGAATTGACGATGCCCTTGCCCTGCACGCATTTCATGCCCGCGTAAATTACCGACCACTTCGACGAGTCGATCATGATCGGTACGCGCGCGATATCGGGCTCAGACGCGATGAGATTCAAGAAGCGCGTCATCGACGCTTCGCCGTCGAGAAGCGCTTCGTCGAAATTCACGTCGAGAATATTCGCGCCCGCGATTACCTGTTGCCGCGCGACTTCGAGCGCCTCGGTAAATTTGTCTTCGAGAATGAGTTTCTTGAATTTCGGCGACCCGGTCACGTTCGTGCGCTCGCCAATCATGAGAAACTGCGAACCGCTGCCGGTCGCTGCCGTCGAAACCGCAAGATTCAACGGTTCGAGCCCGGCAAGATGCAAACCGCTCGGCAGCCCATGGTCTAAATCATGGGCTGCCGAGCGTGGTTTTTGAGTCGCCACGCGCTTCACCATCTCTTGGATGTGATCGGGTGTCGTGCCGCAACAACCGCCGGCGATGTTCAATATGCCGTCTTTCGCAAAGGCTGCCAAGTCCGACGCGAACATTGCGGGAGTCTCGTCGTAACCGCCGAACGCATTCGGCAATCCCGCGTTCGGATAGCACGAAATAGGAATGTCAGAGATGCGCGCCAAATCTTGCAAATACGGCTTCATGTCTTTAGCACCCAGAGCGCAGTTAATGCCAATCGATAAAGGGTTCGCATGGCGAACCGAATTGTAAAATGCCTCCGCCGTTTGCCCCGAAAGCGTACGCCCCGAGGCGTCGGTGATCGTCACCGAAATCGAAACCGGCACACGATAACCCAACTCTGCAAACGCCTCTTCGAACGCGACAATCGCCGCCTTGACGTTCAGCGTATCGAGGTTGGTTTCGGGCAAGAGCAAATCGACGCCCGCCTTCATGAGCGCAATCGTCTGCTCTTTGAAACACGCCTTGAGCTCGTCGAAGTTGGTGGCGCGGTATGCCGGATTATTCACATCGGGCGAGATCGACGCCGTCTTGGTGGTCGGCCCCAAGGCACCGGCGATAAATATTTTTCGCCCCTGCGGATTTTCTTTTTCGTATGCCGCACGCGCCATCGCGACGCAGCGCACCGCCGCTTCGTTCAAGACCGGCACGAGGTGTTCGAGTTTGTAGTCGGCCTGCGAAATGAAATTGCTGCTGAACGAATTCGTTTCGATAATGTCGGCGCCCGCGTCGATGTACTCGCGGTGAATCGCGGTGATGGCGTCGGGGCGCGTCAGGCATAAAATATCCGAATTGCCCTTGAGGGGGATTGTATGCTCTGCTATGGATTTCCATAGCTGGGGGGAAAGGTTGAAATCGGGGGCTATGGATTTCCATAGCTGCTCTGGATTAACGCTCCCGGTGCCGCGATAATCCTCTTCGGCAAGCTTCGCCCGCTGGATCATCGTGCCCATCGCGCCGTCGAGAATCAAGATTCTCTGCGCGAGCGCCTCGCGAATTTGAGTTTCGGTATAACGTGCCATATATATCGATACATTTGAATGTATCGATGCGGTGTGGAGTACAATTCAGTTTGCTATAAGCATCGCAACCGTATCGAATTTTCGGATTAGCTAATTTTCGATATTCCGATATTGTTTTCTATAACGCTGTCAAAATATTTACGGCATCAATATGACTCACAGTGCGACCCCGATGCAATGGACACAAAAGCAAGTTTTTGTACATATTCGCTTAATCGCGGCGACGGTTATTTTTACCTACGCGGCAACGCACTTTATCAACCATGCGCTTGGATTAATTTCACTCGACGCGATGGAATCGGGTCGTAAAATTTTTCTCGGCTTCTGGCGCAGCGGCGTCGGGCAGTGGATTTTCCCCGTTGCGCTTTTCTTTCACACGCAGTCGGCGCTGTGGCGTCTCATGTTCCGCGAAACGTGGCGTTTTTCGACGCGCGAGAAAGTTAAGATTCTCGCCGGTCTTTCGATACCGTTCTTACTGTTTTGGCATATCGCCGGTACGCGCTTGCAGTGGTGGGTCTACGGTCATAACGATACCTATTCGTTCATGCTGCTCGCGCACCGCAACCCGTGGGATATCTTGCTGCTGACGGCGATGACTGCGCTCGTGTGGGTGCATGCGTTTCTCGGCATCACCACCACACTCGACTTGAAACCGTGGTTTCAACGTATACGAACGCCGTTTCTCGTCGTCTATACCGCGATTCCTGTTTTAGGAATTGCGGGTATTTTATCGGCGATGGGGCAGGTCGACGAACTCGCGAAAGACACCGCATGGCGCGAATTTGTGCGTGCCGCTCACGGGGGTAGTCCCAATGCCTTTGCGCATAGCCGCTTGGTGTTTTATCTCGGCGGTCTGGCGTTTCTCGCATTTTTACTCGCGGCGCTTTTTGTCGCGCGTGCTTTCGTGCTGAGACGCCACCGCCGTAAAGCGACGATCAATGTGAGTTATGCAGACGGGCCGGTTGTGCGCGCCGCCGCCGGGGTGTCGCTACTCGACGTGAGCCTTATGCACGGCATCGAGCACGCGCACGTTTGCGGCGGCAACGGACGCTGCTCGACGTGCCGCGTGCGCGTCTTATCGGGGCTTGAAAATCTTTCGGCGATGGGCGCAACCGAGGCGACATTACTCAAACGCATCGGTGCCGAAAGTGATATGCGTTTGGCGTGCCAAAGTCGCTTACAAGGCGACGTTCGCATCGCGCCTCTTATCGGCCACGCGCAGGCAAAAAATTCGGTACTAAAAAAGAAAACCGAGAGCGAAGGAGCCGAGCGCGAGATCGTCGTGTTGTTTTCCGATTTGCAGGGCTTCACCGCGTTCAGCGAGCATCGCCTACCGTACGACGTCGTGTTTGTGCTAAACCAATATTTTCGTGGCATGGGAAAAATTATCGAAGACGAAGCGGGCCATATCGACAAATTTATCGGCGACGGCATCATGGCGCTCTTCGGTCTTAAAGAAGATATTGCTACTGCCGCACGCCACGCGCTCGCCGCCGCGCACCGCATGCAAACGCAACTCGCGACGATGAACGATTTTCTCGCAAACGAATTAAAGACTCCCTTAAAATTGCGCATCGGCATCCACGCGGGAGCGGCGATTGTCGGCGACTTAGGTTACGGCAACGCTGCGCACCTCACCGCAATCGGCGATGTTGTCAACACCGCAAGCCGCCTCGAGCACGCGAACAAGAAACTCGGCACATGGCTTTTGGTCTCCGACAAAGTTGTCGAACTTACGGGCGATGCACGTGAGGCGGATGTGCTTCTCAAACTACGCCTGCGCGGCAAAAGCGATGTTTTAGCCGTACACGGGTACAAATCTTAGGCTATAACAACTTTTCGGTTTCGGCGGCCTTCTCGAACGAATGGTCTTGCACAAATGCAAGTTGCGGTATCGCGCGCATGCGAATATGCTTCGCGATACTCGTGCGCATACCGTGCGCGTGTCGCTTAATATCTTTGATAATACGTTCTTGCTCTTGCGGCGAGCCCCAAATACTCACAAAAATTTTTGCGAACGAGCCGTCCGACGAAAGTTCGCAGCGCGTGAACGTACAATAGTCGCGCACTTGCTCTGTAAAAGTTTCTGCGTCGAATTGTGCGAAGGGGTTATGCGTAGCGGCGGGTGAATCAACCGCTGCGGGCGTATCGTTCGTCGCAGGGGGTAATCCTTCGCTGGTAGGCGCAATCGATTCGCTCGCGCCTAAATCGTGCTTGTGATGCCCCTTCGCCATTTTCTGGTAATACGTCGCGACATGGCGAAAGATTTGTTTTTGCAGACGCAACCGGCGAACGTCGTTCATGGCGTATCGCTCGCGAAAACTAAGTTTTCGCTTGTTCGAACGTGCGCTGCGTTTCGATTTTTTCGAACGCTTCGATCACGTCGCCGACTTTAATATCGTTAAAGTTTTCGACCAAGATACCGCACTCGAAACCTTCTTTGACCTCGCTCGCGTCGTCTTGAAAACGCTTGAGCGATTTGAGGCCGCCCGTGTAGACGACTGCGCCGTCGCGAAGCACGCGCACGCTGTTGGCGCGGCGAATGAAACCCGAACGCACGTGGCAACCCGCGATCGAACCCATACCCGAGATTTTGAAGACCTGCCGTACCTCGGCTTCGCCGTTGACTTGCTCTGAAACGTCGGGCGAGAGCATGCCGCCGAGCGCAAGCTTCATGTCGTCGATCGCTTGGTAGATGATGTTGTAGTTCTTTATTTCGACGCCTTCTTTCGAGGCGACGTCGCGCACCTTGGCGTTAGCGCGCGCATTGAAAGTAATGATCGTCGCTTTTGCCGCCGACGCGAGCATCACGTCGCTTTCGGTGATTTCGCCCGTCGAACCCATAATTACGCGCACGCGCACTTCTTCGTTCGAGAGTTTTTCAAGCGCCGCGCTCAGTGCTTCGACCGAGCCTTTCACGTCGCCTTTGATAATGACTTTATATTCTTTGAGTTTGCCTTCTTCGATCGTCGCATCGAAGTTTTCGAGCTTAACCTTCTTTACTTGCTGCGCTTGTTGCTGGCGCGCAAGCTCTTGCCGCTTGTCGGCGATTTCACGCGCCTCGCGCTCTGTCGCCATGACGTTGATGACGTCGCCCGAATTAGGAACGCCCGACAAGCCCAAATCTCGACCGGCGTCGCCGGGCCCGCCTCTTTTACGGTTTGGCCTTTGTCGTTATACATCGCGCGAATCTTGCCGCCTTCGAGACCGACGACAAACGGGTCGCCGATTTTGAGAGTACCGTTGCGGACCAAAATCGTCGCAACCGGGCCGCGGCCTTGGTCGAGCTTCGCTTCGACGACCGTACCGATCGCTCGTTTTTTGGGGTTCGCTTTGACTTCCATCACCTCGGCTTGCGCGAGAATCGCGTCTTCGAGCTTATCGAGGTTGAGTTTTTGCAGCGCTGAGATTGGTACGAAAGGTGTCGTGCCGCCCCAATCTTCGGAGAGGAGTTCAAATTTCGCCAGGTCTTGTTTGATGCGGTCGATATTCGCCGCAGGTTTATCGATTTTATTCACCGCAACGATAATCGGCACCTTTGCGTCTTTTGCGTGCGAGATTGCCTCTTCGGTCTGCGGCATCACACCGTCGTCGGCGGCGACAACGAGCACGACAATATCGGTGACTTGCGCACCGCGCGCGCGCATCGCCGAGAACGCGGCATGGCCCGGAGTATCGAGAAACGTAATTTTGCCTTTAGGTCGTGTGACTTGGTACGCACCGATGTGCTGCGTGATACCGCCCGCTTCGGTCGCGACAACGTCGGTTTCGCGTAGCGCGTCTAAGAGTTTCGTTTTACCGTGGTCGACGTGACCCATAATCGTCACGACCGGCGGCCTACCGACTAACTCTTCGGTGGTGTCGGCTTCTTCTTGAATCAACGTCTCTTCGTAGAGAGAGATAACTTCGACTTGGCAGCTATATTCAGACGCGAGTAGCGTCGCCGTCTCGGCGTCGATCGATTGCGTGATCGTCGCCATAACTCCTAATTGCATGAGTTTCGCAATTATTTCGGGTGCGCGGACATTGAGCTTTTTTGCGAGTTCGCCGACTTGCACAAACTCGGTAATCTTAATTTTCGAAGGCACCGAAGAGACGGCTTGCGTCGCTTCGGGTTTGCCCTTATCGCGTTGCTTTTGCCCGATGAAGAATTTTTTATGTTCTTCTTTCTTCAAGATATCTTCGCGCAAATTCGACTTTTTCTTATCGCTACCCGGCTTCGGGCCCTGCGGGCCTTTTTTAACCGCGCGTTCTTCGGCCTCTGTCTTCGGTTGCCGCTCGTCTTGAATAAAAACCGTGCGCGCTTTGGGCGGCGTGCGTTCGATCGGTTTCTTGACGGCAACGGTGGCGGCTGCCGGTTTATGAACGTGTGCCTGCTGTTGCTGTTGTTGCTGCTGCTGCTTTTTCTCTTCTTCTCGTTCGATACCTTGTTGCACCTTTTGCGCGCTAATCTTGCCCGCGATCGAATCTTTGGAAGTATTGCTCTTAAGAACGATCTTCTTCGGCGTAAGTTTTATTTTGTCTGCCATGCGCGCTTTCCAGTCTTTTCCTTAATAGTCGTGAATCAAGCTTTCGGCTCTGCGTCAAGTTCTTGCGCAGCCTGCTCTTCTTCATCTTCTTCGAACTCTACGTTTTCAGAAATAATTTCCATGATGCGTTTCGCCGTAGCGCGACCGATACCTTCGATGTGAATCAAATCTTCTTCGCCCATCGAAACGAGGTCTTCGATATATTTGATGTTGTTATCTTTCAAAATGCGGATAATCCGCGGCGCTAAACCCGGCAGCGCTGTGAGAGGTGTCCCCGTTTCTTCTTCTGCGGTCTCTTCGACCGGTGCGGCGATTTCAAAAATCTCGTCGAGACGCTTACGCGCTTCGGGAGACGCCATTTCTGTCGAAAATTGCGTCTCTGATTTTACGTCGATTTTGTAGCCGGTAACGTACGACGCAATTTTTACGTTCGTGCCCTCGCGGCCGATCGCAATCGCGAGATCTTTGTCGGGCACGACCGCAAGCGCCTCCCGGCTCGTCGGGTCGACCTTAACGAGGCTAGGACTCGCGGGCGTGAGCGCATTCGTGATAAATTCGCGCGGGTCGTTCGCCCATTCGACGATATCGATGCGCTCGGTGCCCAGTTCGCGCACAATCGCTTGAATACGTACGCCGCGCACGCCGACGCACGCGCCGACAGGGTCGACATTCTGCCGCTCAGAGGTGACGACAACTTTACTGCGCTCGCCTGCGATACGCCCAATCGTTTTAATAACGACGATTTTTTCAAAAATCTCGGGAACTTCTTTTTCAAAAAGTTTTTGCACAAACATGCGATCGGCGCGCGAAACGATAACACGCAACGGCCCGCCGCCCTTGTCTTGTTCGATCGAATGCAAGAGAACTTTTATTTTATCTTCAACGCGATACCGTTCTTTCGGAATCTGGTGCTTGACCGGCATGATCGCTTCGACTTTGCCGAGGTCTACGTACACCGTATCGCCGCGCTTACGCAAAATGTAGCCGTTCATGATTTCACCGATCTTGTCTTCGAATGCTTCGCGCACTTTGTTTTGCTCGAGCTGACGTAATTTCTGTGCAACGATTTGCATCGCAGTTTGCGCGGCAATGCGACCGAACTCTAACGGGTATTCGACAATATCGATTTCTTCGCCTAACGCAGCGTCGCTTTTTAATTTGCGCGCATCTTCGAGTAAGATTTGCATGCCGGGTAAAACTATATTGTCGACGACAACGCGCCGCGCGACGACGTACACGTCGTCTTTGTCTTTATCCATAACAACACGGATATTATCGGTTGTGCGGTATTTGCGCTTATACGCCGCGACCAGCCCCGCTTCGACGACTTCGATAATCTCTTGCCGATCAAAGCCTTTATCTGCCGTTACCTGTTGAATATCTTCAAAGAACGACCGCTTCTTTTCAACGACTGCTTTTTTTGCTCGTGCCATTTTACTCTCCGTTTTTGGTGGCTACACGTCTAGGTGTAGACGAATCTTTTTAATACTATTCCACTGCACTTGGTAGTGGGGCGCTTCGCGTAATTTTTTTGGCGAATATTTTTTTTTGTTCGCTTTGCACTCCGCCAGCGCAAAATCGATAATCTCGCCCTGAATCGTCTGTGCCGTTAGAATTTCAGACAAAACTTTATCGGCGTGCGCAAACGTCACATGCAGCGGCAGCGCGCCAAACCGCTGTACCTCGGCGACGCTCGTGAGCTCGCGCTCGGCGCCCGCCGACGACACCTCGAGCGAATAGTTGAGATTCACGCCGGTTGTTTTTTCGAGCTCGTCGAGCGCGGTGCGCAGCGCGCGCGAATACGATTCGCACTCGCCGATATTGACAGAGCCGTATTTATCCGCTAATTTATCGAGTTGGATAACAACACGCATATTGCCTTTGCTATGAAAAAAACTGATCTTATGCAGCGACAGGCCTGCGGGTAGCGACGCTACGGCACGCTCGGTCACTTGTTTTTCTGTAATTTCTGCGATATTCATGAGCAAGAGGCTCTGCCTCAAAAAAAAAAGCGGCAAACGCCACTTCTCACCGTCCAAAAGGTAGCAGAGAGACATGCCGTCAACGTCTTCAGAGATTGTAATAATATGCCATTTGAAAATCGCAAAGCCGTTCACTCATGACATATTATCTGCTTGACCCCTATCAAAGATGTGACATAATGTCGCGCATTGATGAAACTTGTCGCCGACCGCCCCGTTGCAGTGATCGCATTAGCTGGCGCAGTGCGCCCTCAGCAGGCGTTCGCGATTGAAGATGCGTTGAGCGATATTGTGGCAAAAAAGCAATACAAAATTATTGTCGATTTCGCCCAAGCCACGCATGTCAGTAGTTCGGTTCTCGGGGTGCTCGCCCGCTTCGCCGAAGTCTGCGCCGGTCATCACGGCGAATTGCGGTTAGTGGCAACCGACGAGAGTATCTTGAACCTATTGCGCGTCACGATGCTCGACAAGGTTTTTATAATTTTTGATTCGGTTGCAGAGGCCGAAGAAGATTTTTGAAAAATTGAGGATGTATGGCTGCAAAAAAACAGGCTAAAGCAAAGATAAAATCTCCCGTTGCTGCTAAGATAGCACCCCCCGAAGGGTATTTTGGCGAATTCGGCGGCAGATTTGTTTCCGAGCTGTTGATCCCCGCGCTTGACGAACTCACCGCCGCGTGGAAAAAATTTAGCACCGACACAAAATTCAATAAAGAGCTAATGGGTCTCTATAACGACTACGCCGGGCGCCCCTCGCTCTTGACGTATGCACCCAACCTCTCAAAAAACTGGAAAGCACAGGTATACCTAAAGCGCGAAGATTTGCTGCATACCGGCTCGCACAAAATCAATAACACCTTGGGCCAAGCTCTCTTGGCGCAAAAAATGAAAAAGACGCGCATCATCGCCGAGACGGGTGCAGGCCAACACGGTGTCGCTGCCGCAACTGCCGCCGCGCTGATGCAGATACCCGCGCATATCTACATGGGAACCGAAGACGTGCGTCGCCAAGCGCTCAACTGTTTTCGCATGCGACTTTTGGGTGCAACGGTTGCAGGCGTCGGCGGCGAGCACGGTACACTGCGCGATGCGGTCAACGAAGCGCTGCGCGATTGGTCGAAGAACGTCGACGATACATATTATCTCATCGGTTCGCCAATCGGTCCACACCCCTACCCCACCATCGTGCGCACGTTGCAGTCGATCATCGGCCGCGAAGCACGCGGGCAAATCATGAAGGCAACCGGCAAGCTGCCGCAAGCGGTGTTTGCCTGCGTCGGCGGCGGCTCGAATGCAATCGGTATGTTCTATGCATTTCTGAAAGACAGCAAAGTCGAACTTATCGGCGCCGAAGCTGGCGGGCGCAGCTTGACACCCGGCAACCATTCGGCGTCGCTCACCGCAGGCAAACCCGGTGTGCTTCACGGAGCACTCACTTACATTATTCAAAATTCCGAGGGGCAAGTACACGACGTGCATTCGATCTCGGCGGGTCTCGACTATCCGGGTGTGAGCCCCGAGCACGCCTATCTCTTGCAACAGGGGCGCACAAAATATGTCGCAGTACGCGACAAGCAAGCGCTCGAAGCGTTTCAAGAGCTCTCGCACAGCGAGGGAGTTATTCCGGCGCTCGAATCGGCGCACGCGGTGGCGGCGGCGAAGAATTACGTACACGAACAGGCGAAGAAAGGTAAAAAAAATCCGCTCGTGTTGATTTGTATTTCAGGCCGCGGCGACAAAGACGTGCAAGAGGTCGAGCGCCTCTTAGCCGAGCCCGCTGAAGTCGAGACAGAAGAGTTACCGAGCGAGCCGACGCAGTTCACCAGCTTGCCGACGGTAAAAGTGGTCGCGGCCGGGGGCGAGTGAAGCCCCCACCCTCGACCCCTCTCCTTAATAGGGAGAGGAGTGCCGAAGGCGGGGTGAGGTTGTGAAAATTGGCCTTGGCTACGACATCCACCGAACCTGCGAGGGCGACGGCATTTGGCTCGGCGGCGTTCGCATTGCCGCGCCGTTTACGCTCCAAGGCCACTCCGATGCGGATGTCCTTTTGCACGCGATTACCGACGCGATTTTAGGTGCATTAGCCGATTTCGATATTGGGCATTATTTTCCACCCGCAGATGCGGCCAATCGCGATCGAAAAAGTAGCGATTTTCTATTATTTGCTTTGGCACGTATGCAATCCGCCGGATATAAAATCGGTAACCTCGACTGCAACATCATTTGCGAAATACCGCGCATCGCCCCGCATCGCGAACAAATTCGCGCCGCAGTGGCGCGCCTAATGCAGGTCGACCTTGCGCAAGTGAGCGTCAAAGGTCGCACCAACGAAAAGCTCGATGCGATCGGCGAAGAGCGCGCTGTCGCGTGCCAGGCGATTGTACTCTTGGTCAATGAAAGCCGCTGACGATACGGTGCAGCAAAAAGTCGCGCCCGTTGAGGTCTTGCCCGTCGATGATAAAAAGCCACGTTTCGTCGGCACGCGAGTGCAAAAGTATTAAAGCGTTCGATTCGATGCTATTGCCGAGATAACCGGGTGTCGCGAGGCTATCGTAGCGCAAAACGTAGAGCTGCGCATCGAGGCTCTTCAAAACCTCTTGCGGCACGAGTGGCACGTTGAGATTACCGCTCGCTTTGCTGCGCAAGAACGAACGCTGCAAGTCGAGATAGCGATTGATACGCGCGCTCATTTCATGCGGCGGCAACGCGAAAGCGGCGAGTGCAATCGTATTTTCTGTCGCACTATCGCGATAGGTGCGCAAGGGCAAAATCGCCTGTAGATCTTTCACGAGATTGCTATTGCCCGCAGCGTATTCCCAAAAATCGGGAACCTCGAACGACGACCTCTGGCTTGCGCAAAACGATTGCGACGCAACGCCGCACTTGAGCGCTATGTGTTCGCCGACGGCAAGTGCGTTATTGCGGCGCCACTCGATAAATACGGCGAATGCATCGTACGCGACAAAGCAAAACAGCAATACGGCGACGACACTGGCAAAATCGCGTTGTAAAATATTTTTTTTCGGAAAAATAGATTCTACTATAAAAATTATTGCAAGCAAACAAAATAATAAAAGCGCTCCGATGCGCGACGAAGCGCTCGAAAGCGCGGACAACAAAAGTAGCGCGAGTATCAAGGCGCGTAAGCGAACGTTCGCGCTACCCGTTCGAAAAAGAAATAAACTACCCGAACAGACGACAAGCGCAAAAATAATATTCCAAACGAGAAAGTTCGTACCATGAATGAACGTGCCGACGGCGATCAATCCGCCAAAGAGAATCGCATAGGCGATAAAATCGACTTCGCGGCGACTTCCCGCAAAGCGCGAGCGGGAAAATAAACGATCGCTTAGATCGGCGAGTTTACGAAAAAATCGCCCGAACGCAGAGGTCTGTGTCTCTCGGCCCACCTCGCGGATTAAATTTTTATAAACCGCGCATCAACAATAAATTCTTTCTTCTGAATAGTCTCTAAGAGCGCTTTCGGCAATTGATCGTCGAGACCTAAGAACGTGCGCGCTTCGCCGCCTTTGGCTGCGCGCGAAAGTTCCATACTCGAAATATTAATTTTATATTCGCCGAGAAGAGTACCTAATTTGCCGACGACACCCGGTGTGTCGGTATTCAAGATATAGAGCAGATTACCTTCGGGGCGCAACCGCAACGGATTGCCGTTGAGTTCGGTAACAATGCCGCCGATTGGGCCGACCGTTGCCTTGAGCGTCAACCGTTCTTTCTCGTCGTACACGGTGAGCGCGAGCATCGAGGGCTCTTTTTCGCTCTTCTCGACTTTGCGCGCGCTGATGCTGAGCGAGCGCTCTTTCGCGAGTAGCGGCGCATTGACTAGATTCACTTCTTCGCCCATCGCTACTGTCAAAAGTCCCTTCGCTAATGCTATTTCGAGCGGAGCGAGGTTGAGATGCGTAAACTCCCCACTGTAACTCATCTCGACGCTCTTCAGCGGATTCTTCATGAGCTGACCGACGAGCGAGCCGACGTTTTCGCACAGCGTAAACCACGGCGCGAGCGTATCCATCGCCAAGGGGTCGATCGTCGGAAAATTGAGCGAGTTGCGCGCAACACCGTTTCTGAAATAGGCGACCATCGACTCGGCGGTTTCTTTCGCGACTTCGATCTGCGCTTCGTCGGTCGATGCACCGAGATGCGGCGTGAGCACAACGTTCTCGAATTCGAATAGCGGGCTCGTCGCAGGTAGCGGCTCTTCGACAAACACGTCGAGCGCGACACCGCCGATAATACCTTCTTTCAAACCCTGCGCAAGCGCCGCTTCGTCGTAGATGCCGCCGCGCGCACAGTTAATGAGCCGAATACCTTTTTTGAGCGACGGCAGATTTTTTTCGTTCACGAGGCCTTTCGTCGCGTCGGTGAGCGGCGTGTGTACCGTTATGAAATCCGCCTCTTTCAGCATAGCCTCTACAGACACAAGTTGGATTTCTAACGACGTCAAATTCTCGGCGGGAATATACGGGTCAAAACCGAGAACTTTCATTTGCAGGCCTTTACCGCGTTTAACGACTTCTTTACCGATGCGGCCTAGACCTATGACACCCAAGGTTTTACCGGTCAGTTGCGAGCCTTGAAATTTCGCTTTCTCCCATTTTTTCTGTTTCATCGAGGCGTCGGCTTGCGGCACCTTGCGCGCGAGTGAAAACATCATCGCGAGCGCCTGCTCTGCGGTTGAAATTGAGTTACCGGCGGGAGCGTTCATTACGACGATACCCTTTTGCGAGCAAGCGGGAATATCGATGTTATCGACACCGACACCGGCGCGAATGACGACTTTGAGTTTTGCCGCTTTGTCGACGAGCGCTTTGTCGACTTTGCTCGCCGAGCGGATAATGAGACCTTCGACTTCGCCGATGACCGCTTCAAGTTCTTCACGACTGGTCTTTTTGCGATAATCGACGTCGAAAAGTGCGGAGTTATTGAGAATATCGACACCGTCTTGGTCGAGATTGTCGGCGATAAGAATTCTGGGTTTTGCCATGATGGCGAAGTTTAGCGCACCGACAGCACGTAAATTAAGTTGCGGGCGGCACGTCGTGCGCTGCAAACGGTTTACACCAGATAATAAATGCCGACGGCAAAACGAGTAACGTTAAAATCAGTTCTGAGGTCAGACCGCCGACAATCACCGTCGCCAACGGCCGCTGCACGTCGGAGCCCACGCCTGTCGCAAGCATCGCCGGCACCAAGCCGAAGAGCGCGAGCAAGATTGTCATCATGCGCGGCCTGAGCTGTGTGACAGCGGAGTGCAATATAACTTCTCGAAATGTCAAACGAGGCTCTTCGCGATGCAAGTGCCGCACTCGCGAAACAAACAGCACACCCGACATCACTGAAATTCCAAAAAGAGAAATAAACCCCACACCCGAAGAGACGTTAAAATGGTAGCCGCGCAGCAATAATGCAATCACTCCACCCGCAAGCGAAAACGGCAGACACGTCATTACCACTAGCACGTCGCGGACATCGCGATAGAGATAAAGAAGAATGGCAAAGATGCAGAGAATCGTCAACGGGATCACAACCTGCAAACGTTTACCGGCACGCGCCAAGTTTTCGTACTGCCCGCCCCACGTGATGACGTATTCGCGCGGAATGTTTAGCGCACGCACGACGCTCTGCGCGTCGGCGACAAAGCCGCCTTGGTCGCGGCCGCGAATATTCGCGCGCACCGAAATTTGCCGCTTACTGTCGAATCGTTGCACAATCGTCGGTCCGTCTTTGAAATCGATATCGGCGATTTGCATCAGCGGAATTTTCGCTCCGCCGGGCGCGGTAATAAGCAGGTTTTGAATCGCCTTTATCGACGAGCGAAATTCTGCGGCGTAACGCACGACGATGCCGAAACGCATTGCACCGTCGCGGAGCTTGCCGATTTCGCGCGCACCGATCGCCGCTTCGATCATCGCCTGCACATCGGCGACGTTGATGCCAAAGCGAGCGGCCGCCTGCCGATTGATTTCGATATTGAGCTGCGCTTGGTTGCCTTCTTGTTCGATACCCACTTCTGAAGCGCCGGGTATTTGCCGTACCGCTTCGAGAATTTGTTTCGCGTAATCGCGCATCTTCGCCAAGTCTTGTCCGTTAATCATGATCGCCAAATCGGAAACGCTGCCCGTGACCGCTTCGGTGACGTTGTCGATAATCGGTTGCGAAAAAATAAAATGCGCGCCGGGAATATTTTGCTCCAATTCGGATTTCAAAATTTTCACAAGCTGGCTCTTATTGCGTAGCCTTTTCCATTCGGAGTAATCTTTAAGACCGACCAAAATTTCGAGACGATTGGGCCCGTACGGGTCGGTGCCGTCGTCGTTGCGCCCTAATTGTGTAATAACTATTTCCACTTCGGGATGCTTGGCGATAATGTCGCGCACATTCTTCGTGAGGTCGCGCGCGCCCGAAATCGAAATCCCGACCGGATAAAAGCAACGGATATTCAGCGCGCCCTCGTCGAGTTCGGGTAAAAACTCCGTGCCGATAAAAAGTCGCCCTGAAACAAGCGCCAAAGCGACGAAAGCGAACCCGGCGATAACCGTGCGCTTCGAGGTGCGAATCAACTTTTCGACTATTTGCGCATACCTTTGCTCGATCCACGCATAGATCGGGTTATGCCTTTCGATTGTATGCATGGTGCGCGCTTCGTGGTAGCGCGTATAGAGCATGTTCATGAGCACGGGAATCGCAGTCAGCGCAATCAACATCGAAGCGAACACGGCGAAAGAGAGCGTGAATGCCATCGGCGAAAAGAGGCGCCCTTCGACGCGCTGAAAGGTAAAAATCGGCAGATACGCTAGAATAATGATACTGATCGAAATAAAAATCTCCCGAGCGACTTCGCGCGCCGAGTTGATCGTGAGTCCGTTGAGGCTCTGCCATTCGTTGCCGTGCTTGCGATAATTGCGCATCAGATTTTCTACCATCACGACCGCGCCGTCGACGATGATACCGAAATCGATCGCGCCCAATGAAAGTAGATTCGCGTTGATGCCCGTGAGTTTCATCATCGTAAACGCGAAGAGCACCGAAATCGGAATCGTCGCCGCAACCACGAGCGCCGCGCGAACGCTACCGACGAAAAAAATCAAGATGAGAGTGACGATCGATATGCCTTCGAAAATTGTTTTACCGACAGTGCGAATCGTATAGTTCACCAGATCGCCGCGATCGTACGTCTCGCGCAGTTTAATACCTTCGGGGAGTCCACTCGTGTTGAGCTCGGCAATCGCTTCTTTGACGTTGCGTAGCGTCTCATCGACCGCCGCACCGCGCCGCATCAGCACCAGCCCCTGCACGCTCATGTCTGAAATTTCCGGAGCTTTGCCCTCGCTATTCAAGTAATAGCCCAAAAAGCCGGCGGGCGGGTACGGATACTCTTCGACGCTACCAATCTGCCAGACAAAAACCGGGACGCCGTTCTGCGTCGAGACGACGATGTTGCGAATATCGTCTTTGGTGTGAATCGCACCGATCGCGCGCACGATAAAACCTTGCTCGCCGCGCTGCACGATATTACCGCCGGTGTTGACGTTGTTCGCCTGAATCGCCGCTATCACCTGCGGCACAGTGAGGTTGTAACCCGTGAGCTTCGCCGGAGTCGTGACAACATGAAATTGTTTTTCGAGGCCGCCGAAATTGACGACATCGATAACGCCACCCGCGCGTAAAAGGCGCGGCATGATAATCCAATCTTGCGCAGTGCGTAGCTCCATCGGCGTGTGATCGGCTTCGGAGATAACAACGTAGCGATAGATTTCGTTGACCGGGCCCCACGCGGGTGCAATCTTCGCGTTGACGCCGTCGGGCAAATCGGCGTCGGGCAATTTTTCAAGCACACGCGCACGCGCCCAATAATCGTCGACACCATCTTCAAAAATCAGTTGGATTACCGAAAGCCCGGCGATTGTTTTCGAACGGCGCGTTATCACGCGCGGTATACCGTTCAATGCGCGCTCAATTGGTAGCGTAATACTTTGCTCGACTTCTTCTGCCGCGCGCCCGATATATTTTGTAATAATGCTCACCTGCGTGTCGCCCACGTCGGGATACGCTTCTTTACGCAAATCGATCCACGACCAGACGCCGCTCAAAATCACAAACGCGACGATCACGAGCGTCGGTATCTTGAACTTGAGAGCCGTTTCGAGAATCTTGAAAATCATAGCTTTAGATTAAACGGAACAGATAGCCGAAATGAAAAATGATTTGAGGACTTGCATAATCCCCGCTGCCAAACCCCACACCTAACGATAAAGTGAACCCCGAAAGATAAAGCGAGTACTCGGGGCCAACGTAGGTGTATTGATACGCTCCGTTCGTATGCGGAGCGCTAAAGAAATTTGACATGAGGCCGTTGAGCGGGTTATTCGAAAAATAACCCGCGACGACGCCGAGTCCTTGATAGAAATTTCTTGACGAGAAAAAATTGAACGACGCCGAACCTTCGTAGCCGTAGTTCTCGCTCGACCAATACATGCCACCCGCAACGAGCGAAAAGCGCGGATGAAAAAAACCGGCGCGTAGGTTCACGCCTTGAGGACTACCGACGTCGATGCCCAACGCCAACGTACTTTGCGATTCTTCAAGCGGTTGCTCGACAGCAGGCGCATCGGCATACAATGACGACAAACAGAGCACGAATAGCAGAATACGTTTCATATCAATATCCGAAACTCAATCCTTTGAGTAAGATCGCGCCCTTAACAACCACCTCGTCGCCCGAGTTGATGCCGCTCACAATGCCGATTGTAGGGCCGATACTATTCGAGGTCACTACCGCGACGCGCGTGAATTCGTACGTGCCCGTTTTTACAAAAACGAAATTTTGGTTTTCGACCGTAACGACCGCCGACGATGGTAGCGCCGCGAGTTTACTTTTGGTTGCGCCGAAATCGACCTGCGCAAACATTCCGGGTTTGAAACGATGCTGCTCGTTATTCATGCTGATGCGCACTTTTACCGTGCGCGTGAGCGGGTCGACGTTGTCGCCGACCGCGTCGGCTTTGCCGCGCGTCTTTTCGCTGCGCAGCGCCGCCAACGAAATCGTGACCGATTGCCCGCGGCGCAGATCGGACATTTGCGTTTCGGGCACATCGGCGATCAGCCAAACGGTATCGTTTCTGACCGATCCGATCTCGCGCGGGTTAATACCGAATGCGCGCATACGCGCTTCCATTTCGGCGGCAACGGCCGATGTGGCGGCCGCTTCGCTTTCTGACTCGGACACTTCTTTGCGCGTCACCATTTGCCCTTCGTACATATCGCGCACGCGCGACAGCGCCCGCGACGCTTTACCCGAGTTAATCAGCGCCTGTTGGTATTGCGCGTAGAGCGACGTCAACTCTTGCGACTCGAAGAGCACGACGCGATGGCCGTTTGCACCGCGACGAATGCTCGCAATAATTTTTGCGGGCGCGGTCACGGTAATCGTCCCTTTCTCTTTACTCATGCTCTGCGTTTCGATGCGCTGTAAGCCCGGATACCCTTCTGCGAATGTTATGATTTCACCGTTAGCGCTGACAATGGGCTTTGCGATGTCGCTGCCGCCGGTATGCCCCGGAGTACCGTCGCGCCGGCACGAAAGCGAAGTCAGCGTGACGATCAGAATGAACGCCGCTAATTTCATCGTATCTTCACCACGGGAACATTGACGGCGTTATTCAAGGCCGCAAGCGCGGCGATACGCTCCGATTCGAGCTTGAGCATTGTCGTGATGCTGTTGCGGTACGATTCGTAAAAATCGGTAAACTCTAACGCCGTCATATAACGCTTTTGGTAATTCTTAATCGTGAGTTGTACAAGGTTCGCATAGTCGTCGGAAAATTTACCCTTGTATTGTTGATAGAGCGCGTCTTTCTCGACCGCGCGCGTATACGCCGAAGAAACGTCGCGCTCGATTTCTTTGCGCGTCTTTTCGACAAGCTGTTTATTCGCAGCGAGATTTTTTTCGGCGGCGGCAATATTACCTTCGTTGCGATTCAAAATCGGAATCTCGGTACTCGCCTGAAAACCAAAATAGTTGCTAATATAGTTGCCTTGTTTATCCCACGTCACGCCTAAGTTGACGTCGGGGTGTTTCATCGCGTGCTGCAAGCGCACATTCGTTTCTTCGAGATGTACGGCGCTTTCGGCGATTTGCAGATCGGGCCGATTTTTGAGCGACATTTGGATTATCGCTTCGCGCGAAGCGAGCGTCGCTTCGAGCGGGTTTTGAATTTCGATCGCAAACACGGGTTGTATCTGTTCGCTGTCGGGAATTTTGCCGCCCAAGAGCATTTTCAGCGTATTCTGCTGTTCTCCGAATTGCACGCGCAGCTCGGTGCGGTCGTTCTGTAACGAAAAAAGTAGCGACTTAATGCGCATCACTTCGGAGAGCAGAACCAAGCGTTTCGCATACATTTTTTCGAGAGTCGCCAGCGTGCTCTGCAACCCCGCAATGCCGGTATCGTAGAAAAGAATCGACTGGCGCAAGTAATGCACGCCGTAAAATGTCGTCTGCAACTGTGCGCGCAAATTGCGCAAGGTATCATAAAAGCCCTGTTCGACAATATGCGAGTTCCATTGCGCAATTTTGATTTGGTAATCGCGTTTACCCGCGAGCACGAGCAACTGTTGTACGGTGATTTGCGTTTGCCCGGCGGGCGTAATGTCGAAAAAGCGCTGGTTATTCGGATTATAAACGTTCTGTTCTACCATTATATTTGGATTATGCCAGAGCCGCGCTTGCAAGATCGAAGCGCGCGATGCCTCGATCTGAAATTTTGCGGCGAGCAGTTGGTAGTTATTCTGCAAGAAAAGGCTTTCTGCCTCATCTAATGTAATGTTTCTGAATGTAGTTGGCTGTGTCGCCGCCTCTTCTGCGTAAAGTGGATGCAATAACGCAAGAAAACTATTGAAGAATAATAGAAGAAATCGAAACTTCGCCATGGTATCTGCTTGAATATGATATACTACGAACAACGGCTGAAATCTTGCCAAAAAATAGCATAAATTTGCGCTAATTGTTATGCCGTTTCAGAAAGAGCATCCTCGCAACTCAAAAAATACCGATAAGGCGTTGCAAGCCGTCTACGCTAAAGTCTATCCGCAATTGCAACGCTATGTTGCTCGTTTCGTCGATAGCGATCGGGCCGAAGACGTTGTGCAAGATACGTTTGAAAAAATGTTCATAAAATTTGCCGCAGCGTCGATTGCCGAGAACGATCTCGTTGCCTGGCTTTACCGTGTGGCACACAACCGCGCGATCGATATTTGGCGCAAAGAGCGCAAGACAACCTCTCTCGACGAAGTGCCGGTGAAAACTCTTGCTCGACTCTCCGAGCAAGAGCGCTCGTGGCTACAAAAAGAGCGCGACGATGCGGTGTTGCGCGCTGCGGCCGGGTTCGACAAAAGCGGGCGCGGTCTCTTGCTTTACCAACTGCTCTGCGCGACTGAATTACCCCCCGAAAAGATTGCCGCGAGTTTATCAATGACACCGCGCACTTGCCGCCGCTTCATGGACGCGCTGTTCGCGCATATTCAAAAAGAACTCGAAAAGCTCGGGTATGGGGCTGAGGATTTTTAACATATTTTTTGGCAGCGTTGGCCTACGAGATCGTATTAACACTATGCGCAAGGGGGATGTATGAGTGCAACAAAGCATCTAACCGTGAAAGAACTCTTATATTTTCATTCGGGTATTCTCGACGGCAATGGCCGCCCTCGGCACCAACGCCAGACTTTGCTTTCCGCGACGGTCGAGCGGCGCATTCTGCAGCATCTCGCCACATGCGCTGGTTGCGCCGAAAAAGTGCGTGCGTATACGCACACGACCGAAGTGGCGCAATCGCCGCAACCATCGCGTCGGCTATTATGGCTGCGGCGCGTAACGCTGCCAGCGGTCGCAGCCGTCGCTGCGCTGGCACTTGTGGCCGTCTTAATTTATCCACGCCCCGCAAAAAATGTACTCTCGACGTCGCATACATCGGACTATCGCGAATCACTAGTTACGCTGCATAAAAACGGGCAGCAAATCGGTTCGGCGAAAATGGCGCCGTACACGGTCATGAATATCGTCGAAAAAGATATGACGCAACAGCGCGTGCAAATTGCCGAAGGTGCGGCAGAAATCACGCTTGACCAGAAAAACGGCGGCCGTATCGAATTGCAGGGCGACCACGGCAAAATTCAAATTGCATGGACTGCGCGCGAGGCGGCGTTGCCGGTGCGTTTTTGGGTGTTCGATCGCGACGAGCGTATCGGTGCGGGGGCGCCCGATTTTTACGTGAAAGTCACATCGGGAACGCTCGAGATTCCCGCCAATGCGATTCAGGGCAAAAACGAGTTCTCGGCGGGCGACATGTTCATGGTTTATAAGAACAATTTGGTCGCAATTGCACGATAATTCAAAAAAACCTTGAAGGGGCGACTTTTCTTCTGTGTCTGGTGCAATGGATAAGGTTCAAGTAAAAGACGCGGGCGTCGGGCAAGCGGTTGCCTACTTACACGGCCGCCTCGACGTTGCTGTTTCGGGCGAAGTCGAAGAACAGCTCATGAAAATACTCGAAGCCAAAGCTATCAAACACCTTCTCCTCAATATGTCCGACGTCGAATATATGTCTTCGTCGGGTTTCCGCGTTATGATCGCACTCCTCAGAAAACTCAAAGACCTCAAGGGCTCGCTCAAACTCTGTTGCGTGCGCCCGGCGGTGAAACGAATTTTCGACGTCATCGAGCTGACCTCGCTTTTCGATATGTTCGAAACCGAAGAAGAAGCGCTTGCCGCAAAAGCGTGAGGCGCAGAGCGATGGCGTTCGTCGGCCGCGGTCTTTTTCGCAGCCCCACATTTCTCGTTTTTTTGCTGTTTTGTATTTGCTGCAAGTCGGATGCAAAACCGATAAAAACTACGAACGCCGATAACGACGCATCGCCCTCCATCGCGTTGGAGCTACTCAACGGCCGTTTTAATCCGCAGAGTCGCGAAGATTTTGCCGCAGTCCCCACAAAATACAGTAGCCGCAAACAATATCTCGATCGGCGCACTTTGGTGGCGTTCGAAAAGTTGGCTACCGCCGCGCTGAAAGACGGCTTTCACGTGCAAGCGGTTTCGGCAACACGCAACTTCACGACACAAAAAGCGATTTGGGATCAAAAATTTTCTGGCCAGCGGCCCGTTGGCG
>JAFEGD010000123.1 GCA_018240245.1 Spirochaetota bacterium | reverse complement strand
GCAGAAAGTATCATGACCATTTTTTCGTAGTGGTGCCATGTTTTGGCGGAGCCCACCCAGCCCAATGCTAATACCCGATAGGCAATGCCTTTGACCTCGAGCATAAACTTACCGACTTTGCTCTTCGCCTTAAAGCGCATGAAACGATCGCGTAGCGTCGCAAAGTCGGGGACGAGTCCCATGTACCAAAAAATGAGCGAAACCGAATAGTATGTCGAAACGGCGAATAAGTCCCAGAGCAGAGGCGAACGAAAGTTAGCCCAAACCGGGCCGCGTTCGTTAGGGTATGGAAACGCCCAAAAGACGAACCAAGGGCGCCCGATGTGAATCAGCGGAAAAATCGCGGCAACAATCACAGCAAAGATGGTCATTGCCTCGGCGGCACGGTTAATCGACGTACGCCATTTTTGCCGAAAGAGAAAGAGAATCGCCGAAATTAGCGTACCCGCGTGACCGATACCGATCCAAAACACGAATGTGACGATGTAAAAACCCCAGCCGACGGGATTATTCAAAGCAAAAATTCCGAGACCGACGATGAACGAATAGATAATCGTTGCAACACCCACTGCCGCGACGATTGCCGAAATACTGAAAGCTCCCCACCAAAGTTTAGTGGGAAAAGCCTCGATCGGCCTCATGACGTCGTCGTCGAGCGCTGCGAACGGCTTGCCGATGTGGTAAACGTTTTTTTCCATTGCCATGTTGTCCTTATGCCTTTGCCTCGGGGCGGTTTTTAATACGCACCATGTATTTAACCGAAGGTTTTACATTGAGTTGTGCGAGAATCTCGTACGAACGCGGATTGCTATTCGCCTTAACGATTTGCGTTTCAGCGCTGTTGATATTACCAAAAGTGATTGCACCTGCGGTACACGCCTCTTGGCATGCGGTCTGTATCTCGCCATCGCGAATCGCACGGCCTTCGATATGCGAAAGCTGGCGTTTCTCAGCGATGCGCTGTTGGCAGAACGAGCATTTTTCGATGACGCCGCGCGAGCGCACGGTGACATCGGGGTTCAAGGCAAACTGTTGCGGATCGCGCAGTTTGTGCTCCCAATTCTCGAACCAGTTAAAACGCCGTACTTTATACGGGCAGTTATTCGAGCAATAACGGGTACCGATACAGCGGTTATACGCCATGTAGTTCAAGCCTTCTGAGCTATGACCGGTTGCTCCCACCGGGCAGACGTTTTCGCAAGGTGCATTTTCGCAATGTTGGCACATCACCGGTTGAAAGAAGACATCGGGATTTACCATATCGGCGTCGGCTTTTTCTGCCGCTTCGTTTTCATAGATATAGTAACGGTCGATTCTGAGCCAGCTCATTTCGCGGCCGCGATCGACCTCGGCTTTACCCACCGCCGGAATGTTATTTTCAGAATAACACGCCATGACGCAGGCAGAGCAGCCGGTACACTTACTCAAATCGATGTTGAGGTTCCAGCGATAGCCTTCGTCGTATTTATGCTTGGGGTAAAGACCTTTCGCTTTGCCGCCGAACGGGCGTTCTTCATGCTCGTGCATGAGGTCTGGGTTCTTCTCGCGAATCGCTTTTTCAAACGTCTTCACTTCAACCTGGCGCGCTAACCCACGGATTACCGAGAATTCGTAATGGCGTTGCGTCGAGGCGAGCATGCCGTATTTGCCGACTTTCTCAATTGTAATACTGAGGCCCGACGCAGCGCTTTGGCCTGCCGCATAGCTTTGCAGTGCATACGCATTTTGACCGACACCCGCGCCGACTTGGCCGATATAGCTCTGGCCGAACCCGATAGCGAGCGCCATTGAGCCGCGGCGGATACCGGGCTGTACAAACGCAGGAATCTCTTGCACAACTTTGCCCGCAGTCACTTTAATTAAGTCTTGCGTTGCGATTTTCAGCGTCTTCGCATCGGCAGGGCTAATGAGGAGTACGTTGTCCCAGGTGATTTTGGTTACAGGGTCTGGCAACTCATGGCGAAACGAAATATTGCCGCCGACACCGTCGCCTAAACCGACGCTTTCGATGAGAGTGAGGCGGTAACCCGGCTGTGCATCCACCGGCGCTTTGATATCTTTTAGTGCCGCCGAACGAAACGTACGCGCTGCACCCGCACCTTGCGCATCGACGACTGAAAACCCGGCCGCGAGTGTGCTGTTGAACGCTTGGCCTTTTGCGTTTGCCGCATGGCTTGCCTTGACTTGGTCGTACGCCGATTTTGTATTGCCAGCGAGGCGAGCATAGATTTCTAATACGGGGAGCGTATTGTGAATCTGGCGAATCATCGGCTGTACGATGCCGTATGTGCCGTGCGCGAGCGCATCGGACCACGATTCGAGATAATGGCTGACGGGTAGCACGTGCGTTGCAACATTCGCCGTATCGTTGATGTGGTCGCCGATCATTACGACATTCTTAACTTTTTTGAGAGCATCGGCAAAACCCGACGCTAACGGCAATTCAAAGATCGGGTTTGCGCGATCGATGACAAGTGTCTGTACTTTGTCGGCTTTCATGTCGGCAATGAGCGCTTCGATAGCGGCTGCATCGCTGATTTCTACATTTGCCTTGAGTGCGCCTTTCGTCGAGATGGTTTTGCCTTCGTTACCGAGGAGCGCGTTCAGCAAGTTGACGGCAATCTGTAATTCGCCGGCGACGAGCGTACGGCTGCTGACTCCACCGCCGACAACGAGCGATTTGCCGCGTGCTGCCTTGAGTTCTTCAGCGAGTGCAACAAGATCTTTTTCTTTGATGCCCGTTACTTTTTCGACGACAGCGGGAGTATACGCTTGTAATACCGCGCGTACCGTTGCGTCGCCCGCAAGTGCTGAACCCGGAAGAATCAAGTTTGCGAGGCCGAATGCGAATGTCGTGTGCGTGCCTGCGGTAAGCGCAAAGCGCTTGTCGGCATTACTGCCGGTGAGCGACAACGTCGTTTCTGCGACAACGAGGCGATTCATCGGGCCCTGTGCGGGGTCGCGGCGCGAAGCGAATTGGCGCGTATACGTCTCAGGAGCAAGGTATGTTCCTAAGAAGTCGGCTTCGATCGCTAAGATAACGTCGGCAGCGTCAAAGTGCAGCGCCGGCACAGCGCTTGACCCCAAGCTCGCGCGGTTGCCAGAGACAACCTCGCTCAATGTTCCTGTTGGGTCGTAGATAACCGATTTACCCAGTTTTGCGCGCGCCGCTTCTTCGGCAGGCGAGAACGTCACGCGGCCTAAGATCCGCGCATTATTTTTCAAGAGACCTGAAATTTCGGCGAGAATATCATCCCATTTCGTTTCGACAAGTTTACCGCCATTGCGTTTCAAGGGGTGCTTGACGCGATCGGGGTCGTAGAGATCCCAAATCGAAGCATACACGTCGGCGGTCGCAGAACCTTTGAAGACCGGATGGTCTTTAAGGCCTTCGATTTTGATCGGCTTGCCTTCGCGAGTTTTTACGAGAATAGGAGTGATGCCGCGCGCAGAAATATGCGTACTCGCAAAATAGCGCGCTTCGCCCGGTACGTAATCCATCGGGCGATCGACGTAAGGCACGATTTTTTCGACCGGTTCACGGCAGGCGGCAAGCGCCGCCATCGAAAGCGACGCACCCATGAAGGTAAGAAAACTTTTACGGTCGAGGTTCGCGTTGAGGCCACGTTCGATCATTTCTTCGACGTTTGCGGGAAATTCGCTCTTGCCGTTCCAAAGGGCTAACTCTTTGTCGCCTTCTTTGGGAGTTATATTCGCTTCTTCGAACGAGCGGTAGAGCTTTGTTGTTGCGCTCCCCGATTTGGTAGGGGTGGTTATATCTTTCGCCATTTTTGTATGATCCTTTTCGTTATGCACAAGTATCAATAGTGACAAGTATTGCAGTTAACATTCACGCCATGGTTTTTATATTCGGCGTCGTTGCGGTAATCGCGGTGGCAATTGACGCAGAAGCCCATGTTGAGCGATTTCACTTGCTCGACGGTCTTCATCGTCGCGATGTCGCCATGACAGGCAACGCAGGCGGTCTTTGTCGGTTGACCGTCTTTGAGTAGCTTTTTGATGTGTGGAGCGTGCGCAAAACGCACGTGGTCGGGCATATTATGAATGCGTACCCATTCGAGTGGTTTTTTCTTCTCATAGAAGCTTTTCAGTTTATCGACACCTGCTTTGCCGTAGCCGACTGCAATGTGGCAGTTCATACAGGTGTTCATACTAGGAACACCGGCTTTTTTGCTCGTGGTGACTCCCGTATGGCAGTATTGGCAATCGATGCCATACTGGTCTTTGCCGTCGAAGGTCTTTTGGCCGGCGACACCTGCGTGGATGTCGTGGCGGTATGCGATTGGCTGCTCGGGGGCAAAGCCGATACGCGCTGGAGGAGCCCAGATGATCCAAGCCGCTAAAGCGACAAGGAGTACGGGGGTACCGTATTTAATAGCCTTAAAGATTTTTGGATCCATCCGGGTTAGCTCCTAATTAAAAGTTGTTAGTTTTTGCCGCCGAGTTTACGGACGTATTCGGCAACCGCTTTAATTTCGACGTCGGTAAGAGTACCTTTGTACGCAGCCATGCCAGTACCTGGAACACCTGTTTCAATCGTCTTGATTACCGTCGCCAAGTCGGTTCCATTTTGCCATTTTGCATCGGTGAAATTGCGGGGTTTCGGTTTGAGTGCCGCACCGACAATACCGTCGCCGTGGCCCTGTGCACCGTGACATGTAACGCAAGCCTTTTCGTTGTAAATAGCTTCGCCGCTGACTGCTGCCGGCGCTGCGCTATTGGCTGTCGCATTTGCGTTGGCTGTGTCTGTTTTTTTGCCGCAAGCAACGAATGCGACAGATGCTAAAATAAGAATGATTTTTTTCATTTTGGTTAACTCCCGGGGGTGATTTTTTAGTGAACCCCACGCGGTCTCAGTTTGTGAGTGAAATATCACGTCGATTTTTTTTTGACAAAATCGTGACAAATCGGACAATAAATTTGCCAACTGATTGATTTGAGTTAAGGAAATATTTGCATCATTCGCCTATTATTGCCGTCATTCCGCTTTTTTGCAGTACAGATTTTACCGACGGTGGCGCATTGAGCAGAGTAAAATGCACGTTGGCAGCATCGCAAGTTTTAATCGCCTGCAAGACAACGGCGATACCCGCCGAATCGACATGATTAATTTCTTTCAAATCGAGAACAATGCCTTTGATTCCGGGTTCAATCCATGCGGTAATTTTTTTCTTAAGCTCGGGCGCGGTCATGAAACCTAATACACCGTCGGCTTTTGCGGTGATAATACCCGCCGTGTATTGAACGTCAAATTGCAATTTATCTGCCATCGGCGAGAATTTTTACAGAAACGATAATGCGTAAAGTTATTAGTGATTTGGGCCGCTAAAGCGCATGCTTGGGTAACTATTGTGAACAATTTTTTTCGGCGCGCGTCGCGCTAATTTGACAAAATCAGCCCGCAAATCGTAGACGATTTGCTATGCGAAGCGCCGAAGAATTGCGAGCATGTGAAACGCTGTAGGTTAAGAAGCGTTCGTCAAGTCTTCTAGGGAATCAAGGTGTGCGATTACCTTTTGCATAAAACTCGAATGGCAACGCTCTCTGAGTTCGCGTAAATTAAAAAATTCCCCGCCGGGCAGCACGGCGGTTGCGACCAATTTTACACTGATGCGGTGCCGCGTGATTGCATGCCGAAAAGCGACGGGCTGTGTACCAGCCATTTCTTCGAGTTGTTGTCTTTTTTTGGGGGGGATTCTCTGCGGTACGGTAGCCTGCGTCCCGTGACGCATGGCATCCACATAGCCGGGAAACAAAAGTTCGCCGCGTAAAAAAGGAAAATCGTGCGTGGCCTGAAAGACTTGGTACGTAGCGCCTTTGCGCGCGATACCGAGCACCCATTGGACATCGATAAAGGTCTCGCGCTTTTTGGCGCGCGGGTAGGTCGACACGCATTTTTTTTGAAAGGCGGCGCAGTGCGTCTGTGCAAAGCATTCGGCGCAGCGCGGCGTTTTCTTGCAAATCGTCTGCCCCCATTGCATCAGCGCTTCGTTCGTATCGCCGGGTGGCATCGCGCTTTCAAAAAAGACTTTTGCTGTGTCTTCAACCGCGCGCTTAAACGCCGTCCTGCCCGGCACAGCATCGATCGCCGCGAGGCGCGACAACACGCGCGCGTGGTTCGCGTCGAGCGCGAGTATTTTTTCGTTATTGTGTATCGATGAGATAATCGCTGCGGTATAGTGGCCGATGCCCGGTATTTTGACGAGCGCCGCATAAGTTACAGGCATTGCTCCGCCGTGTTTTTGCAGAATCACTTTCGCCGCGCGAAACATGTTGCGCGCGCGCGAATAGTAACCCATGCCGCGAAACGCAGCGAGCACGTCGCGCTCGGGGCCGTGCGCGAGACTTGCCACATCGGGAAAGCGCGCAAGAAACTCGGCTAATTTAGTTTGCGCGGCGGCGATTTGCGTTTGCTGCAAAAATATCTCGGTAATCCATGTGCGGTACGGCGTGCGCCCCACGCGAAACGCATAGCGATGTCTTTCTTCTTTATACCATGAGGCGAGCGCTGTGGCGACTGCAGCCAAATCGCGCGCATAACTACCGACAGCGCTTAAATTGCGCGTCTTATGCGCCACGGGCAAAGACGACTCCGCCGTCGACGAGCGCCATGCTCACCATATTCGGGTGCGTGCGGTAGATCACGCGCTGCAAGCGCTCAGGCAGAGTGTCATAGTTATTACGCGCTCCGTGCGTCACCGTTTCGGCGAGTTTATCGTCGAGAACAATGAGGTCGGCGCAGTTGCCCACCGCAAAGCGGCCGAGATCGCTACGCCCCAACGCGAGCGCATTGCCGCGCGTTGCCTGCCACAGCGCGCTTGTCACGTTCACTTTCGCATTTTCTTTCATGAAGTGCGCGCGCAGCTTCGCGACCTCGGTCATCGCGCGCGCTTCGGCGAGCATCGAGAGCGAGGTACCGGCGGCGACGTCGGTGCCGAGTCCGGTGCGCATGTGGTTTTCGTGATACTTGCGCCACGGCATGATACCGCTACCCAAAAACGCATTCGAAGTCGGGCAATGCACGACGACGCTCTGCCGCTCGCGTATGAGCGCAAGTTCGTCGGGGGTTAAATGCACGCCGTGGCCCAAGAGCGTTTTTTGATGCAGGCAGCCGTGCTTGTCGTAAATTTCTGCGTAGGATTCAGACTGCGGAAACATTTTTAACGCAGCGGCAACCTCATCGGTGTTTTCGCTGATATGCGTTTGTAAGAATAGATTATTTTTGCGGCTGAAATCCCCGCACATCTTGAGCATCTCGGGGCTGCAACTCAGCGCAAAGCGCGGCGTCACGACTAACTCGCATCGATTGCGCTTATGGTATGCCGCCGCGAGGCTCTGGAGTAACTCCTCGGCAGTTCTTGTTGCAGTGACGAGAGACTCGGGCACCGCGCGGTCCATGAGCGAGGGGCCGAGGTACGCGCGTAGGCCGCTTGCCGCCGCCGACTCGAACGCGATTTTTGCCGCAGGCGCGTGCGGCGCGAGGTATGCCACGACGGTGGTCGTGCCGGCAGCAAGCGCGTGGCGAAAAAAGTTTTCACTCTGTGCGATCGCAACCGTCTCGTCGGCAAAGCGCGCTTCTTGCGGGTACGTGTAGCGTTCGAGCCACGGCAACAGCGCGTCGGCACCCTGTGCGGCAAATTCGTATTGCGGCAAATGCGTGTGCAGATCGATGAGGCCCGGCATCGCGATTGCGTGTTCGCGCACGAGCATATTTCTGCCGTTGAGTCGATCTAAAGCGGGCGGCTCGGCGCTAAAATACTCGATGGCTCCTGTCTTATCCCAAAGTAGAAATGCTTTCTCGAGAAACTCCGCGCCTGCGTCGTCGGTCGGGTTCACCACGGCCGCAACGATGCCGTCGTACTGTATTTTTGAAATGCTCATTCGATAACCGGAATCGGGCCTGCGAGGCGCGCTTCGCGAAATTGTTCGAAATAGGATTCGCTCGTCGCGCGAAACTCGTCGCGCGGTAAAATGCCGTGCAGGCGCCCGGCGACCATGAGACCGATTTTGTCGGCGAGCTTATACGCGAATTTGAAATCGTGCGCGACGATGATTGCAGTCGAGCCAAGATTACGTTGAATGTCTTTGATGAGTTCGGCGATTGCGTCGGTTAAAACTGGGTCGAGCCCTGCGGTCGGGTCGTCGAAAAGCAAAATTCTGGGGTTCATCGCGATCGCGCGCGCGATGCCCGCGCGCTTTTGCATGCCGCCCGATAGCTCTGAAGGAAACTTATCTTCGACGTCTTTAAGCCCCGCGCGGTTAAGGCACTCGGTCGCCTTCGCGCGCAACTCTTCTTCGCTCAAATTGCTGAAGCGGCGCAGCGCAAAGACGACATTTTGCCAAACGCGCATCGAATCGAAAAGTCCCGATTTCTGAAACACGTAACCGATGCTTTGCCTGAGCAGATCGAGATCGTGGTGGGCTAAGCTGTGTACAGATTTTCCTAAAATTACTGCGCGTCCCGATTGCGGTTTGAAGATGCCGACGAGCGTTTTGAGGAGCATGGTTTTTCCCGAACCGTTTTTGCCCATGAGCACCAGCGTTTCGCCCGTGGCAATCTGCGCGTTGACGTTGCATAAAATATCTTTACCGCCGATAGCGAGCGAAAGATCGTCGATGGCGATTGCATGTTCGGTCATTAGTTATCCCGCATTTTGAAAGTGACGACGACGACGCCGGTTGCGCTTTCGCCCGAACTCGACGGCGAGAATACCGCGCTGCGGTACGCATTCTTCGCGTTGAGATCGAGCCGCGTATAGCCCGACGATTTGAGAACTTCAACGCTCTCGACGCGACCGTCGGCATCGACTTCGATCAAGAGCTCGACTTGACCTTGTCCCGATTTTTTACGTACGCTCTCGGGGTAGTCGATTGCGGGCATACTCACGAGGCGTCGCGCTGCGCCTTTCTGCCAGCGTGTTCGCGAACCCGTCTTGCCGCGCGGAATCTCGACGTTTTCGCTCGTGCCGTGTTTGTCGCCGCGCGTAAATTTTTCGCTCCCCCAGGCGGTGCCGTCGCTGCGCGCCGCCGCTTGTTCGCTACCGCGACTACCGCGCCGGTGCAAGTTGCGTTCGTAATCGCGCCACGGATCGCCCTGCGCTGCGTCGGCAGTGTTCTTCTGCGTGCTCGTGCCACGACGTTTTGTCTGCGCCGTTGTGGTGGATTGCCGGTGCGGTCTCGTACGGCGATCGTTTTGGATAGGCTCTTTGATTTCTTCTTCGATAATTTTCGTTTGTGGAGTTTCTTCTTTTTCAACGACGACTGTTATCGAAAGCACCGGCGGTAACGAGCGTGAAGCGATGAAAACAAGCAGTAAAAATAATAATAAATGCAGCGCCACCGAAATGGCGAACGCGCGCGAGGTGGGCGATTTAAGGGCTAAACTGGCTGGCATCACTTGCGAAAAATTTTCTTAACATATTCGATTCCCTGCGTGAGCCTGTCAACATCGTCGCGGGTATTGTAAAGAGAGAACGAAGCGCGCGCGGTGGCGCTAACCCCCAGTGCGCGCATGAGAAGTTGGCAGCAGTGGTGCCCAGCACGCACGCAAATATCTTGTTCGTCGAGTAAGGTACCCGTGTCGTGTGCGTGTACGCCTTGAATCTCGAACGAATAGATTGGCGAGCGCTCGTACGCCGAAAGCCCGAAAATACGGATACCGGTTTTGCTAAGCTTTGCATCCGCATAGGCGCGCAAATCGCCTTCATGCGTGCGCAGAGTCTGGGCGTGCTCTAACGCAAAATCGAGCGCTTTGCCCAAGGCGTAGATTTCACCGATCGCCTGTGTGCCCGCCTCGAATTTGGTCGGCGCTTCGAGATACGTCGACGTAGCTTCGTGTACGGTATTGATCATGCCGCCGCCGCCTTGGTAGACGGTGCAGGCGTCGAGTACGTTTTTCGCTCCGACAACCGCGCCGACGCCGGTTGCGCCGAAAAGTTTGTGTGCCGAGAAGACCGAAAAATCGGGTTTGAGCGCGCGCACGCGCTCGGGCACGTGTACGACCGCCTGCGCGGCATCGACAATAAATACCGCGCCGTGCTTGGCCGCCCATTCGCGGTAAGGCATGAGATCGTGGATAATCCCCGTAACGTTGGATTCTAAACCGAGCGCAATTATGCGCAGCGAGTAGGCGGCGGCGATCGTTTCGAGAAAATTTTCGGGTACGGCAAATTTACCGTCGCTATCGACCGGAATGTAGAGCAATTGATAACCGCGCTCGCGTGCGGCGATTTGCCACGGCACGATGTTCGCGTGGTGCTCGCTCTGGCTCATGAGAATCGCCGGCGGTCTTATATGAGCAAACGCTGGAAAAAAATCGGCGAGCCGCGAATTGGGGTGCGTCAGCACGTGCGCGAGCAGATTGATGCCTTCTGTTGTACCGCGCGTAAAAACGGCGGTCGCGGTTTTCTCGGTCGAGAGAAACGCGGCGGTTTTTTGGCGCACGCTTTCGACCGTGTCGGTCGCGCGCTGCGACAGGCGATAGACGCCGCGATGCACGTTGACCGATTCATGCGCGTTATAGAGCGCGAGCGCGTCAATCACGCGCTGCGGCTTCAGCGCGGTCGCCGCCGAATCGAGATAGACGAGGTTGGGGTTCGCAGTAAAAAAAGGAAATTCGGATTTAATCGCATCGACCATGGCTGTAGATATAGTATGCAAAATTTTTACTTTCGGCAAGTAACATGATTTATGAATGATGGGGCGCAGCCCCATCATTCATAAATTTGAAAAAGAACTGGCCCCGAAAAAGTGCGTGTTAACGGCGTAGAATCGTTTTCGTTCTTGGCGATAATCGGTACGTTGCCAGCGCCCACGACAAGACGGTTGCCCAGCGCCGCCAAGACCGTCGGCCGCGACGACAGTGTAAAATGCCGCCGCTTGAAGTGTAACCCTTTTTCGCGTGAGAGGTAGGTCAAATCTTGTTTTTCGACCGGAGAGGCATAAAAACGGCTCACGGCAATATCGACCCCATCGGTTGCGGGCACGAGCGCGAGCGCAAGCGCGCCGGGCAACGACTCGAAATGCACTTGTTCTAAGCGATCGTTCGTGAAGTGGTAAATCCGCAAGCCTTGGTCGTTCTTGGTTGCGTTGTAAGGGCCAGCATCGGCGTTGTCGCCGCTCAAAACCAGAATCTCGTCGACGCCGTCGTTATCGAGATCGGCGATTTCGAGCCACACCGAACCCCAGTGCGGCGGGTATTCGACGAGGATCGTTTCGCGTACGATGCCGTCTTTGAGCGAAATTTTGAGTAACGCTTCACGCGCGCCGCCCGCGAGCGCGAGGTATTCGTGCGCCAAACCTTTGGTCGCAAGTCTTGCCACGCGCACGATCGAGTTATGTTCGCTGAGCGTTTTCTTGCGGTAGCCGGTGGGCGAACTTTCGAAAAGCAAGAGGCCGCCGCCTTTAACCGCGCCAAACGCCGCAACAATGAAATCGGGCTTGTGGTCGCCGTTCGTGTCATCGACGATAAAATGCGCCGAGCGCGGTAATTCGGAAATTATTTTCTTTGCCGCGTGCAGCCTATCGTCGATAAAATACAGCGCCGCGCGGTTCTCGTCGCTGAGCGCCCCTAAGAGCGAACCCAGTGTGAGCACATAAAATCCGCCGTTTGTTTCGACGAGATGCACCGCCGGAGTATCGAGCTGCAATTTCGCGGCGGGTGCCAGATCTTTCGTGAATAATTGCAGTACGGCAGTGACTCCACCACCGATCGCGATGCGCCCGTCGCTTATGGGGCGCACCATCGTCACACCGTGATCGCTAAAGGGGATTGCGGTCGTTTTCGCTGCGCTCGCACTTTCACCCGAAACAAAAGGATAACGCGCGAGTCCTAAATAGTACGCACGCAGCGATTTCCATTCGTCGGCGGTAAGCTGCGGCGCGGCGGGAATATCTCTCGAGCGCTTTAGGAGTTCATAGCGCTGGCGAAAATGCGTGCGCTCTAAATCGTCGAGGCCGCGCGCGGCGTCGATGCCCAAAAAAAGTCCCATGTACGCGAGCATGTACGCCGCCGTATCTTGCGTCATCGATTCGCTTTCGGGTACGAGATGGCAAGCAGCGCAGTGTTTTGCCGCAAGCGCTTTGCCTTGCGTGAGGCGCGTGCGGGTCGCATCTAAATCTTCGCCGCGAAAATTTGTAAAGCGTGCGCGGGCGCAGTGGCTCGCAAGTGTTGCAAGAACAACGAGAAGGGTAAACTGCTTCAAGTATTTAACGCGCGCCCGCTTGTTTCAAAATAGAGATGAGAGCGGCGTTGTTATCGCGCTCGGCTAGTTGTAATGCGGTCTCTCCGGTGGGTGAGCGGTAGCGGACATTGGCTTTCGCGTTGATGAGCGCCTGTGCAACGTCGGTATGACCGCCGACGGCGGCGAGCATGAGAGCGGTCCACGAAAATTTATTCACGAGGTTGACGTTCGCCCCGGCGGCGATAAGCTGCGTGACGATAGAAAGGCGCCCGCGCTCGGCGGCGCTCATGAGCGGCGTGTAGCCGTTGCCGTTGCGTTGATTGACGTTGCCGCCCTGCGCGATGAGATTTTTCACCAAATCTTCGTCGCCGCGCTCCGAGGCGTCGACAAATTGGTCGGCGGGTGTGGCGAAATCTTTTTTCGGCGTCGATGAGCAATAAGAGATAACGAACAAAAACGGTATTACGTGTGCAAATCGTGTCATCGGTCTAAATCCCTCATTAATTTTTCTCATAATCGGCTTGATGCTGAAGCCCAATCTTACGCAGGTTGTCAATCATCATCGGCGCAAGATTAGGGAGAGCGCTTGCGGCTTTGGCAAAAACGCCGCGCCAAAAAGGCAGCGTAATTTCGGCTTCGTTTTTACCGAGCGTTGCGATAATTACGTTGGCAATTTCGGCGGCGGTGAGGGGTTCTGTGCCCGAAAAAGTGAGCGCGGCTTCGGGGTAATCTTTTTGCAGATCGAGCATCGGCGTCTTGACCGCATCGGGGCAAACGACGGTAACGAAAACTCCCGAATCTTTGAGTTCGGCGGCGAGCGCGAGCGTAAACCCGCGCACCGCAAATTTTGAGGCGCTATAAAGCCCGATGCCGGGTATGGGAGCGACCCCGGCGAGAGAGGCGATATTAATGATGTGGCCTGCGCAGTTGCGCTTGAGCTCACGCGCGGCAATCGACGAGCCGAGTATAACGCCCTTGACGTTAATGTCGATATGAAAATCGATATCTTTTGTAGTAACCGTATCGATGTAGCCGGGTTTTAACACCCCCACGGCGTTAATGAGTGCGTATATCGGGCCTAACGCTGCGGCGTGGTCGAAGATTTTTTCCCAATCGGCGGCGTTACGCACGTCGCCTGCAAGCGTTTGTACGCGCGTCAGAGCCCCCAGTTTTTGCAATGCATTTTCATCGCGGTCGGCGGCAACGACAATCGCTCCCGCGTGACTCAGAGCGCGCACAATTTCTTGGCCGATACCGCCTGCAGCGCCGCTTACAATCACTACTTTTCCGGTTATTTCAGCCATTTTTCCTCGTTTTTTGCGTCGTGCGCCACTTTATGTATTTGCGTGAAAACGTAAAATCTCTTCGGCAATGCGTTCGTCGCTTTCGAGCGTCAAAAAATGCCCGACGAGCGGTAAAATACGCAGCGTAAATTCGTTGTGTACCGCAGCGTGCATGCCCTCGAACATCTCGGGCATAATGCAGCCGTCGCGCGCCCCGGCGAATGTGAGCGTCGGTAGGGTAATTGGCGCAAACGAGAGCGCACGGCTGCGATTGTAGATGGTAAGTTCGGTCACAGTGGGAGTGAGTAGGCCTCGGTAATAGGCGAGCGCATTATGCATCATTTGCGCATCGGAAAAAATTTCTTTCACCGCCGCCAGCGCCGATTCGTTATGCATCCGCAATGCGGCATCGCCCGCAAGACTCGGCGACCACGTTTGCCAAAGCTCGTCGACAAGCGCAAAATTATCGCGCGCAAGCCGCGCTTCGGGAATACCGAAACGCAGTTGAAAAAATAAAATATACCAGCTCTGCGCAAATTGGCGCGGGTTTTTCCAAAGGTTCGCAATGAGGGTCTTTAAGTGCGGCACACTTAGCGTCACAAGACCCGAAAATTTTTCGGGCGCGAGGGCAGCGGCAGCGTACGCGGTAATCGCTCCCCAATCGTGACCGATGAGGAGCGCTTTTTCAAAGCCTGCCGCATCGACGAGCGCCGCCGCGTCGGCGGCGAGATCGGCGATTTGCACCGTCGCATTTTTATTCTCGACGAGCGCGCGCGGGGTATTTTCGCGCGTATAGCCGCGCAGATATGGCGCAATACAGGTATAGCCTTGAGCGGCGAGGCGCGGCATGAGGCGCACCCATGTGTGCGGCGAATCGGGAAAGCCGTGCAAGAGCAACGCGAGGCGCTTGCCGTCGCCGAGCTTGAGTGCGGGGTGGGTGAGGCCGTTAGCGGTTAGCTCGCCTTCTGTTGTTGCATCTCGCATTGGCCTTCGAAAATTACGCCGTCGTCGATTTCAAGTTTGGGAGTGCGGATATTACCGACGAGCGTCGCGCCTTGTTTGAGTTCGACTTTTTCAGCGGCGACGATGTTGCCCGTGACGTGGCCGTAGACGACGACGTACGCCGCATCGATATGCGCGTTAATTTTAGCTTGCGCACCGATCTCGAGATATTCGCCGCCCTTGATTTCGCCCTCGTAGGTGCCAAGAATTTTGAGACCGTTAGCGAATTGCAAGATGCCTTTGAATGCACTGCCGTGCGCGAAGGTGGTTGCGTCTGCGCGACGCTTGGGTTCTTTACCTGCCATACTATTTCGTCTTCATTACGTATACGCCATCCCAATCGGCGGGGGGCGGTTCTTCGATAAAATGAACGCAGCGATCGAGATAGACCTGCGACGGGCCGTCTTCTTTCTTGATGGCAAGCGCCTTCTTGAACATTTCGGCAGCCATTTTGAATTCGCGTTTCTTATAGAGCGCTAAGCCTTCGTTATACGACTTGAGCACCTGTTGCATCTGTTCGGAGAGCATAGGCGTTTATCGAGATAAAAGTACCGATGTAAAGAGTAAAATGCGCTTGAATCTAAGCTGGGCGGGAACTGCTGTGCGCAACTTTTTTGCTTCGCAGCTCCCGCCCAGTCACCTACCCAATCACGCTCATCTGCTTCCATTTGCCGCCGACAAAGCGGCGCCAGAAAACGGTGGCTTGAACGAAGCTGAACACCGCCGCGGCCCCCCACGACCAATAGAGACCGTTGGGGATCTTCACGAGAAAAAACGTCGGGATGACCATGAGAGGCCACGGTAATAGGAGCGCTACTGCCGTCACAAATTTGGTATCGCCCGCGCCCTTGAGCGAGAACGAGAATACCATATTCACGCTATCGGTTGTCGTGAACGCGGCGATAAAAAGCAACAGAACGGGCACCATGACGCTTACCTGTGCCCACAGCGCAGCGTTATCTTTGTTCATGAACCAGTCCATATAAAACGCCGGAAACAGCACAAAAGACAATCCGACTGCGAACATATAAAGCAACGTCACTTGCCAACCCGCCCACACCGCGCGTTCGGCGGCGGCGGGTTTTTTCTCGCCCAAGAATTGCCCGACCAAGACCGACGTCGCCTGCGCCACGCCCATCGCCGGCAAAATCGAAAGCATCATGAGCGTGACGACAATCGACGAGGCGGCGAGCGCGGCGTTACCGTCGCTCATGCGGCCGATAAAAATCAGAAAGACGCTGAACGCAAGCCCTTCGAGCGCCCATTGCATTCCCGCAGGCATACCGAAGCGGATGAACCTTTTCATGAGATCGTTGTTCCATTTATAGCCAAGTGTCAAACCGTACTCGCGCCGGTGCTTGTCGCTGAAGACGAGCCACAAACCGTAGAGCGCTGCGATGGCGGTACCAATCGCCGTCGCGTACCCTGCGCCCGCGATTCCCATCTTGGGAAAACCCCATCTGCCCAAAATCATCGCGTAGTCGAGCACCGCGTTCGCGACGAGGCCGACGCCGTTGATTTGCATAATGACTTGCGTACGCCCGAGGCCGGTAAAATAACCCGAAGCGGCGGCGACGATTGCGGTCGGCAGCGCCGAGAAACACATGGCGATAAAATAATCGGCTTCGAGAATTTGCGTCGTGGGGGGATGCCCCATTGCGGCAAAAAGCGGCTTCGCGAGGGGGATAAATCCTAAAAATAACAAACCGCCGATGATGCTGGCATAGAGCGCTTGCCACACGGCGGGGCCGATCATGCCGTTGCGGCGCGCGCCGAAATATTGCGCGACAAAGGTTGTCACATACGCGGCGGTCTGTTGCAAGAGCGCCATCGGCGTCCAAAAGACGCCCATGACTGCAATCGCGGCGCCCATCGCTTCGGTCGAGTAGTCGGCGAGAAAGAGTCGATCGATCGTCATTTGCAGGTTCCAAAAACTGTTGGCGACGATGAGCGGCCACGCGATTGCGAGTATTGTTTTCCAGCGGCCGCCGCGCGTTTCGGGGAGATTTTCTATGGGAGCGTCGGGAGAGTGCATCTGACCATGTTAGTTCATGTATCGAATAATTTGCAAGCCTTTTTTAATTTGTCGGCGAGAATAGGCGGTCGATGTGGGCAAATCGTCGGAAAAGATTTCGAGACGTTTTTTTTCGTCGCTGGAAATTTATCATGAGTAAATTGGCGATCCCCAGAGGGATTATTTACCACACAGCTGTGCAAGATATTTTCTATCTTTTGCGCGCGGCATTTGCTCGGTTAAACAAAAAGCATGGTATTGAAAAATTTGAGAACGAATTCGCCGCTTATATGGGTGCAAAATACTGCGTTGCTTTCCCGTTTGCGCGGACGGCACTTTATTACGCCTTGCGGGCAAAAAATATCACCAAGGGACATGAAATCATTATGCCGCCGATAACGATCAAACCAATGTTGGATGTCGTTTTAGCATGCGGCTTGAAGCCGTATTCGTCGACATCGACCCCGATACCCTCTGTTTCGATATAAAAAAATTGAAGATGGCAATGACGTCGCGTACGCGCGCCATTCTGATTACTTATCTTTTTGGCATGGTACCCGATATAAACAAGATAATGACCGCTTGTAAAAAAAATCGCCTCTTTGTGATCGAAGATTTTTCGCAGTGCCTGAACGGCAAGTACGCCGGCCAAAAGGTCGGAACCTTTGGTCATGTCGGCATCTATAGTTCTTCGTCGATTAAAACCTTAGACACCTATGGCGGCGGCTTGTTGATTTCGAACGATGAAAATATCTATAAATTTTTACGCACGGCACAGGCGCAGCTATCTCTGCCACGGAGAAAAGCTCTGCTGAAGAAAATTTTTATCGATCTCGTCCGTAATGTCGCCACAACACGCGGGATATTTCATCTTGTAGTATTTCCACTTTTGCGTTTAGCGGCAAAAATAAAACCCGAAAGTACAATGAAACCCATCGGTAGGCGAGATGCGCAGAGGCTTGTGGCGCTCCCCCCAGAGTGGTTTACACGATTCACGTCGCTGCAGGCAGAAATCGGCATGAAAATTCTACCTTGCGTTGAAAAAGCAGATCTAGCGCGCGTAAAAAATGTAAACCGAATGAAATTGCGATTGGCGAGCACAAAAATAAATTTTCCCAAAGGAGTTTCGAATGTCGAAAATGTGTACTGGCAACTCGTGGCGTATTTTGACGATGCGTCGGCGACGCAGCGATATTTTTATTCGCAGAGCATCGATACGACAACCACGAGCCTCAGCCATATTGCAAATTTACCGAACTATCCATATCGAGGAATAACTCCCTGTGCAGAGCGCCTGCATTCTAATGGATTTTTTATTCCCGCGTATCCGGGCTTACGCGAAAAAGATCTGCAACATATTACGCAGGCATTGCGGCAAATGCCTTAAAGTTATAAAATATGAAAATTGCGATCGTCGGGTCGGGAATCGCGGCCATGGCAACGGCAAATGCTTTGATGCGTCGCGGCGTTAAGCCGGTGATTATAGATTTCGGTCTTACCGATCGCGAAGACAAATCGGCGCTCATCGGCGAATTAGCCTCTGTGTCGCCGAGCGAGTGGAATTTCGACATAAAAAATAAACTTTTTAGTAATCCGACGCTCATGCAGCAATCGATACCGCAAAAACTCGCGTTCGGCTCTGACTATTTTTACGGCAAATCGATTCCGCACGCCGAAGTGCGGTTCGAAACGGCGAGTCCGCCGTTCAGTTATGCGCAAGGCGGCTTGAGCGCGGGTTGGGGTGCGGCAGTACTGCCGCCCGACGACTGCGATATTGCCGACTGGCCGGTAAAAAATGCGCAACTCGCGCCGTACTTCAAGCAAGTGCTCGAAGCTTTACCGTATTCTACGGTGAACGATGGCTTAGCGCAACACTTTCCGTTATATTCGGAAAATTACGATGCGATCGCATTGAAGCGCGGCAATGAGCGCCTCTTACGTGCGCTCACGCAAGCTGCGCATAAATTCAAAGAAGGGGAAGTCGTGTTTGGGCAGGCGCGCCTCTTAACCCGTGCGTCGTCTCAGGGTGGAGTTCTCGGTTGCCAATATTGCGGCGAATGTATGAGCGGCTGCGTTTACGGTTGTATCTATAAAGCCACGCACACATTAGATAATCTTGTTCACCAAAACAAAGTCGAATACCAAAGCGGAGTTTTAGTCGACTCGCTCGAAGAGACAAACGGTAAAGTTGCCGTACGTGCCATCGACGCGCACGGGAAAGCCGTAACGTATATTTTCGATCGCGTGTTTCTCGCAGCGGGAGCCACGAATAGCACGCGGATAATCCTCAAGTCAAAAAAAATATTCGATCGCGATGTCGTCATGCTATCGACGAGTGGGTTTGTCGTCCCGATGCTGCGCTTCGGCTCGCTGAAACCGACGTGGCCCAATGCAAACACGCAAGCGGGATTGTTTTTCGAATATAAAGCCCGCGCCTTATCGAACCATTGGGTACATACCCAGCTATCGGTCGCCAATGAATTCGTTTATGAAATCCTCAAAATAAAAAATATAAATGGTGGATTGCTTGCGTGGCTAAAAAAGAAAGCGATTGAACATCTCGTCGTGGCGCACTGCAATTTGCATTCGAACCATTCGAACGGGTACACCTTGCAGCTCAAAGAAAATGGGACATTGTATTCAACAATCCAAAATTTATCGGGCCCACCGCACGCGCATCGTTTAGCGAAGCGTGTGCTGAGCGAACTGGGAAAAAAATTCGGTTGTTATGCGCTCGGCGCCTTAGCGCGGCATAATATTCGTGGCGGTAGTTTTCATGTCGGTGGCACGCTGCCGATGCGCTCGAATCCAGAAACAGATCTCGACACTAATCTTTTAGGAAATCCGAAAGATTGGCAGCGAGTTCACGTCGTCGATAGCAGCCTGTTTCCTTCGTTACCGGGTACTACGATTGGTCTCGTAGTCATGGCGAATGCGGCACGCATTGCTACGGAGGCTCAGTTGTAAGAGTGTATTTATCGCTGCGGTATAACACCTTTCGTGAACGCAAGGCGTAGTTCCGACGGTTGCATTTTTACCTCTAAAAGTTGCGTCAAAAACTCTAACCGTTTTGCGCGCGTCGCCGGTGTTTTGGCGGATTGCAAACGGTGCAAAAACATTTTGCGCGTAGATGGGGCAAGACTTTCGAAATGTTTACGCCAAGCCGTTTTTTTACCGAGGATTTTGGCAAAGTCTTCAGGCATCACATGATTTTCCGAACCGTCGATTTTCGACCACGAACCGTTTTCTTGCGCGCGTTTGACGGCGTCGAGTCCAGCAGCGTGCATAAGTTTCTTGTGCGTCAATTCAGCAACTTTGTCTTTGTTGCGCTTCGACCATTCGCTTTTCGGCTTGCGGCGGCTGACATAAATGCTCGCTTGCGTTGCCGAAACCTTGCGTAACTGGCCGTCGATGAAGCCGAAGCAGAGACTTTCTTCGACGATGTCGTCGGTGGTGAGGCTGCGCTTGCCGTCTTTAGTCTTATCGTAAACAAGCCAAAAAGCTTCAAGCTTTGTGTGGTTTTTGACAAACCAAGTGCGGAGTGCCGTGCGGTCGGCAAAATAAATTTTCTCTGCGTTGGCGAGTTTTGTCGATGCCTTCGCTTGAACATTAAACGCAAGACAAAGTTCTATCCAGTAGCGAAAATTCGTGGCTGTTTTGAATCCTTCGGGCGCGACATAGCAAAAGCCCTTGTAGATGCGTCCCTTCATGCGCATCGTCTGAAAACCTAATTTTTTCTCGACTTCGCTTTGGCGCGACGGGTCGAATCGGCACATCAAATTTTCACCGCCGACGCTGACGCACATTTTGCCGTTGACCATAAAGGTGAGCCCGCGGAACATTTTTTTCTCTTCGACCTGAAGGTGCGTTCGAGTAGCCAACTCAGCGCGCACTCGATCAGCCAATTTTATGTCGTAAGCCATACAAAATTCTCGAAATCATTATGCTCGCATGATTTAAGAGTATGCTGTCCCAGCGCTAAACCGGGTCGTGGCAGACCGCTTCGATATTATGGCCGTCGGGGTCTGTGCGATCGATCATTTTTTCTCCTTAAATCTCCGATTTAATTGTTTGTATGTGCCCGCAACCAATCTGCTATTATTGGAATCGATATTTTTGCTGCGATAACTTGTCGAATTAAAAAATTCTCGCCCTCGGCGGCAGTGCAGCGAACTGTCACCCCATTCATTCTCAAAAATATAAATGGTGCTGAGAGGGCAATCCGTTTATTACCGTCGCCGAAAGCGTGGTTGAGCGCTAAGCTTTGTAAAAGTGCCGCCGCCTGATCGAGCAAAGTTTCGTAGTAACCCGACTGCGGACGATGGAGTGCGCTGTCTAAAAGCCCCATGTCTCTGACGCCGGTGGCACCGCCGAATTCGGCGATCAATCGTTCGTGTAGATAAATTACTTCTTCAACAGTGACATATTGAATCGGTAGCATGACTATTTAGCCAATCGATTCAGCAACTCCCGATTTTCAGCGATGACTTGTTCTGCCGCCGTTTTGAAATTCGAACGGATCATTTTTTGCTTAAAGTAAAGCTCCAGCGCATCGTTGACAATCCCCGAGATGGATTGGTTAGACTCTTTGGAGTAGGCTGAAAGTTTTGCTTTTAGCGGTTTTTCCAAAAGAGTTGCAAATTTTACTGTAGCCATAATATATGATCTTGATTATTCTTGATTTGTCAAGATGTTTTTATGTACTCTATTTTTCAGGGAGCGCGATATACCAAAATCTCGAAATCAATATGCTCGCATGATTTAAGATGCGCTTACCCAGCGCTAAACAGGGTTGTGGCAGACCGCTTCGATAATATGGTCGTCGGGGTCTGCGCGATCGATCATTTTTTCTCCGCCAAATTTTTTAATGTGTTGAGTCCTTCGTCGAAATCTTTGGCTATCATTTTATCCATATTGATAAACAGGCAAAATATTTTACCGATAAAGTTTGATTTTCCCGACATCGCCCAAGTCATTTTTGTTGCGCCATCGCTCGGGGTAAGTGTGTATTCAACCGTGCTGACGCCTTCCATGGGGCGCACGAAAGCGAGTTTCAGTGTGACTTTTTCGTTCGGTACCGCAGCGACGATTTCCATGCGACCCGCACCGACGTCGCTGTTACCGTCGAATTCATAAATCGAGCCGACGCCCGTCGCATTGCCCGAAAATTTGCGCTTCATGTTGGGGTCGCGTTTTTCATAAGTCACCCATTCCATGCCTTTTTTGAAGTCGTTGAGATAGGGATAGATTTTTTCGGCATGCGCTTTGATCGTCGTCGAGCGTGCATAACTAAAACTGTCGGGTTGCCGCGAGGCGAGCGCGAGAACGGTGCCGACGATCAGAAATAACACCAATGCAATTATCTTGACTATTTTCATTTGTTATCCTTGTTTTGAATCAACAATAATTTGTCGAGTTCTGTGTAACAAGCCACCATGCCGTCGATCGCACCGTATTCGAGCGCCATTTTACGCACCTCTGCCGAGGCATATCTAACCACGTGCGTTAAAAGCGTCTCTTTACCTGCGGCGGTAAACGTGCGCGATTCGACCGTCGCATTCGGGTCTTCGGGAGCATGCGGATTAAACGTCGTTATGTCCATGATATAATTCTCGGTATTGGCGAATCGCTCAGGCACAACCACTTCTTGAAAATGCCCATAGACGCCGGACTTGTTGCCCTTCGCGTCGGCATAAAGGTAGAGATATTTACCGCCGACTCGCACGTCGTTCTCGCAGGTCTCAAGCACCATGCCTTCGGGGCCGATGAGCCAGCGACGCATCAGCTCGGGTTTTGTGTGGCAGTCGAATACGAGCGCCCGCGGCGCGGCGAAGTAGCGTGTGACCACGACTTCATTGCGCTTAGCGTCGCCGAAACCTCGCCGATGTAGTCGCCATGTCCGTAAGGCAACACCATCAGTCGCGCACCCTGAATGAGGCGCGTTAGTTCTAACACATGCTCGAGGGTCGCGACATCGTGGTCGCCGGTGAGAATCAAGGTCTCAGCCTTGATGCCTTTAACGGCGGCGTCCGGGGTGTCGTGGAAATTAACCATGCGCTCGCGCGTCTTTTCGTAGAGATTCTTGAGCTTCGCTGGGTTGGGATTGACTTTGAGAAAGGCGTCTTTCAACGCTTGTGGCATTTGGTTGAAATCGCCCTGAGCTATGAAATTCCATAGCTGCGGCGGCGCGCCCGATTTCTTGGTGAGCGACGACGCAAATATCAGCTTGCGCACTTTTGCGGGGTGGCGAATTGCGAGTTCAAGCGCAATACTCGCGCCGTTGCTGAACCCGAAGACATCCGCCTTAGCGATCTTGAGATAATTCAAAAGCGCCGCCGCGTCGTCGGCCGAAGTCTCGAATCGCAACGGCGTATTGCGGTCGCTCGTGCGGCCATGCGCTTGTTCTTCTAACGCAATCAGGCGATGAGTTTTCGCCAACAGCGGTATTGCTTTGCCGAACGTCGATGGAATCGTCGATGCGCCGCCATGCAGCAAGAGCAGGGGGATATCCCCCTTTGCCCCATATACTTCGTAATACATTTGGATGCCGTTGATGGGCGCGAAGCCTTTGGTCGTGGGTTGAATATCGCTCGCAGGCTTGCAGTAATTGCCGCTTATGGCGACTACCATGAGCGACAGCAAAAGCAGATTTTTGTTAAATCGCATGGGGTGCTCCGATTATTTTTTATTCGGTAGACTAATCATCCAGCCGATGCCGAATTTATCTTTGAACGAGCCAAAGTAATCGCCCCATGGCATGTCGGCCATCGCCATTTCAACGACGCCACCGGCCGAGAGTGCCGCGAACAGGCGGTCCGCTTCGGATAGCGTGACGCCCGGCATCGGCATGTCTTTAAAGCGCACGAGTGAATCGAATTCGCGCTTGAATATCGATTTATAGAAAAGAAAAACTTCTTCGGTATTACCGGCAAAGTTGAGGTAAATGCTGTTCAGTCTCATATTTTCCTCATTGGAATAAATGCGCGCAGCGCAGGCATACGTAGATACAACCCCAGCCAAATCAATACGCCGAAGTAGACCGGGAAAAGAATGTGGCTTCGCCACGGGTTTAGAATGCGCACATGCGCCGACACCGCTCCGCCTAAATATCCCGTTAGCAGAATCGCCCCCAGAATCGCCGTACGTGGAATCGCATAGAGTAAGACGCAGACGAGCAGCGTCGCGCCGAGGTACGGCATGATCGCCATCGGGTACGCAAGCTTTGCTGCATCGGCCATCGCCTCGGGCGGCATCTTGTGCAGAAAGAATTTCAGCGTGCCGTCGAAGGTGAGAAAAGCGATCGCGAGACCGCTGATTGTCCAGCCGCCCCAGAAGGCGGCTTTGGTGGGTGTTTGGTTGTTCATGTTTGTTCTCCTTATTTTCTATAAGAATTGATTAAAGTTGAAAAGAGCAGGTAACCACAGAGGACACAGAGAGCACAGAGGTATTAGAGAACATAGCGTTTTACTCCTGCGATTAATTTGGGGACGTTGAAGTTGATAATTAATCCCTTCTTGAAATTGCCCAGCTTCATGTATGTGAGAATCTGTGCGGTGAAAATCGATTCAATGGCGCGAACGGCCTTCAGTTCGATGATGAGTTGGTTTTCGACTATCAAATCGATCCTGAATTCACCGACATTCTGATCACGATAGATTGCAGGCAGAAATTTTTGGCGTTCACAGGAAATTTTCTGATGGCGAAGCTCTATCACCATCGCCTGCTCGTACACAGATTCCAACAAGCCCGGCCCCAGACGCTTATGCACTTCAATCGCGCATCCAATGACCTTCTCAGTCAGCGGATCTCTTACAGGCTCTTCCTCTGTGCTCTCTGTGTCCTCTGTGGTTTTCAAATCCTACCTCATAGTTTTCGCATAAGCCACCAGCTGCTCTATCGCCACATCCGGGGCCGTGTGCGTTCAGCGCATTCGGCTGCCCACAGTGCGAGCAAATGATGGTTTTCGTCAGTTAGTGTGCCACCGCGTCGGATAGTAATAAATCGGGGATCTCTTTTTTTTGGCAGTATCATGGTTATCGCAGTTTCGCTAAATACGCCGCCATACGCGCGATATGTTGCCGTTGCCCTTCGAGTGCGCCGTATTTTTCGACGACCAAATTCTTGTATGCGACGGTTCTAAAAACGCCTCTCATCGTGACGCGCGTCTTGCCGCCTTCGTCGGCGAAATAGACGAACGAGCGAAATTGCGCATCGGCGTCGTGTTGCGGCGCGTCGTGGTCTATCGCCGCATGGTCGTAAATGAGTCGTTCGTTCGGGATAATCTCGATGAAACGAATGTGGTTCGGAAAATCTGTGCCATCGGGGCCGTGCATGGTTAAATGCCATTTGCCGCCCGGCATGAGATTATAAGCGTGAATCGTGCTGGTAAAGCCGTTTGGCCCCCACCATTCTTTTATACGTTCGGGTTCTGTCCAAACCTTCCACACGAGCTCGCGCGGGGCGTCGACGAGACGACTGATATTCATCTCGCGGTCGGATGTATCTTCGACACGTTCGCCTAACCGATCGAGAGTTTCACTCCAACCCTGCTGCATACCGGCAAGCGCGGCGGCGTGTTCGGGTAAAGATTGCAGAACCGTCGCATGGAGTACAACTTGCGTTCTGCCGGCTTCGACTTCGCTGAAGGTAACAACATTGCGGTTAATCAGTTGCATGACGCCGTTTGCGTCGGGAAACGCCTCGCTGGTAAAAACGATACGCTCGATGGGAGTTACTTCTTCGAATGTGCCTGCCATCGGTAGGTTGCCGAAATCGAGGTGGTGCGAGACAATTCGTATTTTTGAACCCACCTCGGCACGTCCCGGCATTTTGCTCCCCTGAAATTCGCATACAGGGTTCGTGAAGCCACGCGGCATCCACCACTCTTTGAAATGTTTGACCTCGACCCAGGCGTCGAAGATGAGACGGCGCGGGGCGTCGAAGATGCGCGTGATGGTGAGTGCTTTTATCGGCGTCATGCGGATTTCCTCTCGACATAATTCGGTAACGACGTAAGTATGATATGGTTCCAACCCTCGGCAAAATTCTTTGTCGCGAAATCGGGATTGTCGGCCGCAAAGGTGTCGATGCCGGTGTGCGAAAATTTGAGCAACGTTTTCTCGCCCTGAGCGACGAGCTCGAATGTGACGAGCGAGTCGCCTGTATAACCCTCGAAGCGCCAACTATAGACGAGTTTTTTGCCCGGCACAACTTCTTTAATTTCGCAGTGGTGGATGTATTGTTTTTCTGGCGAGGCGCCGCCAGAAAATTGAAATCGGAAGCCGACTTCGGCGCGAAAATCGGCGAGCTCGAGATACCATTTTTTCAACTCGTCTTTAGCCGTGAGGGCGTTCCAGACTTTGTCGACAGGGGCGTCGAGCTGGCGAGTCAGTGTTACTTCTGCCATCTTCGCTATCTAAGTGTTTTTGTATATTCGACGAGCTGCTCTGTCGCCTTACCCCAACCGTCGTAAAAACCCATTTCCTCGTGCTGCTTTACCGTAGCGTATAAGACACGTTCGAGTTTTAATTCGAGATTGTTCATTTTGCCTCCGTGGCCGCTCTCAGTGCAGCGATGTCGATTTTTTTCATTTTCAGCATCGCCTGTTGCGCACGATCGGCGATTGTCTTATCTTTATGCGAAACAAGTTGGAGTAATATATTCGGCGTCACCTGCCACGAGAGGCCGTATTTATCTTGCACCCAGCCGCACATACTCTCTTTGCCGCCGTCGGCGGTGAGGGCATTCCAATAGTAGTCGACTTCTTTCTGCGTCTCGACGCTAATCATGAATGACACGCCCCAGTTAAATTTGAAATTGGGGTGATCGCCGCCATTATACGAGAAAAATCTTTGTCCGTTCAGTATGAAATCCGCCTGCATTGGGCTCGAACTTAAGATTTTCGAATTCTTGAAGACCTTCACATAAAATTGCGCGGCCTCTTCGGGATTAGCGTTGAACATCAGAAAGGGAGTGATCGAATGCGCTTTTGAACCGACGTATCGTACGGACACTGCTCCAGTTTTGGATTTTGGTGCGCGCGCCGCTCCGTGCATATTATTGCGCTCGGTCTTTTTTTTAGATTTTGTTGTGTCCTTTCTCTTTGGCATATTAGTCTTTTATTTTTTTGAACTCGAGAGCTGCGCCGCGAGCGCATCCAAGGTCATCGTGAACCCTTCTTTGAAACCCATTTGGATAATTTGCTCCAAAGCCTCGAGCGATTGAGCCTTGATCAATATGGCGACCGTACACTGGGCGCCTGAACTCGAAAAATTTAGACTCCAGTGCATGCTCGGCATTGCCGCATTGACGATGCCGTCTTTGTCTGAGAAGGCATCTTCGAAGCCAAAACTATCTTGCGCAGAAATTGCCGTAAAAATCTGAACCGCCCAATGCTCTTCGCCCGCAGGCCCAACCATGGCATAGATTCGTTTGCCGCCGACGACAAAATCCATCTGCGTGGTTTTCGATTTCCATGGCGCCGGTGCCCACCACGCATCGAGTCCTTCTTTTGTCGTAAACGCATGCCAGACATTGCTCTGGCTGGCCTCGAAATCCCTACTGATATCGATTGTTTTGTTCGCTTTATCGACTTCGAATTTCATGGTTTTCTCCTTTTACTGAATTGTCGTTTTAGTTTGCTTCGGCGTATTTTTTGAAATTATCCAGAATCGCCTGCCAGCCGCCCTGTTGCATTTCGACAGAGTTTTGCGCCTCGGCTTCGAATACCGTTGCGATTTTGGTTTTACCGTCTACTACGCTGAAATCGGTTTCAACCTTACGGCCGTCGGCAATCGTGTAGGCAATGCGTTTGTGCTCGACAACCTCGTTGTAGGTCCCTTCAAAATCGAAGCCAAAGCTACCGTCCTTCGCCTCCATACGCGACTGTAGCTTGCCGCCGACCTTGAGGTCGTTCTTCGCGCTCGGGCAGTGCCATGACTCGTGCGCTGCGTTCCATTTTGTGATGTGCTCTGGTTTGTTCCAAAACCCCCAGACTTTTGCGATGGGTGCATTGACGGTTGCACTGACCGTAATTTTTGTTGTTTTCATTTTTTTTCTCCTTTTTGCCTCACCCCGGCTTCGCCACCCCTCTCCTGAAAGAGAGGGGTAGGAGACGAGGTACTCGCTTGCAGCTTCTTCAAATAAACTTCTAATCGATCGAAACTCGCTTCCCAGAATTGGCGATATTTTTCGATATATTCGTTCGCCTCTCTTAGCCGCTGTGCTTCGATGCGGCAGCGGCGCCATTGCGCTTCTTTTTCGCGCGTGATGAGCCCGGCTTTTTCGAGTACCTTTAAGTGCTTAGTGATCGCCGGACCGCTCAGCGAAAACGGTTTCGCAAGCTCGCCGACGGTCGCCGTCCCTTTGCCCAAACGCGCGAGCATCGCGCGCCGCGTCGGGTCGGCGAGCGCCGCGAAAGTGAGGCTCAAGTGATCGGTAGTGGTCGTCGAATGCGTCACGGACTAGCCTTTTTTCAGCATAATGTGGAGCGCACCTTCGCCCTGTTTTTTTTCCGCGATTTGAAATCCCATTTTTGGTAGATTGAGACCCGCCGTGAGATTTTCTCCCTCGCCTAAGTAAACCGGCGAGTGCGCAAAGTGAATTTCGTCGACGAGCCCCTTCTGTAAATATTGCCGCACCGTCTGCACTCCGCCGCCGATGCGCACGTCTTTACCGCCCGCAGCGGCCTTGGCTTGTTTGAGCGCCGACTCGATACCGTCGGTGACAAAGTAGAACGTGTTGTTGCCCGCCATTTCAAGCGGTTTGCGAGCATGGTGCGTGAGTACAAAGATTGGCACATGGTACGGCGGATTTTCCCCCCACCAGCCTTTCCAATCGTCATTGGGCCAACTTCCCCGAATAGGCCCAAACATATTGCGTCCCAAAATCCATGCGCCGATATTCTCAAAACCGCGCACCGCATAATCGTTATCGATTCCCGTCGTGCCACCCTTTGCGCTATCGCCGTGCATCTGCTGAAAATATTGGGTGGGGAAAACCCATTGCATCAGCTCAGGCCCGCGCACGCCTAACGGATTTTCTAAACTTTGATTTGCTCCTGCGCCAAAACCGTCGAGAGAGATGCCGAATGCGGCGACTTTTACCTTGCTCATAGTTACTCCTATTTATCTAAAAGGTTAATTAACTTATTGGTTTAATATAAAGGAGCAGGGCGCCCGTCAACAAAAAACGATTAGATTCGCGATTTAAGTTTTTTGTTGGATTATTTTCCGATACAAAATCGGCTGAAAATACGACCGAGAATATCGTCATTTGAAATATCGCCCGAAAGTTCGGCGATGTGCTCGAGTGCCGTGCCGACCGTATGCGCAATAATTTCGGGTAACTCGTGCGTTGTGAGAGCCAATAGAGTATTCTCCAGACCTGTCGCGATTTCGCCTAAGACCTGTTGCTGCCAAGCGTTCAACGGCAAGGCCTCTTGCGGAGCCCTCTCGCGGATAAGCCCGCTTAGCTGTTCGAGTAGGCTGTCGATGCCGGTACCGGTTTTGGCAGAGATGAAAATTAGGTTATTGTATGCGGTCTGACGCAGCGCCCGCCATACTGGTGAAAGCGAATCTTCTTTGTTTATCGCATCGACGACGACTGCGGTGTCGGGCAAATCAGCGTGCGCGTGCAGCGCGGCCTTGCTGGCGCCACCGTCGTGCAGATTTACAATAATATGCGCGCGCTGCATGAGCGTGCGCGTGCGTTCGATGCCGATTTTTTCGATAGCATCGTCGCTTTCTCTGAGACCCGCCGTATCGAAAAGGCGCACATTAAAACCCGCGAGTTCAAGTTCGGCGTCGAGATAGTCGCGTGTTGTGCCGGCGATCTCGCTCACAATCGCGCGCTCTTCGCCGAGCAGCCGGTTCATGAGTGACGATTTACCCGCATTCGGAGGCCCGACAATCGCGATATGCACACCGCCGCGCAATGCGTCGAAGCGCTCGGCGTCGCGCTTGAGCTTCAGCGCGCGTTCGCGCACAGAACGCACGATCTTTAATTTCGTGTCGAGCGTTGCGAACGCAATGTCTTCGTCGATAAAATCGAGTTCGGCATTGAGGTCGGCACTCAGGTTCATGAGGTCGGAGCGTAGTTGCAAGAGTTCGTGGCGAAACGAACCGCTCTTGAGGCGTCGCGCGGCTTTGAGAGCCTCGGCGCTCTGTGCGTCGATAATTTCAGAAATCGCCTGAGCGGCATCGAGCGCGAGCTTGCCGTTTAGATACGCGCGCCGCGTGAACTCGCCGGGTGTCGCCATACGAAAACCCAAGCGTAGGAGCAGTTGTAGAATATTTTCTACAATGAGCGGGTTACCGTGGCAATGGATTTCGAACGCATCTTCGCCGGTGAAAGACGCCGGCGCATCGAAGCGAATAAAGACAACATCGTCGATTTCGTAATTTTCCGCCGCGAGTAATCCGTAATGGCTGATGCGGGGCTTTAATGCGGCGGCCGTTTTGCCCGATTGAGTTTTGAAGGTGTCGCCTAAGGCAGAAAAAATCGGCGTGCCGTTTTTAGTATGACTGCCCGTCGCACGAATAATCGCAATCGCCGAGCGACTCGCACTGCCTTTGCCGAAAGTAAGCGGGGTTGCGGGAGCGCAAATCGCTTCTCGCTGTTGCAAAAACTGTGCGGTTAGACCTTTAGGCAATTCTTGCCTATTCACCGCCCCTCGCGTTCAGCGGTGTCTGTCTTCGCTGTTAAAATCGATATCGTCGGCGCCTTCGGGATCTTTGCCCTCGTCGAAGCGGATATTGCCGATGTTCTCTTCGGTAATTAAGACTTCGTTCGCGGCATCGCCCGCTGCAGGAGTTGCAACCCGAAAGACGCGCACGCGCTTGTAGACGCCGTTACCCTCGGATTCGGTTTTGACGATTTCGTTGTCTTGCAACGCCATGTGAACCAAACGGCGTTCGTACGGATTGAGCGGGTCTAAGAGACGGCTCTTACCGGTGCGGCTCACGTATTCGCCCGTCTTGCGCGCGATTTCCATGAGGTGTTGCGCGCGGCGTTCGCGGTAATTTTCGATGTCGAGCAGAATCTTCGGTTGTTCGCCGGTAATTTTTTCGACGATGAGGTTTGCCATAAACTGCAACGCTTCGAGCGTACGCCCGTGTTTGCCGATGATGTAGCCGGCAAATTCGCTCTCTAAATCGACCATGAGCTTGCCTTCTTCGACCGTGCGGTAATCTTTGACGGTCACGGAGTAACCCATGTGGCCTAAGAGCGTCGTCAAGACGCCACGGATAATCACCGCGAGCGGTGTCTTGCCGCGAATCGCGTTAATTTTATAAATCCCCAGTGTCTTTTGGCCTAAGCCTAAAAAACCCGAACTGCTTTTTTTGAGAACGCTGAGTTCGATGTTGTCTTCGGTCGTGCCGAGACTTGCTAAGCTCTCGTCGAGAGCTTCTTTTTCGCTGAGCGCTTGTACTTCGAGAATTTGCATTGTTTTATCCTGCCGCTGCTTTTTTATTCTTATTGTTCGTATAGACTTGCTGAAAGATAGAAAGAGCGTTTTGTACTGTCCAGTAGAGAACGACTCCCGAAGGCATTGCGTAGAAAAGGAAAAGCATCATGAATGGCATGAGCAACATAATCTTACGCTGGTTGTCGTCGCCCGAGGTCGGCGTGAGCTTTGTCTGAAAGTATTGCGACACTGTCATAACAATCGGCAAAAGATGAATTGCAAACCCGCCGACATAAGGCCAAGCTGCCGGTAGCGAGAACACATGGTCGGGCTGCGAGAGATCGGGAATCCAACCGGGGATAAACGGCGATTTCCAGAGATCGTACGCATCGGAAAAGGCGGAGTACATGGCGATAAAAACCGGCAACTGTATGAGCATCGGCAAACAACCGCTCACGGGGTTGACCTTGTGCGTCTTATACATCTCCATAATCCGCCGCTGCTTTTCTTGCGGATTATTTTTGTAGCGCTCGTTGATTTCTTTGATTTTGGGTTGCAACTCGCCCATGCGTTTCATCGCTTCGGCTTGCTTTTGGTTGAGCGGAAAAAACGCGAGCTTGAGGAGCAGCGCAATTAAGATGATTCCGATTCCGTAGTTGGGAATCACTTTATAAAGAAGATTCAGCGACGAAACAATAATGTCGCGAATCGGCTCGGTAATACCAAAGTCGAACGATTTATAGAGATTCTTATGGAATTTCGCGAGATCGGGCATAATGCGCCGCGCGTCGTCGTCGGGGTGTAGATTCGATTCGTGCTTGGGCCCCATATACGAGATGAACTCGAAGCGTGCGGGTTTATCTTTTTCGACGACGACGTCGCCCAAGTTGATATGAATCGTCTGCGTACGTAATAACTGCTTTGTCTCGGGCGCATGTAATTCGGGCATAATGCTGGCGCTGCGGGCCGCGAAGAGCGGCTGCATATTCAAGATTAAAAAGCGCGACGAGCTTCCGAAAAAGTCAATCGGGCCGTTAATAATCTTTTCCGCAGTGGTCGATCCGCCGCAGCTAAAACCGCCGCCACCGCCGCCGCTGTACGCCAATTCAAATTTCTCGCCGTGGCTATAATGGTGGTAGTCGCGAAAGCTACCTTGGCTTTCGGGTTTCGGGCCGATAATCGGCAGCGCGTAGAGCATCAAGTTTTGCAACTTGAGAGCAGCGGTGCTGCGAATCTCGATTGAAAATTTGAAGTAGGGGGCTTTTTTGAGAAAAACAAATTCTTTTACAAATGTCGCATCATAGCGATTCTTATCGGCGAGTAAAACTACCGGGGCACTTGCGGTAATTTTAACGAAATCGGCGTTTTCTTCTTTGGCAAAGTTAAAGGCCGCAAAAACCATCGCCGAGAGATTACTGTCGGCATATTGCGTCGCCGTGCCAACGGTGCCGATATAGGGTGCGAGCAGTATTTCAGCATCGGGCATCACGATGTCTGAATTATCGCGGCGCGGGTATGCGGTATCGCGGTTTTTGAATTCTAGAATGCGCGCGCCTTGCTCAGAAAATGTCACGCGAAAATTTTGTGTTTCAATCGTATGCTTAACTCTGGGGTCGCCGCGTTTAGCCACTTGCATCGCGAGCGGTTCTGCGGCTTTCGCTTGGCTCGTGAGCGGAACATGCACTACAAAAAGAAGGGCGAGCACGACGGCCACTGCCGCCCGGCGCCGGGTGATGGACAACATATAAGGTTAGAATTTAGCGCAGAGACACGGGGTAAATCAAATTACACGCATCTCTGCCTTTGCCAGAGATGCGTGTAATTAACTCGCCGCAGAAGTTTGCAATTGGGTATAATTCTGCAAACCCATACTTTCTATGAGATCTAACTGTGTTTCGAGAAAATCGATATGCTCTTCTTCGGATGCCAAAATTTTTGCGAATAAGGCACGCGAAACAAAATCGGCAACCGATTCGCATTGCCGAACGGCTTCTTTTAACAAAGGCAAAACGGCGATTTCCATATCTAAATCAGACTTGATAATTTCGGGAACCGTTTCGCCGATGCGTAGGCGGCCTAAGTCTTGTAAGTTTGGTAGACCTTCGAGAAACAATATGCGTTCGATAATCTCGTCGGCGTGCTTCATCTCGTCGATCGATTCTCTATGTTCGTGCGCCGCGAGCTTATCGACTCCCCAGTTTTTGAGCATCTTCGCATGGAGGAAATATTGGTTAATCGCCGTGAGTTCGTTTTTTAGATGCGCATTGAGCAGTTCGATGACTTTTTTATCGCCTTTCATGGCGCTATGTTTCGGTAGCGGTGTACGCTGAACAGAAAAAAGCGAACTTAAATGGGGATTTCTAACTCTATAAATTTTCTTGACTGAGCCGTCACATTTTTGTCTCGCTGCGTCCATGTCCAAAGAAAGTAAAGAACCGACGCTCGACGGCGGCACGTATGCGCCGTGGCAGCGCGAGTTTTTTAAGAACATCCACATGTTCATGAACGCGGGTCTTAAAGAAGATAAAGCGAAAGAAATTCTCATCAAATACTTAAAGCTCTCTGTCGATACGCCGATACCGCGCGTGATGGAAACGTTCAAAGACGAGTCGAAGCTCGAAGAAGTCGGCGTCTATTCGCAGCGCGACGAAAAACTGCGCGATTTTATGATCGAGTTCTTGTCGCCGATGCTCGCAAAATTTCATATCGAGGGCGAAGAAAATCTCGAAGAAATTTTGCCGCTGCTCGGTAAATATCCTGTGACGCTGGTGTCCAACCATTTGAGCCATTTCGACACTGCGGTCATGTACGGCCTGCTTTTCAAGCACAGTAAAGAAGCGCGTAAATTTGCCGATTCGATGGTCTTTATCGCGGGTAGGCTTGTATACCTTGCCGATTTCACGCGCTTGGGTCTCTATATGATTGAAAGTCTACTCGTGTGCTCGAAACGCGACATGACCG
>JAFEGD010000122.1 GCA_018240245.1 Spirochaetota bacterium | reverse complement strand
GAGTCGGGCAAGATTGAAAACGAGACTTCTGAATATGTCATCGTACAACATAAAGACGAAACGCTGCGCAAGATACCGCGTAGCGAAATCGAAACGACGGTCTATAGCGACGGGCGCGCGCCGCACGTCGACGGCGTCGATCGCCGCAACCAAGCGCGCAACGGCCTCAAGGTTTTCGATTGGTTGACGGTGCGCCATATCACGGGTGCCGTGACCTTAGGTTGGGAAAATCTTTCGCTCTCCGATCTCAACAGTCAACTCGGCCAGAAAGGCTACCAAGGCGCGCCCGAGAATTTTTTCAGTATTGGCGGCACCGCGCAAGTTTCTCTCAATCGTATTTTACTTGGCGTCGATGGCGCTTGGCTCTATGGGCAGAGCCGCGATTCGACAATCGGCACCAACAACATGCGCACCTCGTTTTCGGCAATCAAATTGCAGGGGATTATCGGATTTCTTTTTTACACGAGCGACCGCCTCGACATCGCGCCATACCTCGGCGTCGGTGTTGCGGGTTATAATTTGCTCGTCACCAACACGCAGAGCGATACGTTCGCAAACGTGATGGCGACGGGCGAGCGCGGCGCCGTGATTAGTTCGCTTTCGCTCATCGTCTCACCGGGTATTCAGATGACATACCGTTTGCCGATACTGGCCGCCGACAAAGGCGTCTTCGGTCTCGCGTTAGGAGTGAAAGCGGGTTATGATTTTGCCTTTTTGCGTAGCCAATGGTTCGCCGGCGGTATCAATGAAATGATTCCAGTGACAAACGGCCCGAACGTCTATTTGACGGGCCCGTATGCGCAAGTCATGCTCGGCGCCTGGTTCGATTTCTTTTAACGCTTCTTCATGAAGCGATCGAGATCGGGCGGTAGCGCCGAGCCTGCCGCCGCGACGTTTTCTTTCTGAATCTCGGCATAGATTTCGCCGCGAAAGACTTTCACATCTTTCGGCGCCTTAACGCCGAGCTTCACTTGGTCGCCTTTGATTTCAACGACTACAATCTCGACGTTTTCGCCGATGACGATCGAGTCGTTCACATGCCGCGCGAGAACGAGCATTACCCCTGCCCTGCCGAAGTGGTCGAGCTACGGTCGACTAAATCGAGTAACGCGGTACGCACCAGATGCGTCGGGTCTTCGGAGACAAATTGTCCGCCGAGTTTTTTTGCGCGATTAATTAAGACCGGGCCTTGCAGGTTGATTGTCATCTGTTCGGGCTTACCCGCAGGTACGGTAATAATCCCCCAGATCTCGGCTTCGGTTTGTACGCCCGCTTCAATGAGCGAAAGATACTGCGCAGGCACTCCCGGGTCGTACGTCGGCGTCAATGCTGAGACTGACGTCATCAGAAACGCGAGCTTCGCATCTTCGAGCGATTGTAGCCAATGGAACGTACTACCCGACTTTGTCGGCAACAACGCAAAATGACGAAACGCTTCGAATGCAAAGAGTCCCTCGGGAAAGAAAATCTGATTCGCCGTCTCGATTTCGATTTTGCCTAAAGCGCGCGTATCAAATTGCATGGTAGCCTGCCAAAAATGCGCTATCGCGCATTTTAATCAGTCCCCATGGAACTGAGGGGAATAGTTTAAGGGGAGCGTTGATCCCCTTAACAACCCCTTTTGTCCCGGAAGCTATCATCGTAAGAAATCCATAAGAGTTTGCTTCACAATACCCGCGCCGACGCGCAATGCGTACGAATGCACGGCTTCGAGCCACTTGAGATCGATAATCGATTGCGTCACGTCGACGCTCTCGTTTTTCGCGAGCAGCTCTTTTGTGTACGTCGTATCCCACGCAACGCGCTTTTCGTGCTGCTCAAGTCGATTGACGCGCGCGCCCACTTCGGAGCGATAACGCAAAACGTTTTCGAGCGCGCTATCCAACGCCTCGAGGTCGCGGCCGCCGATGAGTTTGACATCCCCCTTGATGAGGTCGTCGCGCAGCATAATCACCGTCTCGAAAATCGAGAGTCCCGAGACCGTCGCGGTCGTCGCAAAGTTGTTGGGCGGCTCGGGGTTCGCGCCGTCGATAAGCCCCAAGTCTTGCAGCACGGTGCCACCTTCTAAATCTTCGAGCCAAATTTGGTGCGGCGATTTACTCGTGAGAATGAGATCGTCTTGCGAACCTTTGCTCGCGCGCACTTCAACGGGCGCGGTGTTGATCTTGTCGATGATGTCGTTGATCGTGTCGCCGGCAGAAATTTGTATACGCACGCCGTTCAACGCGATGAGCTGATCGCCCTGCGCAACGAACGCCGCCGAATCTTTGTTCGAGGCGATCGAAGTGTTCGTGCCCCAGAAAACGCGGTTGCCGGGCAGCGTAATATCCATCTGCTCGTTGCGCTCGATCTCGCGGTTCTGCACTTGAATGTCGCCTTGGTATTGCACGCCTGTCACGGCGTTACCTTGGTCGATGCCGGCGGTTTGCAAATGCGAATAGACGGGCAAAAACGGATCGCGTTCGATCACGCTGCCGCCGAAGAGGCTGCGCCCAGTCGCGTCTTTACTGTTGGCGATGTCGATGAGCGCTAAGAGATGCTGGTTGATTTCTTTCGCAACGGCTTCTTTCAGCTCGAAGCCGCTATTGGTGCCGTTCGCCGCCTGTATGGTGAGATAGCGCATACGCTGAAAAATTTCGCCGACACGGTCGATCTCGCCGTCCATCACGTTGAGACGGTCTTTCGCTTCGCCGATATTGCGGTCGTATTGTTCGAGCTCGGTGAGGCGCGTGCGGTAGAGCATCTGGTTTGCCGCCGCGACGGGGTCGGACGACGGCAATTGAATTTTCGAGCCCGTCGAAAGTTCGCGCTCGGTTTTATCCATCGCGACCTGATGCCGATTCAAGGTCGATATCATCGTATTATTTTGCATCAAGTTGGTTACACGTATCATTTTTTTTCTCCTTCTAACCCTCACCTACCCTCTCCCGCAGGGAGAGGAAAAGTCAATCTGTGAAAGAGGGCGTCACAGATGATTGATTAACTTATCTAGAAGCTCGTTCATCGTTTGCATGACGCGCGCGGCGGCGTTGTAGCCGTGCTGAAACTGCACCATCGCGGCCATCTCTTCGTCGAGGTTAACTCCCATGACGGATTGTCTTAAGTTTTCAAGATTCGTCAGAATGAGTTTCTGGTTCTCGACCTGTTCTTTGGCACTCTTCGATTCGACGCCGGCTTTCGCGATGAGCGCGTTATAGAACTCGTCGCTGTTGCGGTGCTCGCCCACCATCGTCGGCTTATGCCGCATCGCTTGCGCAATCCGCAGCGCGTTGCCGCCGTCTTTCGCGCCGAACGCCATGTTGGCGTCGCCCGTGCCACCGATGTCTTTGCCCATACCTGCGGCGATGAGCGCGGTGTTACCCTCGATTTCGTTCGAAAGTTGCATTCCCCCCGCCGGGTGAATTATCGAAGTCAAGCTAATGCGATCTAATGTCGATTGCAATTTATTGATTTCGTCGGTGCGGCGGTAGTCGAACGCACCCGCTGTACCCGAATTTTGCAGTAGGCCGGAAAATCCGACTAAGAACTCGCCCGAATCTTCGACGTGGCGAATCATGAAATTCGTGAGATAGTTATCTTTCGCTTCGCGGCCCTTGAGTACGAGATTGTTGTTGTGGTTAAGGTAAGCGACGACGCCCGCGTCCGAACGATTGACGGCGTTGATGACGTCGGTGAGCGACATATCGGGGCGATACGTGACGTAGACCGGCGTGTGCTCCGCGTCGTTTTTCAAAAACGTCATCGTGCCTGCGACGCCGATCGGGCGGTCGGCGGTGAGAGAATTTTTACCCGCGACCTTGAAGATCGCGCTCGTGTCGTCGACGCCGTCGCCCGAAAGATCGTAGTTGCCGCGAATGTTGCGCGACAACGGGTCGATGCGAAAGAAATTAATATTCGTTTCTTTGGTGAGACCGAATCCATCGCGGTGAACTTCGTTCACGGTGTCGGCAAGATTCACTGCGAGCAAATCCATCTTTTCGATATTCTCGCGAATCGCGATGTCGCGCATTTCGATAAGACCCTGCACGCTGCCCGCACGAAAGAGCGTCTTTTGTCCGTTATGCTCCCACACGGCTTTTTGCATACCTTCGTTCGCCGCGTCGCCTTGCAATAAAATTTTGTGCTGCACGCGACCCTGCACGAGCATTTCGCCGCCGAGGTAGACGATGAATTCGTCGGGGTCTTGTTTTTCGAGCGTGATGTCGGCGAGCTTCGAGAGTTCTTGCACAAGCGCATCGCGCTTACCCATGAGATCGTTGGGTCTGTCGCCCACCGCCTGCGACTTCATGATGCGGTCGTTCAAATCGCGAATCTGCGTCGCCATGTCGTTGACGCGGCCGACGCTGACGGTAAATTCAAAATCGGCTTGGCGACGCAAGTCGGAAAGCTTTTGAAAAGTATCGCGCATGCGAAACGTCACTTCGCGGCCGCGCGTACGCACGAGTTCGCGGTGGCTCATCTCTTCGGGAAACTGCGAGAGCTCTTGCCACGACTGCCAGAAGCGATCGAGCGAGGCGCGCAGCGAATCGTCCGACGGTTCGTTGTAGACGACCTCGACTTGGTGCAAATACTTCTCGCGCGTCTCCCACTGCGCCTTCGTCTGCTCGGCGTTATGAATGCGCCCGTCGACAAATTCGTCGCGCACACGCTCGACCGCGCCGGCTTTCGGGCCTTGGCCGAGTTGTCCCGCACCCGACGCGCGATTGAGCGACGGTTCGTAGAGCGGGTGCATCGTCTCCATATCGACGCGCTGGCGCGCATAGTTTTTGTTGTCGGCGTTCGAGATGTTGTGGCCGGTCGTCGTCAGCGCTTGCTGGTGCGTTGCAATACCGCGCCGCGCGATTTCGATTCCCATGAATGTCGATGGCATTTTGTTCTCCTATTAGGGCTTATCAACAATTCGCGTCGACGAGCACAGGGCGCGTGCGCACGCCACCGTACTCAAGATTTCTACCCGCAAGGCTCGCGAGCATCTCTTTGAAAAGATCGCGGCTATCGACGAGCATCCGCGCGTTGATGTCGCTGAGTTTTTTAAGTTCTACGAGCGCTGCTCTGAGCGCGCTTTGGTAACGTCCGAGTTCTTTTTTTTCGGGTGCCGACACCGCAGTCGAGGCGATAATGTCGGTCAGGCGGATTTCCCCCGGTTGCTCTTGCGCTATAATTTTACGCGAAATCTTCTCCCGACGACTTTCGAGAAGATCGATTTTTACGAGTTCAGCCGCCTGTTCGCCCGCAGACGTTTTTAAGAGTTCGCCGTCGCGCGCGACGATTGCCTCGCGCTTTGCCATTTCGAGTTGCAACAGCTTATGGTGCGCCGCAAGCTCGTCGCGCAGAACGATGACGAGTTCTTCGACGGGCATTTCTCTGCTCATAATCTGGGTTTTCATGTCTTAATCTTCGGCGTTTTTCCCAAGGACATAAGTAAATTACCTTGAGCTTTTTTACTTGACAGGGCAAGAATTTTAGCTAAGTCTAGCTAATGCTGTTTTTTAATATTCACGACGCAAAATCGTCGCTTTCGAGCATCGTTGCCGACATCGAGACGCAGCACGAAACGGTGACGCTTTGCCGTAACGGTAAACCCGTCGCGCAAATTGTGCCGATCGAGCCTTTGGGCTCGGCGCTCAAACGTAGTCCTAAACTCGGCAAAATCAAGTTTCATTATGATCCGGTTGAGCCGTTGACTGCCGACGAATGGCCCGAGCTCGCATGATACTCCTCGATACCTGCACTCTTCTTTGGCTTGCACAAGATTACCGACAATTGCCGAAAAAAGTGCAGACGTTACTCGACAAGAAGCAAGGTGCGATCTACGTCTCGGCGATTTCTGCGTTTGAAATTGGCGTCAAATATCAAAAAAAGAAGCTGCAATTGCCCATGAAGCCGCAAGAGTGGTTTCAAGAAGTGCTCGAATTTCATAGTCTCGCCGATCTTGCGCTCACGGCAAAAATTTTATTTTTGGCGACGAGTCTGCCTGCGCACCATAATGATCCCGCAGACCGTATTCTGGTGGCGACGGCGGCATTTCACAAGCTTACGTTAGTGACGCCAGACACCGCAATCAAGAAATATACGAACGTAAAAGTTGTATGGTAATAGACGCGAGCTGCTCGCGTTTATTCAGCCAATAATTTTTCAATATCGCCGACGATGTCTTCGGGTTTCGTCGTCGAAGCATAGCGTTTTACCGGCTCACCATTTTTGTCGATGAGAAACTTGGTGAAATTCCATTTTATGCCCTCGGTGCCGAGTATACCGGGCTTTGTCGACGTGAGAAATTTATAGAGCGGGTGTGCGTTGGCGCCGTTGACATCGATTTTGCCGAACATGGGAAATTTGACGCCATAATTTAATTGGCAAAATTCTTGGATTTCGTTTGCGCTCCCCGGCTCTTGCGCGCCAAATTGATTGCACGGGAAACCCAAAATCACAAAATTTTTATCTTTATATTTTTCATAGAGACTTTCTAGCCCGGCAAATTGCGGAGTAAACCCGCATTTGCTCGCCGTGTTGACGATGAGAACAACTTTACCTTTGAAATCGGCGAGTTCGACTAACTTGCCAGCAATATTCGCCGCAGAAACACCGTAGATGGTGTTGCTCATGAAGCAACCATAGCCGCCGCCGCCACGCCCGCGTAAATTGCATTTAACCTTTGCGCCACAACTCGCCTTCAAGAACAATCGAGCGATGCGCGATGTCGTGCGCCTAGCAAAAGGCTCTATAATATTTAGCGTGGTCGTCACCGGCTTTACCGGCATGCTCATGGCGCGCCGCTCGTTGCCGACGTGGTATGAAGCCACATGGATTCTCGTTTCGCTGACGCTGTCTTCGGGCGGCTCGGCGATTATGAACAACCTCTTCGATTACGATCTCGATAAAAATATGCGGCGCACGCTGTGGCGATCAGAAGCGATCGACCGCGTCGGCGCAAAAAAGCTGTGGGCGCTCGCATGGGTCGCATCGGCGATTTCACTCGTGCCGCTCGTCTTCTACCAGCGCTGGTACGCTGCCGGTTTTACCGTACTCGCGATCTGGTCGTATGCCGTGTGGTACACGCGCTACTTGAAACGCCGCGGCCCTTTCGGCGCAATCGTCGGCGGCCTGCCGGGGGCGCTGCCCGTTCTCATCGGCGCGTACGGCGTGAGTGACCGCTTCGCCCCCGACGTGTGGCTGCTCTTCGCCTTTATGATGCTCTGGCAGCCCGCGCACTTCTGGGCGCTCGCTCTCAAGATTCAGGGTGAATATGCCAAGGGCGGAGTGCCCGTGTTGCCGGTGGTTTTTGGCGATGAATATACGCGGCTCTATATTCTCATTTATGGGCTGTCGTTGCCGCCGTTGGCGCTCGCGGTTGGCCTCGCTGCTGGCTACAGTTGGTTTTATCTTATCGGCAGTGGGATTGCTTCTTTATACTATGTCTATACCACAGTAAGGGGAATCTATCGAAAAGAACAATACGGCAAAGCATTCTTCGCTTCGATTATCTATATGCTGGTGGTGATGATTCTGCTCAATCTCGATATTCTTTTAGCATAGCATGGGGAGTACCTACGAGCCACGCTTCTGCTGCGCGGCTCGTCCGAAAAATCTGCCTCAACGCTGTTGGTTAAAATCGACGGCGAACCAGAGAATGAGTAACGGGCCTTCGCCGCTCCGCTTCCACATTGCCGGGCCCATATAGAGACCGGGAGAGACCTCGCGAATCTCGTCGTGAATGCGCGCAATAAAGAAGGGATTGCCCGGCTGTTCGTAATCGAGAAAAATACACGGTTTACCATCGATCGCCGACGGCTCGGCGCGCGTCTTGAAAGAAAACCAGTCGAATTGTGCAAAGAGCAACTTGACGCGGTTAATCCCATCGCCTTTGCCCGCCCCTTGATGCGAAAAGCTTTTACCGTCCCAAGGAAAAATGTTCATACTCGCAAATGCGCGTAGCGGCGCGAAGGCCAACGTACCGTCGGTGTGATGCACGGTGAGCATGCGTCCTTTCGGGCGACCGGAAATTTTGGTCAAATCTTCGGGTAAGCCGCTCGAGCGATAGAGATTTTCGAGCTCGGCAGAACTCATATCTGCGAGGCTATCCAATGTATAGCGCCCGTTGTGGACAGTTGCGCCCGACCGGCTGAAATCCTTAGCTGTTCTTTCTGTTGTAGCGATTGTACTCATGTTTAACTCCTCAAAAATAGAATTTGGCCCCCCACTGTGCAAGCGCAAGCGCAGCTGTGGAATTCCATAGCCGGTGTTTACCGTGAATTTTCTTGAAAATCGACCATTTTTATAAAAATGGTCTTCAAAAGCGCAATTTTTAATAACGCACCCCGCCATTGCACCGCGAGCAATCCACTTTTTACGGTTTACCGACAAAATACCGCGCCAAAACTCGATACGTGCTCGGCTATTTCTTCATCTTTTGTGCATTGCTCGCGCTCTTGCAACTTATTGCACGCGCGTCTTTGGGTCGTCACACACCGCGCCACCGTTATTTATTATTAACGCTCGCGTCGCTCGGCTATATTCTCTACTTTGCGGGTACGCTGGTCGACCGAACGGTGTTTCCGCAACCGGCGTGGCTGCACTGGCACTTGCCGGTATTGTTTACGCTCGGGCCGGCGATTCATTACTTCTTGAAATTTTCGCTACTCCCCGACGAGGATGTCCCTCTGCCGGTCATCGTTCTACAGTGGCTTCCCGCCGTTCTCTGTCTATTTTATGTTGCCTCGCCACTTTATCCCGAACGGCACTTGTCGATCGCCGAGCTGCGTGAAAATTTTTCGATAAAATCTTACGACGTTCACGATCTGTTGGCAATGCTCGCGTTTGTTTTCAATATCGGTTATTATCTCTATAGCGCCTATGCGGTGCGCTTCGTATTTCGCCTACCGCGCGCCGAACTATCAGGGATACGGCTTTATATTATTATTTTTGTGGTGGGTTCGATAGTGACGCCGACAATTGCCTTAGCGAGTATTTTTCTACACAGCATCGACCTGTTGAGCGTGAGCTGCACGCTGATTGCGCTCAGTGTCGTCTTCGGCTACGTCGCTTCGATTCGCTATCCCGAATTTTTCTTGCCGTTGCAAGAAGAAGCGCGGCACGAAAAATATTTCAATTCGCAACTGCGCGGTATCGATACAGAGCGGATTGCAAAAGACTTAACAATCTTGTTAAGCGAGGAAAGAGTCTGGTTAGACGATCGTTTTTCGTTAAAAAAACTTGCGCAACTTTTACGGCTAACGCCGCACCAGCTTTCCGAATATATCAACGGCCACTTACAAAAGAATTTTTCGGTGCTCATGAACGAATATCGCGTCGCCGAGGCCAAACGGATGTTGCGCGAGAGCCCAGAAATTACCGTGATCGAGGTGGCATTCGCCTCGGGTTTCGGTACCAAATCGAATTTTAATTCGGTATTTTTCAAAGCGATGCAAATGACACCGCTGCAATATCGCCGTTCGCAAAATCAAAAAACGATTCACAACTCGATGAAAAAAACTATAATGCAAATCGACGCGCAAGATTAACTCGGCCGATGCAAATTCTGCGTAGAACCTGAATATGTCTGATTGGAAAGAAACCATTCTCGCAAAGCTCAATCCCCCGCAGCAGCAAGCGGTGCAAACGACTGAAGGCCCGCTCTTGATACTCGCAGGCGCAGGTTCGGGTAAGACGCGCACGATTATTCACCGCATGGCGTATCTCATTCATGTCGAAAAAGTGCCCGCATATAAACTCGCGGCGGTGACGTTTACGAACAAAGCGGCGGGCGAGATGCGCGAGCGGCTCTTGCATACCGCAGGCCCGATTGGTGCCGAATGCACGGTGCGCACCTTTCATTCGCTCGGGCTTTATCTTTTGCGCCGCAACGCGCAGGCGCTCGAATATCCCGAAAATTTTTCAATTTGGGACGACAGCGACCAGCAACAGGCGTTGTCGCAGATTCTTGAAAAATTCGAAGGCAAGTACACGAAGACGCAATATCGCTATTTTGCGAATACGATTTCTTCTTTTAAGGATAAACTGGTGACGCCGCAAAACCTCGCCGAAGAGATCGATTTGGATGAATACGAGTTCGGCGACATTTTACCCGAAATCTATCGACTCTACGAAGTGAAAAAAAGTGCGTCGTTTGCCGTCGATTTTGCCGATCTCATCTCGCTCCCCTGCCACTTGTTCGATAAGAACCCTGAACTGTTAGAGCGCTGGCAAAATCGCTACCCCTATTGGCTCATCGACGAATACCAAGACACGAACTATGCGCAATATCGTTTTGTGCAGCACGTCGCCGCACGCGATCGCAACTTGTGCGTTGTCGGCGACGACGACCAAGCAATCTATGGCTGGCGCGGCGCCGACGTTAAAAACATTCTCGATTTCGCAACCGATTTCAAAGACGCCGCAGTCATCAAACTCGAAGAAAATTATCGTTCGACAAAAATAATTCTCGATATTGCGAATGCCGTTATCGAAAATAATTTCGAGCGCATGGCGAAAAAACTTTTTACCCAGCGCGCAGGCGGCGAGACGCCGGTTCTTTATACGTTGGGCGACGATGTGCAAGAAGCGGCGAAGGTGGTGTCGCTCGTGCAGAATGCGCTCAGAGATACCGCACCCCAAGAAATCGCCGTGCTCTACCGCACCAATTCGCAATCGCGTCTCATCGAAGAAGCGATGCTACAAGCCAAAATTCCGTATCGTGTCTACGGCGGGCTGTCGTTCTTTGCGCGCAAAGAAATCAAAGATATCTTAGCGTACCTGCGCCTCATCGTCAACGGCAGCGACGAGGCGGCGTTTGCGCGCGCGATCAATAACCCCGCGCGCGGCATCGGCGATAAGTCGCTAGAAAAAATTTTTAGCGCGCGTACCGAGCGCAGCGAAAGCGACTTTCTGGGTTTACTATCGAGTAAAGAGGGTAATCCCCTCTCTGGCAAAACTCGCGACGCGGCGGCAAGCTTCGCCAAAGACCTATTGGGATTTAGAAAGAAGGCGACAGACAAGATCGATTTGGGATTTTTCCTCGACGAACTTTTAGAAAAATCGGGGCTCGCAAAAATGTACGAAGAAGAAGATCGCCTTTTGCAAACGGGCCGCATGGAGTATGTCGGCGAGCTGCGCAATTCGCTCTTAACGTACCAACGCACGAGCGAAAACGCCAACCTCGGCGAATATTTGCAACAAATCTCGCTCATCACGAACACCGAGTCTGAAGAAAAAGATGCGGCAACGGGCGCGGTGAGCCTCATGACGGTTCACAACGCGAAGGGGTTAGAGTTTCAAACCGTGATTATTGCGGGTTTCGAGAAAAATCTATTTCCACATTTTTTAGCCGAGCGCGATGGCGATATCAGCGAAGAGCGACGCCTCTTCTACGTCGCAGTCACGCGCGCGAAAACGCGGTTATTTTTCACCGCTGCCGAACGGCGCATGGCGCAGGGCTTTTACGAAGCCGCGCGCGTCTCGCCGTTTTTTTCGGAAATTCCCGAAGGGTTGGTGCGCCTCGAGAAAAGTTATTCGATGGGTCGCCACACTCTGAGTGCGGTGCGGCAATCTTTTATTCCGCGCGCGCCCAAAGCGCAAACGCCTGCTCAACCCACGAGAACAGATTTTGGTTCGACAATCCATCCGCAAGCCAAGGGCGGCGCCTTCGCCAACGGGGAGAAAATCGAACACGGCAATTTCGGGCGCGGGCGTGTGCTCAAAGTCGAAGGCGACGGCGATGCGGCGCGCATTCATATTTTTTTCGACGACGGCAAGACGCGCAAATTTCTGTTGAAATTTACGCAGTTGAAGCGCGTGTGAGCGGGGCATGCTCACATTAGCCGAGTTTGAATTGCAATATCGCGGTAGTTCGTTTCCGACGCGAATACGCACGAGCGACGAGAAACAATACGTTTTGAAAATGCGCGGCGCGGGCAACGGCGCGCAGAGTCTCATGCAAGAGTTTATCGTGAATAGAACAGCGGCGCTCTTGGGTTTCTCGGTGCCCGACGCGCAGGTCATCGACATTCCGCACGGGTATCCTTGGCGATTCGGCACCGACGAATTCGACGACATCTTGCAAAAAAGTTTTGGCACAAATTTGGGAATTGAATTTATTGCGAACGCCGAGGCATTGACCGCTATAGCTCCCCTTGCGGAGGATGCTCGAGCGTTTGAAGAAATGCTGGCACTCGATAGTTTTTTTCGCAATTTCGATCGCACCGAGCTCAGCCAGAATTTTTTGATCGATCGCAATCGGCGAATATGGCTCATCGACCACGGCAGTTGCCAATTTATTACAACGCAACCGACCGACTTGCCGCTCGAATTGCCAAAGAATCATCTGTTCGCGCATCTGCCTGTACGCGAAAGCGAGTCGCTGGCGAAGCTGATCGCGTTCGACTATCTTGCGGTGTTGCGTGAAATCCCCGCCGAATGGTTCGCGGCAACAGAAATGCATTTCGAACAGTTAGAGAAGATGCTCGAAAAGAGGAAAACTGCTTTCGTGAATCATTTTTACGAGTAACGGTTGAAAAATGTAAAGAAAAATAAACGCCGTAGCTTTTTTTATCACATGTTGCGTATTTCGCCAGAGAATTTGCGTACAACAGCTCAGGGTGCTTACAAAACACGAACTTGAACAAAAGTTCATTTTTGTTGACGTGCTGTTGCTTATTGGATAATATTATCCATAATGAGTTTGCCCAAAACAAAACCCAAAAAATCGAATGCCAACATTATTGAAACCGCCGCCGCTGTCGGGCTGCGCGTCATGAACGGCATTGCCGGGTCGCAACTCGCGCAAGATACGGGCGTCGCGCCCTTATTCAAAGAAGCGCTCTATTTAGGATCGCGTACCGCGCTCAAAGCGGGCGCCGAACTCACGGGCGTCTTTAAGCAACTGCAAAATTTAGTACCCACCTCAAAGCTTAACCGTCCCGAAAAAAAAGCCGAGCCGCTCTTCGATCTTACTTTTAGCGAAGAGCAGCAGATGATCGGCGACATGATCGAAGAGTTTGCTAAGGGGGTGCTGCGCCCCACTGGCAAAACCGCCGACGAGGGCGAAGTTCTCACCGCCGAATTTTACGATAAAATTGTACAAACGGGAATCTTCGGTGCGACGATTCCCGAAGCGGCGGGCGGTGCCGCCTACGAACGCAGCCCGGTCACCGTTGCGCTGCTGGCAGAAAAACTTGGGCTGGGTGATTATGCGCTCGCGCTTAAAATTCTTGCATCGCTTTCGTTCGTGAACCTCGTCAATGATTGTGGCAGCGATGCGCAGCGTGCCCGTTTTTTAGCGCCCTTTACCGGCGACCGGTACGTACAAGCTGCGCTCGCGGTGATGGAAAACACGCTGCGCTTCGATTACGACAAAATCACGACCCGCGCCGAGCGCGCGCACAGCGGCTTTTGGCTGACCGGCGAAAAGCGTATGGTCGTTGCGGGTGAAAGCGCCGACGCAGTGCTAGTTTTCGCGCGCCTTGCCGGCGAAGGCGTTGTGCCGTTTATTATCGAAAAGGACCAGCCGGGTGTTTCTTGGCACGAAGAGCGCCACATGGGATTACGCGCGGCATCGCTTGCGACCTTACGTATCGAGAATGCGCTCTTGCCGCAAGACAGTCTTTTAGGCGAAGGTAAAACCAAATTCGATTTGCAACACTTTATGGCGTCGAGCCAAATCGCGTTGGGAGCGCTCACCGTGGGTACGATGAAAGCCGCGATCGATTATGCCATCGAGTACTGCAACGCGCGCGAAGCGTTCGGTGAACCGATTACGCACCGCCAAGCCGTCGCGTTTATGCTCGCCGACATGGCGACCGAATACGAGGCGCTGCGGCTCATGGTCTACCGCGCCGCCAGTCGCGCCGAGCACGGGTTAGACTTTAAGCGCGAAGCATACCTCGCCGACTTACAGGCGAGTAACTATGCGATGAAGATTGCGACCGACGCGGTGCAACTTTTAGGCGGCCACGGCTACACGCGCGAGCATCCGGTCGAGTTATGGTATCGGCAGCTCAGAGCGAGCGCCATTCTTAAAGGAGCGTTATATGTATAGTTATTACATTTTGCTTCGCAAAATGTAATAACTATTTAAGGAGAAACACCATGAATTTAGAAATCCCCAAGAAATATACCGACATCACGCTGCTCGCGCGTCAGGTCGCCGAAAACACCTTTCGCCCAATCTCGCGTAAATACGACAGCGCCGAGCACGCATACCCAGTCGAACTCGATATGTTCGAGTCGATTATGCGCGGTATGGAAGAAGGCGGCGCGAGCTTGGGTGCGAGCGGCGCGACCCGCGACAAGAAAGCGCCGACGCCGGGCGAAATTCGCAACGGCAAGAATATGGGACTGGTCTTGAATACGATTGAAATGTGCCGGGGCGACGCGGGTCTGCTCTTGACGATACCCGGACAAGGGCTCGGCAACGCGGCGATTGCGGCGGTCGCAAACGACGAACAGAAGGCGCGTTTCGCGAGCCAATGGGCGTCGATGGCGATTACCGAACCCGGCGCAGGCTCCGATTCGGGAAACATCTCTACAACGGCGCGCCTCGACGGCGATTCGTGGGTCTTGAACGGCGAGAAAATTTTTGTGACATGCGGCGAACGCGCAAAGCTCGTCGTCGTCTGGGCGACGCTCGACAAAGCGAAAGGCAAGGCGGCGATCAAATCGTTCGTCGTCGAGCACGGCACGCCGGGCATGCGCGTCGAACGCCTCGAAAAAAAATTGGGCATTCGCGCGTCCGATACCGCGACTTTGGTTTTTACCGACTGCCGCATTCCGCGCACGAATATTTTAGGCAGCGAGACCATCGAAACAGAACAGAGTTTTTCGGGCGCGATGAAGACGTTCGATAACACGCGCCCCCTTATTGCCGCAATGGCGTTGGGCGTGGCGCAGGCGTCGCTCGAGGTCACGCGCGAACTTTTTGAAAAAGCCGGGTACACGTTTCATTACGAAAAAAATGTGTGGGATCTACCCGCGATCGAAGCCGAACTTTACCGACTTGAGGCCGAACTCGAAGCCGCACGACTTTCTGTGCTCAAAGCCGCTTGGATGGCCGACAACGGTATGCCCAATTCGCTCGAAGCGTCGATGGCGAAAGCGAAAGCGGGCCGTGTCGGCAACGAACTCACGCTGCGCTGCGTCGAGCTTTGCGGCCAAATGGGTTATAGCGAAGATTTGCTGCTCGAAAAATGGGCGCGTGATTCGAAAATTTTCGACATCTTCGAAGGCACGCAGCAAATTCAAAAACTCGTGATTGCGCGCCGCCTTCTGGGTAAAACTTCGAAGGAGCTCAAATGAACCTCGCGTATATTCCCGAACAGTTGCCCGTGCTCATGACGCTCGCGCGTGCCGCGCTTTCGAGCTTAGGCGGTGCGAAAGACGAGAGCGCCTATACGTTTGCGCCGAAAGAATACGGCACAGCGTGCAATCCCCCCTCGCAAAATCTTGTCGCCGATTATGTGAAAAGCTGCGGCGGCAACGCGGCCGATTATCGCGGGCGCTTGCCGTTTCACCTTTTTCCACAATGGGGATTTCCCGCACTCATGCAGACTTTGACCGATTTACCGTATTCGCTCACCGCGATCATGAACGGCGGCTGCAGCGTAAAGCTCGGCAAGTCGCTTTCGGCAAAAGGTAAACTCGTTGTGACCGCGCGGCTCGTCTCTCTCGACGAAGGCGAGCGCAGAATTATCTTGAACCAAGAACTGGTGACGCGCGATAGCGAAGGCAATGCGATTGCCGTTACGCAGACGTCGATCGTGCGCCGCACGCTTGCACCCAAGCAAAATAAAATACCGAAAGCCGACGCCGTCGTGCCCGACAATGCGCGCGAAGTCGCATCGTTCTCTGCGCACGAACGCAGCGGGTTAGAGTACGCTTTCTTTTCGGGGGATTTCAACCCCATTCACTACCTGCCGCCGTATGCGCGCGCGTTCGGTTTTAAGCGACCGATTCTGCACGGTTTCGCGCAGTTGGGGCGCGTTTACGAGGGTTTACGAAAAAATATTTTTGCCGGTGTCGCCGACCCGCTCAGCGAAATTTCGATTCGCTTCGAAAAACCGTTTTTCTTGCCGCAGGTTTGCCGCGTGTTCTTAACCGACGACGGCGACTATTATTTAGGCGCAGCGAAGGGCGGCCTCGCATTTTCGACGGGACACATCACGATCGCACCCGCCTATGCGCAACCGACAGCCAGGAGTAACGCATGAACGACCTCTTACTTTCGGCGGGAAAAAACCCGCTGATTAAAAAAATCTTAACCGAGGTGGGCGTACCAACGCCGGTTGCGCTGAAACGGCAATCGGGCGCGCTTTCCGAAATCCCCCTCAAAGACCAAAGGCTTGCGTTCGTGACCGCTTCGGGCAAAACTTCTGAAGCCGTGCTAACCGCGCTCGCCGAAGCGGGGGCGAACATCTATTGCGAGCACGGTGTCGCGAAAGAAATCGAGGCGCATCTCGTCGCCTTCGGTCGCCAGATTCGCCGCTTGGCGACGCTCGAAGAAAAAGAGACGCTCGACGCGCTCGTCTTCGACGGCAGCGCAATTCAAGACATCGCGAGTCTCGAAAGCGTATATGAGTTTTTTCACGAACATCTGCGCCGCCTAGCGACGAATGGTCGCGTCGTGATAATCGCAACGACTCCGGCAAACGGCGATTTGACGTATGTGCGCGCGCTCGAAGGTTTTATGCGCAGTCTCGCAAAAGAAATCGGCGCGCGCGGCGCGACGGCGAATCTAATTATTCGCGCCGATGCCGCAGACGACGCGCTGCTGGGGCCGCTCGCATTTTTTCTTTCGCGCGCAGCGTGCTATGTCACCGGCCAAGTCTTGCCGCTCGCCGCGAATGCGCAAAAGCCAAAAGAAATTTTACGCGCGCAAAGCCTCAAAGGCAAAGTCGCGCTCGTCACGGGCGCTGCGCGCGGCATCGGCGCCGAGATTGCGCAAGCGTTGGCGCTCGAAGGCGCTCACGTCGTGTGCCTCGACCGCTCGCAAGAAGGCGAGGCGCTGGCGGCGACCGCGCGCAAAATCGACAGCCATATTTTCTATCAAGATTTGTCCGAGGCGAGCGCCGCTGAAAAAATTTCGGCGTACTTTACGACAAAGTTCAAAGGCTGCGACATCGTCGTACACAATGCGGGCATCACGCTCGACAAGACGCTAAAAAATATGCCGGTCGAAAGTTGGCGCCGCGTGATGGATATCAACCTACGCGCGCCGATGACGATCACGCGGCGCATGGTCGCCGATAAATCCCTCAACGCTTTTGCGCGTGTGGTTTGCCTCTCGTCGATTGCGGGAGTCGCCGGAAATTTCGGCCAGACTAACTATGCGGCGTCGAAAGCGGCGCTCAGAGGTTTTGTCGCGGCGACGGCGCCAGAACTCGCAAAAAGCGGCTCGACGATCAACGCAGTCGCGCCCGGTTTTATCGAAACCAAAATGACCGCATCGATTCCGTTCTTTACGCGCGAAGTCGGCCGCCGCCTCAACAACTTAGGCCAAGGCGGCCAGCCGCAAGACGTCGCGCAGGTTGTGGCGTTTTTGACGCAACCGGCAGCGTATGCCGTGAACGGGCAAACGCTGCGCATCTGCGGCGGCAGCTTGTTGGGAGCATAAATGAAACCAAAGCCTTTAACCGACAGCACCGCCGTCGTCGTCGACGGCATTAGAACCCCGTTCGTGCGCGCGTTTCAAGAGTTTACCGCGCTCGACACGATCGCACTCGGCCGCCGCGCGGTGCAAGCGCTGCTGGCGCGCACGGGTGTCGCGCGCGATGTCGATGCCGTCATTTGGGGCGGTGTGATTTTACCGGGCACGACGCCTAATTTAGCGCGCGAGATTTCACTCGAAACGGCGATTCGCCCAACGGCCGAGGCGTTTACCGTGACGCGCGCGTGTTCGAGCAGTTTGCTTTCGATCACGCAAGCGGCGGCGGCAATCGAGCGCGGCGAATTCGAGTGCGTGATTGCGGGCGGCTCCGAATCGGTGTCGAACGCCGAAGTGCCGCTGCCCAAAAAACTTATCCAAACGTTGGCGCCGGTCGTCATGAACGGCAAATCGTCCCCGCTCGATTATTTAGGCGCGCTCGCGCAGTTAATCCCCTTTAACGATCTTATACCCAAAATGCCGCGCGTCGCCGAGCGTTTGACGGGCGAGCTCATGGGCGAATCGGCCGACGACATGTGTCGGCGCAACGGCATTACGCGCGCCGCGCAAGACGAGTTTGCGTTGCGCTCGCACACCAACGCCGCGCGGGCGCTGCGCGAAGGCCGTTTTCGCGACGAAGTTTTTCCCGTTGAAGCGAGACCAAGTAAGACGGTTTATACCGACAGCATCGTGCGCGGCAATATCGAATTTGAAAAATTGGCGGCATTGAAGCCCGCGTTTCGGCGCGGCGGCACGATTACCGCCGGTAACGCGTCGGCGTTGACCGACGGCGCCGCGGCGACACTTATCATGAGTTATCGCAAAGCCAAAGAACTCGGCTTCAAACCGCGTGCGCGTTTTCTTTCATGGCACTATAGCGGCGTCGACCCACGCGACCAACTCTTGATCGGCCCGGCAATTTCGATGCCCTTGGCGCTCGAGCGCGCGGGGCTTAAGATGGCCGACATCGACCTCTTTGATATCCACGAGGCGTTTACGGGGCAAGTGCTCTGCGTTTTGAAAGCGCTGGCTTCCCCGGCATTCGTCAAACGCCACGCATCGGCGAGAGCCGAAGCCGCCGAGATACCTCCGCACAAAATTAATATTCACGGTGGGTCGGTATCGCTCGGCCACCCTTTCGGCGCAACCGGAGCGCGCATGGTGAACACGATGGCGAACGAGATTGCAGGCGGCAACGCGCAGCGCGTCGTTTTAGGCATCTGCGCCGCCGGCGGCTTGGGCGCCGCCGCAGTCTTAGCTAAGGTCGAGTGATGGCCGATTTTGCCGCGCTCGCGAAGAGCGCACTCGAACTTGCCGCCGCCACCGAGAACGTTGCAGAACTCGAGCCGCTGCTGCACCTCGCCCGCGCGCGCGTCGTCGGCATCGAAGGCGATCTAGATTTCACGCCGCCCATTTCTGCATCGTGGGGTGCGGTGGTGCAAAAAATTGTCAGCGCGCGCCAAGCGGCGAAACTCATCAAACCAAACCAGACGATACTCAGTACGGGCTTCGGCGGTATCGCGCGGCCTTCGCTATTTTATATTGCGCTCGCGACGCAAGCGAAGAAAACTTTGCGCCCGCTAAAACTTACTTGGGTGACGGTGACGGCTGCGGGCGCACGCGGGCAGGCACCGGGTTCGATCGAAGAATTGGCGCATCCCGGTATTATCGCGCGCTACATTAGCGCGCACATCGAAACGGTGCCGACGTTTATTACGCTTGCCAAGACGGGCAAGATGGTAATCCACACGCTGCCGCAGGGTGTTTTGACCGAACTTGTCGCAGCGCAAACGCGCGGCGAAAAAAATGTAATAACTACTACAGGCTTGGGTACGTTTCTCGATACCGAAGCGCCGCACGGCAAGGGGTCGCTCGCGTTTGGCGACGAGCCGAGTCTTGCCGAGCGCACCGCAGACGCGATACGCTATACTATCCCCACGCTGGATGTAGTAGTTATTACAGCCGCTTTCGCCGATACAGACGGCAACCTTTACGCCGATGGTTTTGCCGCGCTTTCAGAAATTGTCGATGCCGCAGCGGCCGCGCGCCAGAATGGCGGCAAGGTGATTGCCGTCGTGCAAGCGGTGCGCGAGAGTGCGGGGCTTAAGAAAATTCTCGCTGCCGATCAAGTCGATCACATCGTGGTGCATCCGCAATACGAGCAACTCGGCGGCCTTGCACTCGAGCATGCGTGGAATATTTTTTTACCGCCGAACACGTCGGCGACGAATGCAGCCAAAAAACAAGCGTATGCCGCGCTGCGCTTCGTTAATACTGTGGCAGGCATCACCGCAAAGCGCAATGCGATAAGTGCTATTTTAGCGCGCGTCGCGGCGTGTCTTGTCTCAGAAAATATAAAGAAGGGCGACGTCGTGAATTTAGGTGTCGGGCTTCCCGAAGAAGTCGGCGGGATTTTTTGCGACGCAGGCTTAGACAGCGAAGTTACATTTTCGGTCGAGAGCGGTGCGTTGGGCGGCGCTCCCGCGCCGGGTATTTTTTTCGGCTCGGCGATTTATCCCGAACGCCTCGAGAGCTCGTACGAAACCTTCCAGCGCTATAAAAAAGAACTTGCGGTTACCGTTTTAGGTTTCTTGCAAATCGACGCCGCGGGTAACGTCAACGTCTCGAAGCGCGGCGAGACAGCCGAAGGCACGATCGGCCCCGGCGGCTTCATCGACATTTGCGAAGGCGCACGAACGATTATCTTTGTCGGTAGCTACATGGCGCGCGGAAACACGGTTGTCGCCGACGAGCGCGTCACGATCGCCACCCACGGCATACCCAAGCTCGTGCCGGTATTAGACGAAATTACGTTTAACGCACGGCGCGCGCTCGAAAAAGGCAAGCGCGTGTTTTACGCGACCGATTTTGGCGTGATGCGTTTAACAGAAGAGGGACTTGAGCTTATCCAGATTTTTCAAGGTATCGACGTGCGCGAAGTCGAACGCACGCTGCTGATTCCTCTCAAGGTGGCAAAACAATTGTCGACCATCGATATAAGTGTAGAACGAAGTCGCTTTGAAATTTACGACAACCGGAATTGAACGCAAGGCACAACGGCTTAAAAAGCGTGACGGGTTTGCGCACATTTTATTAACGTGGCGTTTATGAATCCACTCGCGCACATAATAACTGAAGTTCCCTGCAAGACAATCAACGAGCTGTGGCACGAACGCGCCAAAGCGCACGCCGACAAAACCTACCTCTACTGGCAAGACAAGGCGCATAGTTATGCCGCATTCGATGCATTAACAAGCAAGGCTGCGGGTATGCTCCACGCGCTCGGCGCGCACAAAGGCGATCATATTGCGGTATTAATCCCCAACTCGCTTGAATTTCTCGAAGCGTGGTTCGGCAGCATGAAAGGGGGATTCACCGCTGTCACGATCAATACGCTCTTAAAAGCAGAAGAACTCGAATATATTCTGAACGATTCGGACGCCGAAATCTTGGTTACAACACCGACCTTTCGCAAGGCGCTCGAAGCCGTGTGGCCGCGCCTGACAAAACTCAAGACCGTCGTTCTCACCGAAGCCGACGCCCATTATCCCGACGCGAAAATCTTGCGTACAGAAATCGAAAAAGCCGAACGCTTCGACGCAAAAGACCTTAAAGGGAGCGATTACGCTTCGATGATTTATACCTCAGGCACAACGGGACATCCCAAAGGCGTTTTACTCACGCACGCAAATATTCTTTATAACAGTTTTGTCGCGCACCAGATGATCGACTTGGCAGAAAACGACACTGCATTGTGCATCATGCCGCTTTTTCATGTCAACGCACAAATCGCCTCGATGATGGCGACGTTATGGGCGGGGGCGACGGTCGTGCTCGAAGAAGGTTTCAAGCCGCGCGGTTTTATCGACACTCTCAAGAAATATCGTTGCACGACGTTCAGCGGGGTGCCGACGATTTATAATTTTTTGAATGAATTAAAGGACGCCGACGGTGCCGACCTCTCATTTCTCAAAGCGTGCGTCTGCGGCGCGGCACCGATGCCCGTCGAAGTCTTCAATAAGTTCGAAGAAAAATTCAAAGCAAAAATTATCGAGGGCTATGGTCTCAGCGAAGGCACGTGCGTATCGTCGCTGAATCCGTTGCATGGCACGCGCAAGATTGGTTCGATCGGTGTCGCGATACCGGGACAAGAGATGGCGATTGTAGCCATACGAGGTGGCGAAGTCGCTGCGGCCACGGATGGCAACGCAGCGATTGTCAACCCCAACATTAACGATAAAAATATATTTTTGAAAGATGGCGAGATCGGCGAGATCGTCATTAAAGGCCCGAACATGATGAATGGCTACTACAAGAAGCCCGAGGCGAATCGGCAGACGCTCGTCGACGGTTGGTTGCACACGGGCGATTTGGGCCAACGCGACAGCGACGGCTACTTTTACATCACCGGCCGCAAAAAAGAAATGATTATTCAAGGCGGCGAAAATATTTATCCGAAAGAAATCGAAGAGGCGCTCTACAAGCACGAGGCGGTTTCAGAATGTGCGATTGTCGGCATTCCCGACAAGAGCTACGGCGAAGTCGTCGGCGCGTTTATTATCCCCAAAGAAGGCGTGGCACTCGAGGCGAAAGATATTCGCGCATTTTTACGCGAAAAAATCGCCAACTACAAGATGCCGAAGGTGATCGAGTTCGTCGCGGCCTTCCCGAAAACCGCAACAGGCAAGATTCAGAAGAATAAGATTGTCGAGAATTATGGTTCGCGCTAACGATGCCCGTTGTGCATCGTTAGCGCAATTCATCCGCTAGCGTCGGTCTTGCCGTCTGGCCGCGACCGCAAATATATCGGAAGCATGAAATATAGACTCAAAGCAAACGCTGCAATCCAAAGCAGTGCGGCGAGCCAAAAAAATACGGCAATTGGTTGAAGCGCCCACACGAAACGCGCGACCATTGCCGCGAAAAGTAGCACTACTCCGAAGGGAATCCAACGGCGCTCGTCGAGCGTATGCCCGCTGTGATTGCGCCCCGCAATTGTGAAGACCATAAAGACGGCGACACCGACAGCCCCGATGAGCATTGTGTGCCGAGCGGCGCTCTCGATAGCGATCGACCAGTGCAAGAGCTTTGTAAGACCTAAGAATCCGAATCCCATACCTAACGTAAAATAAATACCGTAAAGAATTGCCGTCCACTTATTGATAGCATCCTTGCTTAAATGCCAATCGTTGAGCAAGTTAAAGATTGCCGCCATTGCCGCAAGCGCCAGCCAGCCCACGAGCGACACTGGAGCATAAAAAAATTCTGCAACTGTGTATAAGAAAATCGTAAGCAGCGCTAGATTTTTGCGCGGCGGCCGCGCGATGTATTTAAGATCAGAGCCGTGCGCTTCGAGCGCGTCGTTCATGATGCGCATCGAAATGCGACTCATCGCAACCACGATGAGCATCATCCATATGCCGGTCATCGCGCGCAGATAGCGGAGCGTCGGCGTTGCGATAATCGCTTCGTAGTGATAACCGGCAACCACAATCAGCATCAAGAACAAACCGAACGTGAAGTCGTAATATTTTCTCCAACCCAAACGATTCAAACGCTGGAGAGTGAAGAACAAAAGCCAAACAACGATCGCTATATCGGGCACAGCGATAAGAAATGCGCCGATTTTTCCCGGGAGAAAAAAAGATACACGCGCAAATAGCCACAGCGCAATCAAGACAAAAGCACTTTTACGCGAGAGAAACGGCGTATCGGTAAATTCGGCGATTGCGGTGAGTACAAAACCCGCGAGTGCGGCAACGACAAAACCGAAGAGCATATTATACGCATGCCAGTTGACAAAGCTTAGATTGCTTGCTTGCCCGGGCAGTTGCAGTCCGTAATAATAGACGAACGGCCACGCGAGCATAACCATAATCGAAAACGTTGCGCTCAACGTAAAGAAAGGGCGAAACGCCGCGTACCAGAGCGGATGTTCGAGAAAATTTTCGAGAAATTCTTTGACTGGCAATTTCATAATTTTTTGAGATCAAGATTGTACGCGCTTGCAACTTCTTCTTGCCGCAAGAGCGCATCGAGTTGCGAGTTGATGTACGATGCTTTTCTTTCGAGTACCGGCGTAGCGATTCTATAGCGCAGCGTAATTGCGCTCGGCTTGCCGTGCAAGACAAGAATTTCTTGCGCAAGTTCTAACGCCTCAGAAAGATCGTGCGTAATCATCAGCAGTGCGGTCTTTTTTTCGCTTTCTTTCTTGAGCGCCCACATGAGTTCTTTCTTGAGCCCAATATCGAGCCCGGTAAAAGGTTCGTCGAGTAAGAGTAAATCTGGTTCGATAACAAGTGCGCGCCCCATCGCCACACGGCTTTGCATACCGCCTGAAAGTTGGTACGGATATTTTTCTAAGTCGTCTTCAGATAGTCCCAAAAATTTAGCCATGTAACTCACTCGTTCGTGTGCTTCGTCAAGAGGTGTCCTGCGAGCGCGCAATGCGAGCGCCATATTTTTTCGCGCACTCGTCCACGGCAAGAGCCGTGGGTTCTGAAACATATAACCGATATTGCGTGTCGTGCGCTCGACCGTGCCCGTTTCATTTTCAAGCAGCCCCGAACAAATGCGCAATAGCGTCGTCTTGCCGCAGCCCGATGCGCCGATAATCGCGACTGCATCGCCCGCGCGCACGGTGAAGTTGATTCCTTCTAAGACTTTCTCGCGACCAAATTTGTGCGCAAGATTTTCAACGCGCAACAAATAATCGTTTTCAGAATTTATTTGCTTCATGTCGTCTTATGCTGCGAGCGAAATATCGCGCCAGCGCTCGGTAAATCTTTTTATCGGTTCGAGTACTGCATACTCGACGATCAGCAAAAGAGTCACAATCGCGGTAATCCAAGCGAGCGCAGCGGGGGTGTCGAGCCAACTGCGCGCTACTGCGAGCGAGGCACCGACGCCATCGCTAGTCGCGAGCAGCTCTGCCATCACCACGACTTTCCACGCGATACCGAGCGCGGTAATCGTAGCGGGCAAAACGTATGAAAGAATATGCGGTAGATAGACGACCCGCCAACGCATCGCGAACGGCAAATTATAAATTTTTGCAACCTCGGAAAGCTCGCCGTTTAAGGTACGCGCGCCTTGCATCGATTGTAGAAATATCACAGGGCCGCACGCAAGCGCGACAGTTAAAATTGGTGCACCATCGCCCATGCCGAACCACAGCATCGCCAAGACGAGCCAAGCGACGGGCGGTGTCCCCAAGAGTATACTCATCCACGGGCGCGCGAACATCGCACCGACGGCAGTCGAACCCGCCAAGAGCCCGCCTGCGAGACCAAACGCAAACGCCGCGCTAAAACCCAACAGTGCGCGCCGCGTTGTGATCGCAATATTCGCAAGCGCCGACGTATCTTGCAACATGGTGAAGAGTTTTGCAAATACTTTCTCGGGTGCCGGCAAAATCAAATCGGGATAGCCTTCTGCGGCAAAACTCCACAGCGCGATGAAAAGAAAAATCGACGCAGCCGCCCCCCAGCCGCTCCAGAGATAGTTGGCGGTCGTTGTAAAAATTTTTACGACCGCCTTCATTATTGCAGCGGTCGATAAAAATCTTCGGCGGGCATCTTGCCGCCAATCGACGCCGGTTCTGCTTCAAATAATTTTTTATAAAAGTCTTTGAGCTCCACCTGCGCTTTGTCGATGGCGACGACATTGAGCTGGCTACTTTGCATCGAATCGGCGATCGCCTCGGCGGTGAGCAGATCAAAATACGGCGCGACGGTATTACCGCATTTGACAGGATCGGCTTTGCACACGGCAAGAGCTTTTGTGTAACCGGCATTAATACGATTCATGAGAGCCAAATCGTGCGTCGCTTTGCCCACGGCGACAATACCCGCTTGTGGCATCGAGGCGTCGCGCTTAAAAATATTTCCCCATTCTTTTTGCAGCGACACGCTGCGAAAAAGCGTGGGAGCGATAATTTTCAAAGGGTAAGAACCCGCCTTGCGCAGCGCCATTGAAACAGCGGGTTCTGGCAAAAGTACGTTATCGACGCGGCGCGTGAGCAAAAGCTGCAATGCGTCGAACGGCGTCGCGACATAGCGAAACTTAAAATCGCGCTGCACGTCGAACCCCTGCGCCTTCGCCAAAATTTGCAATACAATATCGGGCATGTCGCCCCGAAACGGTACCGCGATTTCTTGATTTTTGAAATCCGCCAAGCGCGTTTTATTTTTGTCGCGCGACAGAATATAAAGAATACCCCACGTCGAAATATTCACCGGACGCACCGCAATGTTGCGGTTGTAGAGATTCGCCGCAACGTTCGAGGGCATCGCGACAATCGCCGGCGCAGCGCTCATCGCGAGCGTGCGCAACTGGTCGGGATTCATCCAAATTTTGAACTCGATATCTTTGTCGAGGTCTTTGAATTCGCCCGTCGCAACCGCGTACGCGAGCGGAAACGACACCGCCGCAGGCGGCCCGGCGAGAATCAGCTTTGCGCCTCGGGTGTTCGTACCCTTCGCGGTGAGTTCGGGAGCGGGGGAGCGTTTTTTCAGAGCAAAAAATGTAACGCCAGCGGAGATAATGAGGACTATAATAATAGTCTTCTTTTTGTAATTGAGAATCTTTCTCATGTAGGGAGCGTCTACTTTTCCGCGCATTGCGTCAAGGCGAAGGAGCTATAATGTCAGACCGCTGCAAAACTTAATTGAACACGATTGTTGCTCACGTGTCCACTCATTGAAAAGTTGCCGCGTGCTATTGCTACGTAAGAATAAATTGAACCTCGCTCTGCTCTGCTGCCTCGTGAGCTACGCATCCCTATTTGCCGACGGAGTGTCATCCACCCCTGTGACGGCTGTCGGGTTCACGACCGGCTTCGAGCTGGGGTCGGTTGGTAACTTCACCCCCGCGCTGGCGTTGACAAAAGGGAACACGGGACTCATTAGCTACTTCGGCACCGTCGAAGGCGGCTACCGCATGCAGGATGCCAAATTCATGGCCCGCGCAACCGTCGAAGGTTATTTTCTTTTCTTCGGCGCGTACGGCGGCTTTCAATCGAATAGCGGCGGCAACGACCCTGCAGATTATGGATTTCCTTTCGGGCTGGCGTTTCTACTGCCGCCACGCCAGCATTGGTTTTTGAAGCTGCATGTCGGGGCGGCGATCTACACAAAAAATCAAGCGAACGAATTTCAGCTCGCGCTGTCGGCATTCTATAGACTATAATGAGCGATTAGTTCACGGCTCGGCGAGTTCAATGCGATACACGCGCTCGGGCGGATTGCCCTTTTGCCCTAAACATTGCACCTTAACCCAGTCGTCTTTCGCAAACGCCCCGCGATAGGCGAACGACTTTACGGCATCTTGCTGTGCGATTTTTTTTCCCGAACGCAAATGTTCAAAATGTAGTCGGCAGTCGATTTTACTGTCGAAGCGCAAGATGCGATCACCCGGTAGAGTCATGTTGATGCGATAGTAATCCACATCGCCGACCGGGTTGATAAAGCCCCATTTCTGCGTCTGGTCGAGTAAGAAGTCGGCGGCTTGAACGGTATCGTTCGGCTCGAGTTCGTTTTCATCGCTAAACGGTGTCTCGTGTAGCTTCAAAGTGTACGTCACGAGCTTATACTTTTTTTTCGCTAACGCCGCGCGATATTTTATATTCAGATAAACGCTTTCGCCGACGTCGAGGTGGATGTTCTCTGCAATCTCGCGCTGCGGCGCGCTATCTTCAAAAAGTGTCGGTTTTTCTTTTTCTTTCTGAACGGCGAGATGCGCCAGTTGCAACTCGCTCGTCTCGAGTTCGACGCGCAAGAGCACCGGGTAATCGCGCCGATTGCGCCAAATAAAAAAATCGCTCACATCGTTCGACGCAATTTGCCCGCTCAATTTCTCTTGCGTAATTTCGTTCGCTGTCGCGGCCGTATTGTTGGGTTCGCTCTCGCCGCTTTGTACGCTATCGCTAAAATTAAAGAGTAATTCGTAATAGTCGCGACTCGTGCGCTGCGGCGCGCCAGCGGCAGATACACAAACAAAAATTTTATTTCCCTTCGGCTGCGCAAATGCCGGAGTTTCTAATGCCGCCCCGTCGCGACTTGCTTCGTGGCGGCTGGCCTCTTTTACCTGCTCGTCGAAAATCGTTAGCAGCGGCCGCACACCGTCGACCGCCGTGACTTTGAGCGAGAGTTGCTTTTTTTCAAAGCCCTTTAATTCTTTTACATAACAATCGCGCTCGGGTACTCGATTGCCTTTATCGAAAAAGAATTGTGGCCCGTAAAAGCCGGCGGTAGCGAGACTTTCGACGACACTCGCATTTTCAAGAAAGAAGTTCGGCTCGCGCTCGACTTTACTCGGCGCATTGAACAGGCGGTAAAAAAATGTAAACGGTGCGGCCGTTTCGGCATTGCCGGTAATGCGCACGAAATATTCGCCAGCTTCGAGAAAGATGGGATAAATCTCTTCTGCCGCACCCACGCCGCCGTCGTTTGTCGACGCCAATAATCGTTTGTCGCTCGAAAATAATGCGAGCGCGGTATCGACGCCTATCGCTGCACTGAGTTCGGCGCGCAGCATTGTGGGCGAGTCGACTTTGAGACGCAAGTATAGCGTTTGTTCACCCGTTAGAAAATCGCCTTTGAGTTTCGTTTCCGCCGCAAGCACGAACCCCGACTCGGGTGTCTTATGATCTCCCACTAAGCGTTGTGTCGCCTCACGGCAATGGCCAATAAAAAAAATCGCAAGACATACGAAAATTTTGCGCATGCTAAAGAGACAACGCAGGGGTTAGTCCCGCCTGTAGCGTTTCGGCGATACGCAAAAATTCATTGCTCTGCACACCGGCAACGAAAGCGTCGTCGCTACGAAACATCGCACGCAAAATTTCGCGGTTATCGGCACCGCGTGCGCGTGCAATTTCTAGTTCGGCGATTAGGGCACTCACATCGCCCGCCTGCGCCAAAATTGAAATGTGGATTAAATTAAAGACATAATCGGGCGGCGCAGTTTCTTCTGTCGAACGAACCGTCGCAGTCGTCTCCATAGAACATTTTTTACGCGCCGCACAAAACGTCAAGCCGAATTGCGGGTCGCGGTGCGAATTCGCTATGCGAGTTCGCACCGCGATAATTGCTTTGAGCTCGCATTGACGGTGTGTCTAAAATCGCCTTTGCTACCAAATGCAATCGCTCACGCTGCGCAGCTTCTTTATAATACCGCTGGCGATTTTTTTAGCCAATTGTAGTTCGGCTAAGGTTAAAACGACATCCGCGTCGGCGGCAAATGATTTTTCATTCACTAGCAGCGATCTAAACGACTGTAAAAATATCGATGCGCGCCATCTTTGTCTCGAGGCGAAGGCGATTGATCGCGAACTCGCCGTCGACGCTGCGCCTGCCGTGTCGAATAACGTTCTCATCGAAGCGGCGGTCGTGACCAATGCCGACTACGCGCGCTGCGTTGCCGACCTGCAATGCGATGCGAATAGTTATTACAAACCGGGCGATAGTCGCGCAAATGCAGCATCGCCGGCGCTGGGACTCAATATCGAAGCTACGCTCCGCTATTGCGCGTGGGCGGGGGGGCGGCTACCGACGCTCGCCGAACTGAAAGCGGGCGCTGCGCATACCGATTTCCAAAAAAGCGCATTTGCCGAATGGTCGAACAGTTGGCAGCTTTCGCCGGGCGCGTCGTGCACGGTAAAAAATAAAAATATTTGCGAACCCGCAAACCCGCTGGGTATTTGTAGTGGAGTTTTCCCCTGCGACAAATCTTTGAAATTAAAAAAGACTTTTAACCCCAACACGAACGAGACCGCAGCGATTGCGTACGCGACAAAAACACAATTAGCGTTCCGCTGCGCTTCCGATAATAATCCCCCCACGCAAGCCCCGCCATGGATGCTGAAAAACCCACCGGCACCGCTCGGCGACCCCGGCCCGCTTTCGGCAAAAGAGCGCGAGCTCTTGCAGAACCTCGAAGCGACCGACACGCTCAATAAACCGATCTGCAAAGCGAAGTACACGTCGCCCGCACACTGCAAAGACCCGGTGACGTATTTTACGCCGAACGAGTCGCAGAATTATTTTTTCGCGCCGTATATTCGCAACCTCGGCGGCGGTTATGCGGGTGTCGCCGCCGACGCGAACTATTCGTATATCGCTCTGGCGAAGAGCCGCTTCGTTTGGCTATTCGATTTCGACGTAAATATCAACGCGCTGCACAGAATTATTCGCGCGTTCGTCGTCGAATCGCCGAGCGTCGCCGATTTTCTCGCCAAGTTCGAGAAGAGAAATTCTAAAGCAGCGCTCGACATTCTCGCCAAGTATTATAGCGAGCGCAGCGATCTCGATTTCATACAACAAGTTTATCGCAACAATGCGCCGAACTTGCTCAAGCACTATCGCATGAGCGCGCGCGCCGACGCAAAGCAAGGCGATTTCGGGTGGTTGCGCCACGCAGAGAACTATCGTTATATTCGTTTGCTCTATACGCAAGATCGCATCGCAATTGTGCCCGGCGATATGTTGAAAGATAAATCGATGCGCTCGATCGGCAAAGCGGCGAAAGCGCTCGGCGTACCGATTCGCGTTTATTATCCCTCGAACGCCGAAGAGTTCTGGGACTACAGCACGAACGATGCGAACTACAAACGTAATGTTCTCTCGCTGCCGTTCGACGAAGCTTCGATTACATTTCGTTCGGTACACGAATACCCGTGGCACCCGGCGTGGCGTAAAGGCTTCAAGGGCTTCTGGCATTATGTAGTCCACGGCGCGTATAATTATCAGAAGAAACTCTTATTACCGCACTACGATTTTATGGATTACTTCAAGATGTATCGAGTCGTCTCGAAAGAGCGGGCCGACTTCAGCACGATTGAGATTCCCGCCGCGATACCGAAAGGTATTCTCGAGCAAGATCGATAGCGGTGCGCGCATGCTTTTTTCTCGCGTGCATATTCTGGTGCGTCGCGCTCGGCTGCCATAATACGCAAAACAAGAATGCCGTCTTAGCGCCGCAAATCTATGCGCTCCGCTATGCGGTGAGCGATTACCCGGCGCAGCTCGTCAACGGTCTTCAAAAAAGCGGCACGGTAAAACTGAACTGGCTCGCTTACCTCGTGCGCGACAGTTCGGGAGATAATACGCTCGTCGACTGTGGCTTTTCCGACGCTGCGCTCCGCCGGCGCTTTTCGCTGCGCAATTTTCGTTCGGTAGAAAGCTTGCTCGGTGATTTAGGATTAACCCCTCAAGCTATAAAATATATCGTGTTGACGCATGCGCATTTCGACCACGCGCTCGATGTCGATAAATTCCCCAATGCCACTGTTGTTGTACAGCAGCGCGAAGTTGCATCGCTACAAGATAAAGTTCTCAAGTCCAAGTTGATGTCTTTGCAATCGCGAAGACACTTGAAAATTATCGACGGCAATACGCCGTTACATACAAATTTCTCCGTAGAGCTCGTTGCCGGGCATACCTCGGGTTCGCAAGTTGTGTATTACAGAGGCATAAGCGGCACGTTTCTTTTCACCGGCGACGAGTGTTACTTTCGCGAAAGTTGCCAAAAGAAAATACCGTTACCGCGCGCCGCCGCTTTTTCTGTAGAAAATAGTCGCGCATTTCTACGGTCGCTCGATAAAGATACCATCGTTTTCGCCGGGCACGAAACCGATTTTGTCCAAGGTCGCTGGCTGAGCGATTATATTTTTTTCTTCGACGGGTCGGTGACGTAGCGGCGCGTACCGCCCGCATGACAGCGCGGCACTCCCTTCAGCGAGCGATAATCTAAGAGTTTATCGAACCATGTAACAATCGGTTTGTCGCGCATAAGCTTAATATAACGATCGGACCAGCGAATATTGTCTCGGCAACGAATAGACACCTCGAATGTGTCGCCCTCGCCTTTGAGCATTTCATACGCCGCAATATCTTCGCTGTCGCCCGCTTGATAAATCACGGCAACGCGCTTGCCTTCGGGCAAATAGTTTTTCATTGCCGCAAGCATTTTGTCGAATTTTTCTTTGCTAGTGTAATCGACATCGAGCGCATTACTCGCAAAAACCACGCTCATATTATTTCTACGCGGTTTGAACTCCGCATCGTGAATAAAGCCGAGCAATAGTTCGCTCTTGGGCAATTCGGGCAAAGCGACAAAGGCGTCGAAGGCGCGCAAGCAATACGCACGCTCGGTTTGCATACAGAAATTGACTTCGTTGCGGACACTCTCGCGCGGTTCTGGTCTCACATCGAAGTGCGCGACCCACGCAAGTTCGATATTGCGTAATAGCGAAAGCGCATCAGCACCCAGATCTTTTTTACGAATCTGCTGATGAAAATCGTAATGCGCTTTGAGAATACGCCAATCGGCGTCGATCGCAGTCAAACGGTCGCAACGCATAAACTGACGCATTAAATAATATTGCGAAAACCCAACCGTATAGCAGTCTTTGGGTTCGGGATATAGTTTCTCTAAAAGCGCGAACACCGTATGCACTCCGCGGTCGTTCATCTTGTAAAAATTAAAGCAACCCGCGATGAGCGAGGGAATAACGTTATCGTACCATTTTTGTTTCGGCGTTTTCTGAAAATTGAGCGTCGTTGAAAACGATTGCGCAGTCGCCGCATCGTATGGAGCATACCCCAAAATCATGTTACAAATTATATCGCCTTCGGTGCCTAGGTTCGTGAAGAGCCGTTCGATGCCGCCGTCGCGAAAGACGTCGTCGTCGACATGCCGCAGATATTCTTGATGCTCGGGCGTTACCCTGAGAATATTGCTGCTCGAACAAGAAAGTGTGAAAAATAAAGTTGTAACCGCAAAAAAAACAGAAAAACTAGGGCGAATCTTCATTGCTTATCGGGCGGATTATTTTCATGGATTAAGCATTGCTTTCTGTGGGTACCGCTGCATCTCCTTATCAAAAAATTTCGTTGTGCTCGCGATGCGCTTGAGCGTCCATGCGGGCATGCCAATGTGAGAAACGTATGCGCGGTGAACAGTTTTTGCATCTGCCGGAGTAAATTGTGTCGTATGGCGCAAATCGCCGCCCACGCCCGCATAATGCGGCTGGTACGGGTTCGTTAAGACATCGATCACGATATTGCCCGCAGGATTTTTGTAACGAATAACGCCATCGTTGCCTTCGACACCCTTGAGGCTAAATAACCGAATCATCGTCGTCTGCACTGGAAAAGCGTCGGGCTTCTCGACACGCACGGCGCTGTAAAAAAATTTTTTAGGGTTGCGCTCAATTTCTAATTTGATGAACGCCATGAGATCCCAAAACGATTTGGTATATTCAAAGTTACCTTCGATATCGACAAAACCTTTGATACCGGCGTAAACGTTCTCGTTGAAACTTGTTTTCAAGATGTAGGCTGTCAAAAATTCTTTCGGGTCGCGAAACGCACGGTAATCGATTTTTTCTCTGCCGCGTAACTTACGCGCGACAAATTCGCCGCGCGGCGACGTTGCGTTACTATACGAAACGAACACAACGGGGTTCTTCATCGGTAATATTTTTCGTAGCACGCGGGTCGCTCCCCCGTTTTCAAAGCCGGGGGTTTCAGGGCCGATGTAGCGCGAGCCATAAACGCTGCGATGGCAAATCGGATTCAACCGCTTGTGTTCGCCGTTTTTGCCGTTATAGATATATTCGTCGACCGTGATGAGCGCAGCGCCGGGTAGAGTCTCCATCAAAGAGATTAAGGGCGACGACAGCGCCGACTTATGAAACGCCGACGCCTCACCGCGCATCGCCACGACCCAAGTGCCGTTGGGCATTGCGCGCTCGGTCGCGTGGTAACCGACGACAAACGGCCAACCGTTCTCTTCGGTAAGATAGAAACGGCGCTTGGTATGCTCGTCGGCATCAAAAAATTGAAATTCGGGAATTGGGAAATGGATGGGGCGCGTCGCCGCCGAATTTTCGACGCAATCAAAAAAGCGATCTTTATCTTTCGCCACAATCGGATGCGCCAGTACGGTTTCAATCCCCGGTAGGGTTGTCTGCATCGCCGCCACTTTCTTTGCGGGTTTGGGTTTTATTTGCTCTTTAGCTACAGGGGGAGCGATAATCTTTGGCAAAAGATCGATCGAAGCGCAACTGGCAAGCCACGCTGTAGCCGCAAGTAGCAATGCAAGGGTCGGTATATTCTTGTTAAGCATAGATAGATATTGCTATAGAGTATTCTTTCGACATGCCGACCACCAGATTTACGCTTTCCACCACATCGCGCCTGCGTACATGATTAGTTCATTAACGACATAAAGGGGAAACTCAGCAATGAAAAAAACAAGTCTACTCATGACTGCAGCGCTCGCGGGTATCGCACTTGCCGGCGGTGTCGGCGCAAAAGAAGCGAAGAGCAAAGCGAAAAAAGGCGAATGCCACGGCATCAACGGCTGCAAAGGCCAAGGCGATTGCGGCAGCAAAGCGCATAGTTGTGCGGGCATGAATGCATGCAAAGGCCAAGGTTGGAAAAAAATGACTGCCGCCGAGTGCAAAGCGAAGAAAGGTAAATTTCAAGCGATGACGATGGAGATGTGACCCCGAAAAATCTAGTCGGGCTCGGCCTCAGAGGCGAGCATTTTAACTTTTTGCTGACAGAGCCCCAAACCGACATCGGTTGGTTTGAGGCGATCACCGAAAACTTTATCGATACCACCGGCGCGCCGCTCTACGTACTGACTGAAATTCGCAAAAAATATCCCGTGGCGCTGCACGGCGTCGCGCTCTCAATCGGCAGCGTCGACGGCGTGCGCCGCGAACTACTAAAAAAAATTCGCGGTCTCGCCGAACGCATCGAACCGTTTCAAATCTCCGATCATTTTTGCTTTTCGCGTTTTGGCCGCGAAGAGTACCACGAGCTGTTGCCGCTGCCGCTGACGCATGCGATGGCCAAGCGTGCCGTGCAAAATATCGATGCCGCGCAAGCGTACCTCAAGCGCACGCTCGTCTTCGAAAATATTTCGGCGTATATGGAGTACCCGCACAACGAAATGAGCGAAGTCGAGTTTCTGAATTTTATCGCCGAAAAATCGGGCTGCAAGATTCTGCTCGATATCAACAACGTCTTCGTCAACGCGACGAACTTTCGCTACAACGCGCGCCGTTTTATCCGGGGGATTAATCCCGCACATGTCGCCGGCTATCATTTGGCGGGCTTCACCGATTTAGCAACGCATCTCTTCGATACGCACGCGGCGAAAATTTCGTCTCCTGTGCTACAACTTTACCGCGAGGCGCGCTACCACATTGGCGACAAGCCCGTTAGTCTCGAGCGCGACGCGGCGATTCCTTCTTTTCGAGTGCTCGAACGCGAAATTTTGCGCGCGCAGTCGCTAACACCGAAACCGATGCCTGCGCGCTATGCCAATAAAATGCATTCAGGTGGCGCTGCCACCCGAAAGCGTCTAAAAGAAGAAACGCGCTGGCAAAAATATATCTATTCGCGCAAAGCCGAGCGCGGCGAGCGCGCGGCGGGTAGTCTTACGCCCACGGGCGCGCAGAAAGTCTACCGCACCGCGCATACGCTGCGCCACACGCAGGCGCTTGAAGAAAAATATTTTCTCGTGAAAGCAAGCTTAGGCGACAAAGCCTTTTTGCGACTAGCGCAAAAATATATCGCCGCGCACACACCGACGCACGCCGACTTAGGGCGCTATGGCGAAGATTTACCGCGTTTCTTGCAGAAGCACTTTCCGCATCGACCCTACCTTGCCGATCTGGCGCTGCTCGAACTTGCTCGCTATAACCTTTATTGCCAAGCGCTCGACCAAAGCCCGCAAGATTTGTTTGCGGGTAAAGTTCGCCTCTCCAAGAACGCCTATTTGTGGTCGAGCGCCACTACGTTGTTCCACAATACAGCCGCCGCAAGTTTAAGGCTCGTCAAAAGGCCAACGCAAACACCGCAATACGTTTTGCTCTACCGTCGCACGTTTGCAGTTGAAGCCAAAATCTTGAGCCGCGCCGAATTCGATTTTATCGCGGGGCTCGCAAAGCCGCGCCTACTCGCCGATTACATTACCACCGCCGAAGTACAGAAAAAAATCACGGCGGCAGCGGTGAAAAAAGTTTTTCGTATTTTAGCGCTCCCAGGCATTCTCGCATGATACAGAACAGCGAACTGAAAATAAGACAAGGGCGCGCGGTTGTCGTCGTTGCCGTTTTTGCCCTCCTCGCGCTCTGGCTGCTTATTACCGGCACGCCGCTCGAAAATACGCTTTCGCTCGCGGCAGAGCGGCGCGTCGGCCTCGATACTTTACTCTTCTACCAATATCGCGACGCGGCGCTGTTTGAAAAACCGCTCGGCTTTGCGGCAAACTTTATGCTCGCGGTGATCGGCGGAATCGGCAGCCGCGTTTGGTGGGGTTTGATTCTGCTATTGCAAGCGGCGCTCTTAACGCGCGCGCGCCTGGTGACGCAACTCGTGTTTATCGCCTTCGCCGCCGCAGTGCCCTTTTGGGGCGAACCGATACTCGTGTGGTCGAGCGCGTGGCTTTTACTGATCGTCGCAGTACGTTTGCTGCGGCGACTATTTCCGTGGCGGCAAAACTATGCGCTGCTAACAAAAACCATTCTCACTGTCGTCGCGACCGTCTTTTTTTTCGCGATCGCAACTTCGCTCGCAAGCCCATTACAATACCTCAAGCGCCAACAGACGCTCGGCGGAGTTTCTACTTACGATTTGATGCGCGCGTATCGATTCGGCCAAAGAATCGAACTCAAAGAAAATTGCGTCGCCGTTATCAATCCCCCCGATTTGCGGGGCGTCAATTCGTTGGAGCTCATAACGCGCAAATCGCTCCAATCGTTTTCGGCGATTGGCTTGCTCGATCTCAAGGTCGTCGCCGAGAACTATCGTCTGCTCGGCATGAAAGATGCGCAAGGGCGCCCTCTTTTTAGCGATGCGGCACGCGCGTATGCCGCGCGCGAAATGGCGCTGGCGGCGCGACTGATGCCCGAAATCTTGCGTGCGCCGCAACTCTGTCTCATCGCCAATTTTGATACGCTACCCGCAGCCGAAAAGGCGCCCTATTCGCGCGCGCGCGCGATTCAAGACGCGCGACGAAAATTGGGGCTCGATACGAAGGTTGTGCAACTGAGTAATAACTAAAATGCGCTGAGAGTCCTATAGTTATTTTGTTCGTAAACATTTGTTCTTTTTGGCACTCCTCCTTGCTGGGGGCAATTAAACTACTGAGCCACAGCCCTATCGTATGCAGTCCCGCCGATTTATACCCAGCAATTTGACCTTTACGCAGAGTTGGGCAAACCCATAAGGCAGCGTAGTGCAATTGCGTTCGATTCTACAAAAGACTGTCGAGAATTTCGGTTTCGCCGATGCCGAAAAAAATTTTCGTGCGACGTTCATCGATCGCAATCGCGGTAAGCCACTCTTTCTCATGCTCGTCGAAAATCTCAAGGGCATGCGCATCGACGAGTTCCTTAAAAAAATTCCCGATTTTGTTCGCCGCGTCAACACCGAGACCAACCAGTCGATACAGATGTACGTGCTCGGCGACGAGCAGCGGTTTTACGTCGGCATTGTACCCGCAGACGATGCGCCGGGCTTCTTGCCGAATATCGACGGCGCGATGGGCAAATACCACGGCGAGGCACCGAAAGACGGCGATGGGAGCTTCGACTTCGGCATCGGTCGCACTCAATGTAACTATATTTCCGATGCGCAAGAAATTTTCGACGAATTAGTGCAGGCGGCGCATAAGAATCTCAAAGATAATCTTGTCCGCTGGAGCTGGACATACCTCAACCGCGCGAACGACTATTTCGCCAACGTCGAGGCGAATGCGGTAATTCAACCGATTATTCATTTCGATGCAAAAAAAGAAACGTATTCGGTCAAGGGCGGCGAGGTATTCGTCGGCGGCGAACTCTATGCAAGCTATGCCGAGCTCTTGCGCGACATACCGAACGACCAAGATACCAACCGTATCGAGCTTCTAATTTTAGAAAAAATTGTCGCTGCCTGCCACGAAGCGCCCGGCCTCTTGAAGTTTAACGTCTCGCCGCAGACGCTCATCGACACTTTTCCGTCGGCCGAGAAAGTATTTCGTTTTAACGAGCTACTCACACGGCAAAAACTGAATCCACAAAATGTGCGTTTAGAGCTTGTCGAGAAGCCGTACGAAGAAAAAGAGATTAAACTCAAAGACGTCTGCCATTATTTTTTTCAATTTGGTATTTCTTTTGCCGCCGACGACTTCGGCGTCAAAAGCCAGAGCCATCAAGTGATTCTCGATCTCGGCGAGATGATTAAAGAGTTCAAACTCGACCCGATCAGCTTCAAGTTCAAGCCCGAAGAAGACCAGACAAAATTTCTCGACAACCTCGCGTTTATCGACTACTGTATTCGCCTTGCCGACAACCGCGAGGCGATTATCACCGCCGAAGCCGTCGACGATTACGATACGATGCGATTTCTGATCGCACACCAAGTCTTTTATTTTCAAAGCCATATTTTTTGCCGCAAACTGCCGTTGCGATTTTATCGCGAGAATTTTCACCGCATGCAAAATTTGCCCGAAGCGGCGGTGCGTAAAATTTTATCCGAAGACGCGCTGATTCAGCGGCAAAAAGAAGTCGGTAATATTTTCGAACTCGCGCGCGAATTGAAGTTGTATTAAGTGACTATACGGGAAATCGCGCCAGCGAGTTTCCGCCTAGTCACTTAACGCTTTGCCGCGTGTCGCGCGTCTTGAAGATGTCGGCATGCAAACCGCAGCCGATAAAGGGGTTCTCGCTTTTTCGGACGGCACATTGTTTCACGGTCGCCTCTTTGGCGCAAAAGCCGCGCCCGACGGTGTCTTCGGCGAAGCGGTTTTTCAGACCGCAATGTCGGGCTACCAAGAAGTACTCACCGACCCCAGCTATTTAGGCCAAATCGTTTGCTTTACGTACCCTTCGTTCGGCAATTATGGCGTGAACGACGACGACAACGAGTCGATAAAATCGTGGCTGTCGGGTGTCGTCGTACGCGACCTGTGCGAAATACCGAGTAATTTTCGTAGCAATAAACCGGTCGCGACTTTCCTATCCGAGCAAGGTGTCACGGGAATCAGCGATATCGATACCCGCGCGGTCGTGCGCAAGATTCGCGACGGCGGAGCACAGACTGCGGGCATCTTTGCCGCTCCCAAAAATCAGGCAGAAGCCGAAGCGCTTGCCGCAAAAGTTACCGCGCGCCCAGTCATGGAAGGCCTCAACCTCGTTGCCGATTTCGACGGCGTCGCGGCCAATCGCTTCGTCGCGCATTATTTCGCTACAAAAAAAATCGATCAAACCAAGCTGAAGCCAATCGCCGTGCTCGACTTCGGCATTAAATATAACATTCTGCGCGAACTCATCGCCGCAGGGTTCAATCCGCAAGTATTTGCCGGCGATATCGCTCTCGCCGATCAACAGTCATTTCATGCAAGCGACTACGCCGGCTTCTTCTTTAGTAACGGCCCCGGCGACCCGGCAGTCGTCGAACGCGGCGTTCAAAATATTCGGCAATTGATCGACACCGGCAAACCCTGCTTGGGCATTTGCTTAGGGCACCAGATGCTCGCACTCGCCTTAGGAGCGCAAACGTACAAACTAAAATTCGGCCACCATGGCGGCAATCAACCCGTCAAAGCGGATTATCGCAAGCAAGTGATTATCACATCGCAGAACCACGGCTTCGCTGTCGCCGAAGATGCATTGAAGAATGCAATTCCGGCGGCGAACTTTGAAATCAATGCGAACGATTTGAGCGCCGAAGGTTTCAGAATCCTCGGCGACAAGTATAAAATTTTGAGCGTGCAGTACCACCCCGAAGCGGCACCCGGCCCGCGCGACGCGGCGATTGTATTCGACGAATTCAAATCATTGTTTGTTTAGTCTGTCGGCTACCGCATACTAAACTGCCGAATTTGCTTTACACTTACTCCGCCGCGCACGGCCTAACACATGCCGCTTAGCGAAGACCAAAAGACGGAGCTTCTCACGTTACAAAAGCTTTCACGCCAGTATGAAGGTATTATCCGTACTTCACGCAATATCGAACAACAAAATAAAGCCAAGATCGAACTGAAAAAGATTCGCGATAAAATCGAGTCTATCGGCGGTAGCGGCGAAGCAGAACGATTTTTACAAGGCACTCCCTCTGCTGCGCCCGCCTACGGCAAAAAAAAGAGCATCGACGACATCGGCGAAACCTACCCGACACTCGGCAAAATGCCGATGGTCAAGATCTCACCGAACTCCGACGAAATCGAGATCAATATTCTCGGTAGCGTTCTCAACGCTTGGGAAAATACTTTCTACCCTGCGCTCGGTAAAATTAAACTCGACTTTGCGCTCTCCGCAGAACGCGATAGCCATTTTGCCGTACTCGAAGGTCTTAAACGGCAAATGAAAATTCTGGCCGAAACAATCGAAGATGCAACGCGCGCCGTACGCGAAGACTCGAAAGTGCAGCTGCGCGACATGCGCACGCGGCAGCAGCGCCAGTTCATGTTTGACGGCGGTACTTTTCTCAAGAAAATTCACGAATTTTGGCGCAGCGTTTACGAAGACATTCAATCGAACGGCCCGAAGTGCTTTAATAAAGACGATAGCATTCAGATCGACACGCGCCTCGAAGCGACAAATTTCTTTCAAGGGAAAAGTGTTCGCGAAGCGGCGCGTTTTACAGTCATGTTTTTACACGAGGCAATCGAGGCATTGAACTTACCCGATTTGCCGGTTGATAAAAATAAGCAACGCTGATATGACAAAAAAAGCCCCCTCACCCCGTCGTAAAAAAATCACTCCGCGCACAACGGCAACGGGACATAGAGTCTCTTCGGCTTCAGGCGAAAAAGGCGCGAGCGGCGACATCATTCAATTCGGTAACGCATGGGACTACGCCGAAAGCATCGAGTCGTCGAGCATCGTGAAACTCGCGCCAAAGTATAATCTTTTTATCGGCGGAAAATTTGTCGCGCCGCAAAGTGGCAAATATTTTGCTACGGTAAACCCGGCGACAGAGCAAAAAATTGCCGATGTCGCCGAGGCGAACGCTAAGGATGTCGATGCGGCGGTGAGTGCCGCGCGTACTGCGTACGGCAAAGTCTGGTCGAAACTGCCCGGCAAAGAGCGCGCAAAATATTTATACCGCATTGCGCGCCTCATGCAAGACCGCGCGCGCGAACTTGCCGTACTCGAATCGATCGACGGTGGCAAGCCCATTCGCGAGTCGCGCGATGTGGATGTCCCATTGGCGGCGGCGCATTTTTTTTATTACGCGGGCTGGGCCGATAAATTAGACTATGCTTTTCCCGGACGCAAGCTCGCTCCCTTAGGCGTCGCCGGGCAAGTGATTCCCTGGAACGTTCCGTTACTCATGGCCGCGTGGAAACTCGCGCCGGCGCTCGCGTGCGGCAACACCGTCGTCTTGAAACCCGCCGAGACGACACCCTTAACCGCACTCTTTCTTGCGCAAATTTTACAAGAAGCCGAACTTCCCGACGGTGTCGTGAATATCATTACCGGCGCTGGCGCGACCGGTGCAGCGCTGGTTGCGCATGACGACGTCGACAAGGTTGCATTTACCGGCTCGACGCTTGTCGGTAAAAAGATTCAACAAGCGCTCGCCGGCTCGGGCAAAAAAACAACACTCGAACTCGGCGGTAAAGCGGCGAATATCGTTTTTGAAGACGCGGCGCTCGACCAAGCCGTCGAAGGTATCGTCAACGGTATTTATTTTAACCAAGGGCATGTCTGCTGCGCGGGTAGCCGCCTACTCGTACAAGAATCTATCCACGATACTGTCGTTAAAAAACTTTTTCGCCGCTTGCAAACGTTGCGCGTCGGTAATCCGCTCGATAAGAATACCGACATCGGCGCGATTAATTCGAAAATGCAGCTCGGTAAAATTTGTGAGCTAACGGAGTCGGGTGTCGCCGAGGGTGCGGTAATGCACCAAAAGGCGGGCAAGTTGCCCGAAAAGGGCTTTTGGTTTCAACCGACGTTCTTCACCAACGTAACGCCGTCGAGCCGCATCGCGCGCGAAGAAATCTTTGGCCCGGTGCTTTCAGTGATGACGTTTCGCACCCCCGCAGAGGCGATTGAAAAAGCGAACAACACGCAGTACGGTCTCTCGGCGGGCATTTGGACCGACAAAGGCTCGAAGGCGATGAAAATGGCGAACGCACTTCGAGCAGGCGTGGTGTGGATTAACACCTTTAATAAATTCGACCCCGCATCGCCTTTTGGCGGCTACAAAGAATCGGGTTTTGGCCGCGAAGGCGGCAAGCAGGGGCTACTCGATTACTGCCAGATTGTGTGATCGATTCAGCCAACGTCTGCATGAACGCAAAGCAATCGTGCAGCGCGTGTTGCGGTATCTTCAATCTCGATCTCGACGACGGCGCGCGCCGCGCATGGATAGAAACCAACACGCACGATTTTCTCGCGCTCGATCTCGCACATTCCGAAAACATTGTCGCATTTCGTAAAGCGCGCGAAGCGGCGACGCTGCCGCTCCGCAAGCGCGACGACATTTATGTGTGCCCCTTTGTCGGGTTTGTCAAAACGCAACCCCGCCTCGCCGGCTGCCTTCTGCACCCCACCGGTTCGCCGCACCCGCAGATCGGTCTCTGGCCGCACCCACAGAATTTTTCGTTCTACGGCGAGGGTATCTGCCTCAGCTACGACTGCCTCGCGAAAGAGCGGCGCGCGTATAGCCCAGCATTTATCCGCTGGGCCGAAAAAGCGTCGCTCTTTGCGTACTCACGCTTGGCATCCGACCATACGCTGCACCGTGCGCTCGGGCGGATTAACTTTGGTAACAATGACCTTAACGATTTCTTCGATCTACTCGCAAAATTATACGCAGACTACAACATTGTGACGACGTCGTTCGAAGATATCGAAAAAGAAATACCCACGACGATCGAGACACTGTGCGCCTTTCTCGCCCAGCGGATTTCTAATCCGACGGTAGAGACGCGGCTTGTCGCGTCTCTACAAGGTTCATAACCTGCTTTGCGCCCTATCGCAAAATTGAAGCTTTCCGCATGATCGATTTTCAGCTTCTTAAAACAGAAGAGGGATTAAATCGTGTGCTTAAAAGCCTCGCTCGCCGTGGCGACACATCCGCAGCGGCTGAACTGAAGACCGTCGCCGAAAAACGTAGTGCGACGATTCGCGAAGTCGAGGCGTTGGCGAACGAGCGCAACGTGCAATCGAAAAAACTCGGCGAACTCAAAGCACAAGGCAAAGAGGCCGAGTTTGATGCGCTGCGCGAAACAATGAAAACAGTCGCCGATCGCTTAAAGGTCTTGAAAGAACAAGAAGCCAAGGTTGAAGAAAATTTTTTACACGTGCTCGCCCGCGTACCAAATCTGCTCGACGACAAGGTGCCCGACGGCAAAGACGAACACGCCAACGTCGTCGTGAGAAAGGAGGGTGAAATCCCCCAATTCGCATTCGACGTGAAGCCGCACTACGAAGTCGCCGAAGCGCAGGGTCTCGTCGATTTCGAGCGCGGCGTGAAAATTTCGGGTGCGCGTTTTTATGTCTATAACGAACGCATCGCGCGTTTAGAGCGCCGCCTCGCGAACTATATGCTCGACAAGCACGCGGCGGCGGGTTACAGCGAGCGCATGGTGCCGCTCGTCGTCAAAGACGAGTGCATGTTCGGCACCGGGCAGTTTCCGAAATTCGCCGACGAGTACTACCGCATGGAAAAAGACGGCCTTTCGCTGATACCCACGGGCGAGGTGCCGCTTACGAATATTTACGCCGATGAAATTTTGAGCGAGACCGAGCTGCCGATTAGTCTCATGGCGTTCACGCCGTGCTTTCGCCGCGAGGCAGGCAGCGCAGGCAAAGACACGCGCGGTCTCGTGCGCGTACACCAGTTCTATAAAGTCGAGCTCGTAAAATTTGTGCGCCCCGAAGATTCTGAAAGAGAATGGCTGCGCTTAACCGCCGACGCGGAGAATATCTTGAAAGGTTTGGGGCTTACCTACCGCGTCGTCGCGCTTTGTTCGGGCGACATGGGTTTTACATCGTCGATTACGTACGATTTAGAAATTTGGATGCCGGGACTCAAGCGCTGGCTCGAAATTTCTTCGTGCTCGAACTTCAAAGATTTTCAAGCGCGCCGCGCGAAGATTCGCTACAAGAACGCCGCCGGCAAGAACGAATACCTCCACACGATCAACGGTTCGGGTGTCGCCGCTGGCCGCCTCGTCGCCGCACTTTTAGAATACCACCAAACAGCAGACGGCAATATCGATTGGGCAGCTATCGAAAAGAAGTTAGCGTAAACGCCACGGCTTACGTCTCGCCCGATTTCATTCGCCATATTTATATAATATCGCAAGAGTCCCAACCATTGTCGGTTTTGCAGAGGCTGAGTAGTTTATCCCTGACGGTAAGCTGCTTTGCCCTTGCAGGCCAGTAGTCCACGAAAAATTTGCCGAGAATAGCAAGCTCTCGCTGCACTCAACCCCGAACGTCGCGCCAAAATTGCCCAGCGGCTGTTTGCGGAGGCCGTCGCTTTGCGAACGCGCATCGACAAAGTTTATGATTGCACCCGTCGCCTGAATATAAAAACTAAAAAAATCGTATTGTGCGACTAGCGCCGAAGCGAGAGTCTGTTGGCCATTTTTTTGATTCGTCGAATCGACTGCAGAATCTTGATAATAGCTAAAAGATTCTTGAATTCCCAAAGTAATATTATTGAAATTTCTACCGAACAATACACTCGTGGCAAATCTATTATTTGGAGTCGATATGCGAAAATTGTTCGCGTCGGTGATACCCGGCGTAAACGCCGCAGCAACGTTGAGCGTCCACTCGTCGCGTAGGGTTCCCCATAGACGCCCAGTGACAGAAATTGTCGGATCGGCAAAACCCGACTTCGTAGAATGCTCGTCGCCCTTTGCCGCGAAGGCACCCGTGTTTGTTTCGTTATACTCTTGAGCGAGCGTATATTTTGTCGAAGCGGCCATCGAAATACGATCGGTAATACCGTAGACTAAAGTAATTATCGAAGAATAGTCGTCGGTCTGGGCCGACTTGCTGCCTTGCGGAAACGCTAAATTCATCGAAAAATTTTGCGACGTGTACTGCGCCTGCATGCGCGCAACCCAATCGCCGGCGTACGGCATATAAAATGGGCTACGCAAATCGAGTTCGTCTTTTGCATCGTCGAACTCGATGGCAAATAAATTTGTTCCCACAAGGCACACGCAAAGAATGAGTTTTCTTATGGGGGATCGCATAATTATTCAAGACTCAAGCGTTACCATGTATCGCGCGACACAAGCCGTGCCAAGAATTTTTTGAGTGTCGTTTAGGCGTGCGGGTACGTGCCTCGCCTAAACGATGCTATAAAATTCATGCGTGTTGTTTACGCATTGAGCAGCGAGCGTATTCGCTTCAACGCCGCGCAGTTTGGCCAAAAAATTGAGCGTGTGCCTAACATAGCCCGGCTGATTGACTTTACCGCGAAATGGTACCGGCGCCAAAAACGGCGCATCGGTCTCGACGAGCATGCGCTCCTCAGGACAGATTTTTGCCGCTTCTTGTAACGCCGCAGCGTTTTTGAATGTGACGATTCCCGAAAACGAAATAAAAGCACCGAGCGAAAGAAAATCCGCCATCTCTTGCGCATTACCCGTGAAACAATGAATCAAAATTTTTAGCCCATGCGCTTCGCGGCGCAATATCTCCATCGTGTCGGCGTGCGCCTCGCGCGTATGAATCGCAATACCGCGATTGACTCTGCGCGCCGCTCGCACGAAATCAGTAAAAACTTTTTTTTGAATTTCACTCTGGTCTTTGTGGTAATAATAATCGAGACCGATCTCTCCGACCGCGACAAAGCGCGCATCGTTTTTATTTTCGTCGATAAACTTAAGGCCAAACTCGGCGTCGGCCGTCGCCGCCTCGCCGGGGTGATGGCCGATCGTATAATAGACCTCGAAGCGGCACGCAGTGTGCGCGAGGGTGCGCGCCCATAGCATCGCCTGCTTATCGGCGCCGATTTCGACGAGGCTCACGACGCCGTTCTCTTCGAGACCCTGCGTGATTTCGTCGGCCGAAAGCCCGCGCTCGACGACCATGTCGAGATGGCAATGCCCGTCGATGAGCGGCACTGATGGATTGCCGTCTGCGTCAATATGTACCCGTGGCCGGAGTTGAACCGGCACGGCATTGCTGCCCCAGGATTTTAAGTCCTGTATGTCTACCAATTCCATCACACGGGCTCTTTTAGATAAGTTGAAATATGAATGGGGTGCTTTGCACCCCATTCATATTTCAACAAACCTTTGAGGTGTCGCCCGGATTTGAACCGGGGGTGGAGCTTTTGCAGAGCTCTGCCTTACCACTTGGCTACGACACCAATTTGTTTCAAACACAGAGAGGGGCTTTGCCCCTCTCTGTGTTTGAAACAAATAAAAGAAAAGACAGGTCGTCAAGACATTCCCTTGCATGAAGATTAAATTATTTGACAATATACCGTTCGCTAATGAAAGTATTAACAATGCGTGGATTGATTGTTGTATTGATGGTTTTATTCGTTGCGGTGCATTGCGCCCCAAGACCTTCGGACGGCGTCGATCTCTCAAAAGCGAGAGCGAGCCTCATGCTCGCCGACGGCTCGACCATCTCGCTCGACGGCTACGACGATCTGAACCCAATTTTGCTACACGAGCCGAACGGACTTTTAGTTCTCCTCTTTGTCTCCGACCGCCCTTGTGGCACGTGTACGACTGGTTATTATAATATTTTTATCACCGAGTCGACCGATGCCTATTATCCCGGCGACGACGAGCTGCCGACGTTTAACGATCCCATCGTTATATCCCAAGGCGGTAACGCTCTCAATATCGACACCACACCTATCAATGTTCAGGCGACGATGAGCTTGCAGGGTGTCGCTGTCATGTACCAGTCGCCCGCAGGTATCTATCAAGGCGCGATTATCCCACCTGCATTTACAACCGGCGATATCGGTACACCGGGACAGATTGCCAATAACAACCATTACACAGACGCAATGCTCTATACCGATTTTCGCAATATGCAAGTTATTACTAACAACGGTGTCGATGTCTACACCTCTACGTTCGCGGTATCGCAACCGGGTAGCATAGTCTCGAATGAGAATTTATACTACGCCGATAGTGCAACCCCGCTCTCGGCAGCTGTGAGCGGCTACACCGACTCTGTGCTCTTGCCCTTATTCGGTCGTCTCTACCAAGCGACGCAAAGCGGCATGAATCAAGAGATGGTTAATTTCAACAATGCGCTCGACACTGCTGATATCAACATCACGTACATCTCGACTTTAAGAGAGCCGTACTATATCTTTGACCGTGTCGTATTTTCTGCGTACTCCGACTACGGCGACAACGATCTCTATTTTGTCGATAGCCACACGTTATTTACGTTGCTAGTTCTCGACGGCGATTTTGGTAACGCGACTTATGAATCGACGTATCGTGTCTTTTTGACTGCGGGGCCTTTGCCAGCGGGTAATTTTGGCGGTATCGCAGCCGCCGACGCCATGTGCAGCGCCGACCCAAACAACCCCGATTTTCTTTCTGATTTCAAAGCAATGATCGCGTCAACGGGTGTGCGCAACGGTAGTGCCGGAGCGCAAATCGATTGGGTACTTTACCCGAATATAGATTATATTCGCGCGAGCGATGGCTTGCCTGTTGCGACGACGACTGCGGCGGCGATTTTTCCCGGCGCCCTCACCAACGCATTCACCGGCGTCTCCGAAGCTGTATGGTCGGGCATGACCACAGCCTTTGCTCCTAGTGGAAACGATTGTTCGGGCTGGACTTCGACTGCCGGAAACGGCGATACCGGGCTTTCTTCATCGATTACAACGAATGCGGTAATCGCAAATGCCCCACAAGCCTGTAGTTCGTCCACCGGTTTTCTCTACTGCGTCGAACAGTAGAGTCGTTCAAAGTCTTTTATGCCTTCGGTCTTTTTCTTGCGCCGCTTCTGATTGGTGCTTTTTCGAGAATTTCAATCGGCTTCTTTTCTTGGCGAATTTCTACATAAAGCTCTTGCGCTTTAGTTGCACTCGAAATTCTCATCATACCCATGCCGTAATTTTGCGTGAAAGAAAACGTACCGCTCGTAACTTCGCCGACTCGGTTGCCGTCGCCCGCGACGATCGCATAGCCTTGGCGCGGCACGCCTTCGGCTACCATGCGAAAGCCGCAGGTTATATTTGCGACGGGCGCTTCGCGTAACGCACGCGGCGCAATGCACTCATGGTCGTTGTAGATAAATGCAATACCCGACTCTTGCGGGCGCAGCGTTGTCGCGAGTTCGTGCCCATAGAGCGGCATCAGCGCCTCTAAACGCAGCACGTCGCGCGCGGCGAGGCCGCACGGCGTCACACCCGCCGCAGTCAGTTCGCGCCAAAGAGCAATACCTTCGTTTGCGGGCATCGCAATTTCAAAACCGTCTTCGCCGGTATAGCCCATGCGCGCAACGAACGTTTTTTCGTTGGCGAGTTTCGCTTCGTAGTAATAGAGATCGTCTAAGAATGAAAATTTCTTTTGAAGAAAAACCTGCGCTTTCGGCCCCTGAATTGCGATGAGTGTGTAATCCGCCCACGGCTGAATTTCGATAAGATCGGCGGTATGCTTTTGTAAGTGCGCAACATCGGCGTCGCGATTACCTGCGTTCGCGACAATGAGCCAATGCGTGTCGGAGAGCGCTGAGATGGTAATATCGTCGACGAGCCCCGCGTGTTCGTTATAGAATGCGTTATATTGCGCCTTGCCACTTTTGAGCTTATCGGTCGCGCGCACGCAAATGCGATTGAGCGCTTGCACGAGTTTTTCGCGGCTTGTCGCTTTCAGCGAAATCGGCAGCATGTGCGATACGTCGAACATTCCGCAAGCGCTACGCACCGCTGTTACCTCGTCTTTAACCGCGCCGTAAGAGACCGGCATATTATAGCCCGCGAACTCGGTAAATTTTGCGCCCAAGTTTTTGTGCTCGGCTTCTAATGGGGTGGATTTCATGCGATACTGTAGCGACGCGATTCATCGCGTCGCTATTAAATCGTTACGTAAACTTCTTCTTCGTTGCCACCTTATCGCACTCTTCTGTTCTATCGCATGCGGTTCTTTCTTTCTGTCGTCGCAGTTTTCGCACTCGCCTGCTCGGCGACCGAAAACAAAAAATCACCCACCTTTGTCGACATCATCGCTCGCGCCGAAGCGTTGCGTGCGCAAGGCTCGACCGAAAAAGCGCTCTACCTTGCCGTGAGCGACGACTTGGTCGCGTTGCGCGCAGCCAACCCCGAATATGCGAAAGGTGCCGAGAGCCAAAGACTCACAACCGACTACCGTATGCACTTTGGCCCCGTAGTCTGCACGCTACAGATTACAGAACCTCAAGAACCGCTTTTTATTGCTACGGGTTTTACCGCGCCGGTAATTATCGCGAGCGAATGCCCCGCACGGGCACCGTTTACGTTCGATACCGATAGCCGCGCACTCTCTCTATCACCTGCGGGGTTCAGTTATAAGAACGGTAAGATGACCGCACAAATTAGAGTCAATGCAGCGCAAGCCGACGCTAATGAAAATCGCATGAGCTTTGCCGCGCGCTATTATGCCGCAGAGTTCTTGATGCTGCTCGAAAAAGATTTTGGAGCAAGCCAATCGGCGATCGCGCTTACGCCAAGCGAATACTTACTGAAAGCGCTTCCACAAAATTTGAAACCAGAGCAAGCCGTTGTAAAAGCCGCGAGCGTGCCGCAAGTTCTCGCACAGATCGAATTTGCTGGCGGCTCGATGCAAATTTCGCGCGATGCGCGGCGGCAACTGGCAGCGCTCGAAATTTCGCGCTATACCGCCATTCGTATTCAAGGCTTTGCCGACGCGAAAGCTCCTCGCGCAAAACATCTTGCCGCAATGCGTGCGCGAGCCGTAGCCTCGTTCTTAAGAGAAACCAAAGGCGCGAATACCGCGCACGTCGAATGGACAGTCAAGGCGCACCCCGACGGTTTCGGTGTTGTGATTGAAGGAGAATAAATGCATATCTTTGCTTCGGTTATTTTTAACTTAATGCTCGCGACGGCGGCGTACTCGGCGTTGACGGCCGTGCTCGCCGCGCGCAAATCGGGCAACGCACGCTATTTGAAACTCTCGCGGTCGGCACTCGAACTGCACCTCATTGCGGCGGCGATTTGTGTTGCGCTCTTGCTCTATATGTTGGTGAGCGCCGATTTTTCGATCGTCTATGTCGCCGAACACGTCAATTTGCAATTGCCGCTCTTCTATCGCTTCACCTCGATTTGGGCGGGGCAAGCGGGCTCGATGTTGTGGTGGAACTTTCTCGTTATTTTATTTTCTTATCTTGCAGTGCGCCATATTCGCAAAGTCGAACCGACGCTCGAACCTTACATGATCGCGATTCTCATGACGATCTCGCTTTTCTTCACGGCGATCGGTTGCTTCTCGCCGACCTCAGACCCGTTTCGCGTGTTCAGCGCGGGGGATAAACTCTTTGCGCACGCCGAAGGGCGCGGCTTAAATCCGTTATTGCAGCATTGGGCGATGATTATCCATCCGCCGATTTTGTATTTGGGCTATGTTTCGTTCGCGGTGCCATTCGCCATCGCGATGTCGTATTTATTAGCGACGAAATCTGGAGCGGCTCAGCCCTCGCAGATTTCGTGGGTGAAACACGTGCGCCGCTGGACGCTCTTTAGTTGGTTTTTTCTCGGCACGGGAATTTTACTCGGCGGCAAATGGGCGTACGAAGAGCTTGGCTGGGGCGGCTATTGGGCATGGGACCCGGTCGAGAACGCCTCGCTGATGCCGTGGCTCACTGCGACCGCGTTCTTGCATTCGATCATTGTGCAAGAGCGGCGCGGTATGCTCAAGGTGTGGAACATGGTGTTGGTTTCGATTTCGTTTATTATGACTGTCGTCGGCACGGCACTCACGCGCTCGGGCATCGTGCAATCGGTGCATGCGTTTGCGCAATCGAACCTCGGCGGTTTTTTTATGGGGTTCGTTCTTATCACAGCGCTCTTCTGCGCGTGGCTAATCTGGTATCGCTACGACCTACTCAAATCGGCGCAGCCGATCGAGTCGCTACTCAGCCGCGAAGTCGGTTTTTTATTCAACAACGTACTTTTACTCGCGTCGCTCTTTATCGTATTTTTCGGCACAATGTACCCGACGATCAGCGAGGCGATTTCGGGACGCCGCGAATCGGTCACCGCCGAGTGGTTCAACCGCTTCATGGGCCCGATGGGTATCGTGATACTCATACTCACCGGCATTGGGCCGCTCTTGACGTGGCGCGTGACAAAAGTACGCACGCTTTTGAAAGGCATGCGCTGGCCCGCGCTTGCGGGTCTCGTTGCCGCCGCTGTCGCATACTTCATTGTGACACGCGGCGGCATCGAGTGGAGCACAGGAAAAATTTTAGCGATCGTGACCTTCGGCGTTGCGGCATTCGTCGTAACCGGCGTGCTCGAAGAATGGCTCACCGCTGCGCGTGCGCGTATCGCCTATACGCGCGAAAATTTTGTTCTGGGGATAATCCTTACGCTGTTTCAGAACAAACGCCGCTTTTTGGGCTACATGGTGCATATCTCGCTGGCAATTCTTTTTTCGGGCTTTGCAGGGCTCGCGTTTGCGAACGAGACGCGGCTCACGCTGCAACCCGGCGAGGCGCAGAGTTTTGCCGGTTACCAAATTCATGCCGAGAAGTTTGAAGAGGTCGGCATGCCCAAAGACGCCAGGGTGCCGCTCTACACGACGCGCATGGTGACGATAGCCGTCTACCGCGACAACAAGCTCTTGGGGCGCGACACGACCGAAATTCGCACCTACCCGATGTATAATTTTCGCGAAGGCAGTTACTCCGACACGCAGAACACGTCGGAGCCCGCGATTATCTCGACGCTCTTTCGCGACGTTTATTTGCAGTTGGGCGGCGAAGAGAAAGGCAAGCTTGTCTTGCAACTGTGGATTAACCCCTTGGTGCGCTGGGTGTGGGCCGGGTTTGCATTTTTTGTCGCGATGGGGTTGCTGTTACTTTTACCGATCGGTGAAAAAAAGTTTTTTCGGTTGGGTGCCTTGCGCTTTTCGATCGCACCCATGCGAAGAGAAGAAAATCCTACTTAGTTGTTAACATAACAATTACGTCGGCAGTCGCTCTTTCTTTTTGTTGACATTGTCGCCTTGCTCGCGTCTATAGAAGACAATGAGCTTAAAGTATGCCGTATTTTTAGCGTTTTTTGCCGTCGCGCCACGCTTCGCCGAAGACGCCGCGAAGAAACCCGATACCGCGCGCGTCGTCATTTTGCGTTACGACGATAAGACCGGCACGAAAAATTTCGAGTACATGCCGGGGTCGCTGCAAGAAGCGATCACAAAATCGATGCACACGAAATTCGAGTTTATTGAAGTCGATCCCGGCAAGATCGAACCTTTTATCGCACAAGTGCGCGCTCAGAGTAAAGGTGTTTTTGGCGCCAAAGAGGCGGCAGAGGTTTGTCGCCTCGCCGACATCGATATTTTAATCTACGGTAATTTTACATTCAGCGAAACCGAGAAAGAGATTTCGATTAACACAGAAATTTCGCTCGGCTCGACCGATAAATTTCGCACGCTCTCGCCGACTGAAAACCGCGTCGACGCCACAATTTTTCAAGCGGCCGATCACGTCGCCAGCGACATCGTCGCCGAGATCACTAAAGTCGCGCTCGAACAACAACAGGCGAAAGGCAAGGCCGAACTCGATGCGAAAAAGAAAACTCAACTCGAACGCACCGAGAAGTCAAAGACATGGGCCGACCAAAATTGGATGATATCGGTAGGTATCGGTCCCAGCTTTTTTATGCTAAATCGCGACAATGCACACATCGACAACGCACAGCCAAGCGCATCGCTGCAAGTCTATCGCCGATTCGTCGATAATTTTCACTGGGGCGTACTTGCCAACTTCGGCAGTGTAAAATCCAACGCGAATAACAGTCCGATGCAATCGAATTTCGATGTTGGTGCGGTCGCCGCGATGGCGGGTTATTTTTTCGATCTCTCGCCGCGCTGGCGCTGGACGAACGCCGCCGGTCTCGGTTACTATGTTGGCAAGTTTAGCTACTATCCGCAATGTTCCGGCAATTGTATGGGCTACTCAAGCGGTTCCGATATTGTCAAAGGTCCGTTTATCACCGCGCGTACGGGTATGCATTTCTTGATATTCTCTTTTCTCTCGCTCGGTCTCGAAGGCGATTGGAAAATGTATTACGACTCGCCGAAGCCGGTGATGGCTATCGGCGGCACACTTTCACTTTCGGTAGTTTTTTAAGGGGGGATTATGAAAGTACTCGCTACGGCAATCGCACTAACACTCATCGCCGTGAATTGTAGTAACTACGGCCTCTACGATAAAATGGCTAACCCGGCGTCAATAACGAATAGTGGCTCGGGGATTTCGCTACAGATTTTTGTCGGCTCGACGCTCACCGACGGTAGCATGGCACCGCTCGCTTCCGCCGGCGCCGCGATGGGTTGTAGCGGCACGGGTTTTGCGGCGGCAGACTGCTATTGCAATTTTGTCGCGGTTTCAAACGGAATCGCACAACCAGGCCAAATGTATATCGCTTGGCTCAGCACGGGTAGCGGAGCCATAACACCGCTCGATATGACCTGTCGGATTCAGGGTATGTCGGGAGTCAACTGTTCAATTCCGCAAGGCAGCCCGACTTGGAAAAATCGCGCGGGACAGGTTGTAGCGAACGGCTACGCTCAGCTCTTCAGCGGTAACCTCGCGAATGCCATTCAATACGACCAAACGGGCGCGCCACTGAGTTCAACGAGCATCTTTACCGCAACATCTATGAGCGGCAATTCTACCGGCACTGCATGCGGTAATACACCCGCAGATTGGTCTTCGACGGGTGGCTCAACTGCGACAACTGGTAGCTCGACCGCCACCAATGCCAACTGGACGAACATGAGTACAAGCGGTAGTTGTGCGACTCCGATGAGCTATGTGTATTGCTTGGGCAGGCCGTGAAAACAATGTCAAAAAATGCTGTACCAATGATTCCTTTCTTGATCTCATTACTGGGGAATCATTGCAAAAGCTGGGGAAGATTTTGGGAATATTCAGGTTCTCCGCTTTCTTTCGCGAGCGGCTCGAATCTACATAGCCTCGGTAACTCCACGAACCCGTACTATGCGGGCGAACTATGGAGTGGTGCCGTATTTGGCCAAGTTCCCGATGGCGCGGCAGCAATAGAAATAGCTTGGGATAACTCGGGAAACTATCAGCGAGCGACAATCAGCGGTACACAATGGAAAATCTTTATTCCGACAGGCTCTGCGGCCGCCGGTGGCTGGCAATTTGCGACTAAACATACTTTGTATGCCCGTGCAAGCGGTGACAGCGGATTAGCTAGCAATCCGATTCGTCTAGATTTTATACGGCGACCCAATTTTGACATCAACGGCGACGGCTTTCCCGACATCGTTGTGGGGGCGAACGCCAATAACGGTACGGGTGCGGCAGCGCCACAAACCGCAGGGATCTCTTCCCGAGGTGCGATATATATATTTTACGGTGGCGTGAACGGTATTACAAAACACGACGAAAATAATTCGGCATATTATTGCTCCGGGCCGCCCGATTGCACGGTCATTGTGAATCCCGATAACTTTGGCGGCAGCTTCGGACAAGGTGTCGGTATGGCGGGCGATGTCAACGGCGACGGTTACGCCGATATAGTTGTCGGCGCTCTCAACAATAACGGTACCGGCGCGACTCCTCCCCAATCGGCCGGAACCAGTAATCGCGGGGCATTGTATATTTTTTATGGCGGCCCCGATGGAATCGTCGGACACGACGAAGGCTCTGCCGCTTATTTTTGCGGTGGCCCTCCGCTATGTACAGTCATCGCCAACCCCGATAACTATGCCGGCGGTGTGGGCTATAATGCGAGCACGACCGGCGATATTAACGGCGACGGCTATGCCGATGTTCTTATGACCGCGCGCTCGAATAACGGTACGGGGGCCGCCGTACCGCAATCTGCCGGAGCTGCCGGCCAGAAAGGCGCGGCATATATCTTTTACGGTTCGCCTGCCGGAATTACAACGCATATAGAAAATAACACCCCATATTATTGCTCCGGGCCGCCCGATTGTACTGTCGTGCAAAACCCTGATAACTATGCCGGTGTCTTCGGCGTTAGCGGCGGCTATGCGGGCGATCTCAACGGAGACGGTTTCGGCGATGTAGTAATCGGTGCGTTTGGCAACTCGGGTTCGGCAGCGGCGGTACCACAAACTGCCGGCAATGCGGGTAAAGGTGCCGCATATATATTTTATGGTTCGGCAAACGGCCTGACGTTACACTATGAAAATACTACTCCCTATTACTGTGCCGGGCCGCCCGATTGCACCGTTGTACAAAACCCCGATAATTCTGGCGGTTCTTTTGGTGTAGCCGCATACTCTGCGGGCGACACAAACGGCGACGGCTTTTCCGACATTGTGATTAGTGCGTTCAATAATACGGGTTCTGCCGCAGCAGTTCCCCAAACTGCATCGAGTGCCGGATCAAAAGGTGCAGCGTATGTATTTTACGGTTCTGCAATCGGTATCACACTCCATGCAGAAAATGCGACGGCATACTACTGCGCCGGCCCACCCGATTGCACTGTAATCGCTAATCCCGACAACAATGGTGGTAATTACGGCAGCGGTGTGTCGTCAGGCGATATTAACGGCGATGGGTACTCCGATGTGATTATCGGTGCTTACTTGAACTCAGGTAACGGCGCGGCTGTTCCACAAACTACCGGCCCCGCGAGTAAAGGAGCTGTTTATGCGCATTACGGCTCGGTGGCGGGAATAACGAAACACGACGAAAGTAATAGCGCATATTACTGCGGCGGAATGCCCGATTGCACCGTAATCGAAAACCCCGATAACTTTAGCGGCAATTTTGGCATTAGCAATATCGTAGGCGGCGACTTAAACGCCGATGGGTACGCCGATCTTGTTGTCGGCGCTTTATCTAATAGTGGTTCAGGTGCAGCATCGCCACAAAGCCCCGGTGCAGGCAGCAAAGGCACCGGGTACGTGTTTTTCGGAGCGTCTTCAGGCCTACCGCTTTTCCCCGAAAATACTACGCCATATTATTGCAACATGATAAATGGTTGTACTGTATTTGCAAATCCTGACAATTTCGGCGGTGCCTTTGGTGGGTTACGCTGAACTCAATAAAATAGTTTGACCGTTTATGGATATTGAAAATCGCCCTCGCTTAGCTCGCGGTAAGCTTCACACCGAACGCGGCTTGTCGTGAGACTGCGGCGAATGGCAATGCTTATTGCTTCGCTATACCATCACAACCAATAACCAAAATCTAGCACGTTGCTCACCGCAACACTCTTGCCCTTAGCGGGTATCGGTGGGTGCGCTGGAGTCAGAATTGTCTTCGATAATATATGCGGCGCCGCGAGTTTTTCGAGTTCGTTAAAACCCGGCACCGTGAGATCGGGGCGTTCGACGAATTTACACTCGGCGAGATGAATCGAATTGCCCTGCGCGTAGATGAGGTCGACCTCGCGGCCGTGGTGGTCGCGGTAGAAATAGAGATTGCGTTCTGAACCCACGAACGAAAGCCGCTTCACCGCTTCGGCGACGACCATGTTTTCAAAGAAGGCTCCGACCATGCTAAGCCCCATAAGTTGTTCGAGCGAGGGAATGCCGACCAGAAACGCGGCAAGCCCCGTGTCGGCAAAATAGAGCTTAGATGCTTTGACAACCCGCTTGCCGAAATTTTTGAAATACGGCGGCAAAAGAATCACAATGCCCGAGGTTTCGAGCGCCGAGAGCCACGCCTGCGCGGTGTTAACGGTAATGCCGGTGTCGATCGCCAGCGCCGACGCCGAAATGAGCGAGCCGACGCGCGACGCACACAGCCGCATAAAGCGATTGAATTGCCTGAGGTCGCGCACGTTGACGATTTGCCGCAAATCGCGCTCGATGTACGTCGCGGTGTAATCGGCGTAGAAGCGGCTCGGGTGAATTTTTTTCGTGTGTACTTCGGGATAGCCGCCGCGCCAGAGAAAGTCGAGAATTTGCTCGCGGCGCAATTTTTTTTTCGTGTGCGCGGCAATCTCTTCGAGCGAGAACGGGTAAAGCGAATGCACGGCGATGCGGCCCGCGAGCGTTTCGGAGATATTTTGCATGAGCGCCAGTTTATGCGAGCCGCTTAGAATAAAACGCCCGGTGTCTTTGCGGTGCGTGTCGATTTCGTGCTTCAGATAGCGAAAAAGGCCGGGCGCATATTGCACTTCGTCGATAATCAAGGGTCTCTTGAAGCGCGCCAAAAACGTTTCGCCCGACTTTTCGGCTTCGTCGGCGACTGCGGGTAGATCGAGACTGACAAAATCAAATTTGCCGAACTCTTCTTGCAGGAGTGTCGTTTTGCCGGTTTGTCTTGCCCCAGTGACGACAATCGCCGGGCGCAGCGTTAGATCTTCGGCGATAACGCGGGAGAGCTTTCTTAGAAAGACCATTGTTGGGTAATATAGAATTAAATTCACAAATAGTCAATAATTATATTCTATATATTTTAGGCTATTTTTGTGACTGCCCGCCCGGCCACCCCCGTTACGCCAAGCTGCTTTACGCGCGCTCTCAAAAAGAGATTTGCGCGCATGGCAAAACTCGTGCTCATTCGCCACGGCCAATCGCTGTGGAACCTCAAGAATCTCTTCACCGGCTGGGTCGATGTGCCGCTTTCGGCGCAAGGCATACAAGAGGCGGTTGACGCAGGCAAGCGCCTCAGCGAAGAAAAATTCGATATTATTTATACATCCACCCTGATTCGCGCAATCACCACCGCGATGATTGTCATGTCAGAAAACAAAGAGGGTAAGGTGCCGATTTTACAAAAAGACCCGGCACGCGCCGAGAAGGGAGAAGAGTGGTTCCGAATTTATTCGCCCGCTGCCACCGCCGACAGCATTCCCGTTTTTTCGGCGTGGGAGCTTAACGAGCGCATGTACGGCGAATTGCAGGGCATGAATAAAGAAGAGACTGCGAAAAAATTCGGCGAGGCGCAGGTAAAAATTTGGCGGCGCAGCTACGACGTGCCGCCACCGCAGGGCGAGGCGCTCAAAAACACCGCCGAACGCACGGTGCCGTGGTTTCAAAAGCACATCGAACCGAAACTAAACGACGGCAAAAATATTCTCATCGCCGCACACGGCAACAGTCTGCGCGCGATTATCATGTATCTCGAAAGCTTGAGCGAAGCGCAGGTGCTGGAGTTAGAGCTCAAAACCGGCGAGCCGATTATGTTCGAGAAAACGCCGAGCGGTATAAAGCGCGTGTAGCGGAGCGTCGTTGAGCGAGCCGGCGTTACTGATTTTGCAATATCTTTTCGACCGCCGGGGCAAGCGCGTCGCGATCGGCGATCTCGAAGCGCCGCTAGCTATGGAAATCCATAGCCTGCGCCCGGCGATTGAAGATTTGAAAACCGCAGGCTATATCACCGAAGACGAATACCGCCTCGAAATCAAAGCCGAGGGCGTACACTTTGCGCGTAGCCGATGGGTCTAAAGTTTCTGGGGATTGACCCCGGTTATGCGCGGTTGGGCTACGGCCTGATTGAAGTCGATGGCAACCGCGCGGCGTTCGTCGATGCGGGAGTCTTCGAGACGAGCCCGACCCAAGCAGAAGGCGAACGCCTACTCGAACTGCAACAGTTATTACAAAAACTTTTTCAATCCCACACGATTACGCATGCGGGGCTCGAGCAGGTTTTCATGCGCAAAGATCTGACGACCGGCATTCGCCTATCTGAAGCACGCGGCGTGATTGTCATGAATCTTTTTCAGGCGGGCGTTTTGTATTCTGAAATTTCACCGAGCGCGATGAAGAAGACGATTACGGGTTCGGGCAGCGCAGCAAAGAAGACCGTGCAACTCATGACCGCAAAGCTCTTGAAACTGCCCGCGCAGATGAAAATCGACGACGCCGCCGACGGCTTGGGACTCGCCTTCTGCGCGTGGTTGAAATATCAGAGCAGCGTGCGCAACCACATGCCTAAGCGACTCGTGTAACCCACCATCACATGCGCGATGCTGCCATCGCGGTTCACAATATACACGGTGGGATAGCGATCGACACGAAAGCGGCGTTGCAATTCTTCGCTGCCCGCGTAAATCGGTGCGCGTAGCTTTTCTTGAAAGGGTTTGAGTTCATCGGGCGTTTGGTAATCGAGCCCAATAGCGAGCGCCTGCAAATTTTCTTTATCGGCGAACATATTGAGCGCGTCCATGCTCACCTTGCAGACTGCGCACCACGGCGCGAAGAAATAGATAATTGTCTTCTTGTACTTTGCGGTATCGAGAATGAGCTTTTGACCCGAAAGCGCGCTTACCTCAAGCGATGCCACGCGCGGCATATCTTTCACCGCCGGAGCTTGGTACCAATTGACGAGCGCGGCAAAGACAAAAAAACCGGCAAAGTAGAGCACACCACGGCCAAGGCGTTTCCAAAGTTCACGCACAGGGGGGATTGTCATAGCTTAAATATAGCACATTTTTGAAATTTTCCAATTAAAGTGTCGTATACGTCTATTAAGGGGGGATTATGGATGTAATAACTATTACGGCTCATCATATTCAAATTTATTTTTTTCAAAATTAGTGAGAAAAAACGCTCACTTTTTGGTATTTAATATATAGAGACCCATAGAGGAGAAGCAATGAAAAAAACTTTGATATCGAGTGTCAGTCTGCCTGAAACATCGGCACTGCTATGGAGGAGCAAGAAGAGAGAGATTCTGCGATTTGGCGAGCGGTATCTGCGGATTCAAATGCGCAATCAGCTGCGACGCGAGGTCACGCGCACCTATAACCGTAAGCCCGACGAAAAATTTGTAATAACTACAACACGATTCACGACGGCGGAGTATGATACTTTTCATTATATCGCCGCAGCGTTGCGGGTTAGTGTTTCCTTTCTCATCTACGGCCTTATCAAACTCTGGCAAAAGCCCTCGCGGCGTGCGATGCGACGATACTTTTGTAGTAACTATTCTGCAACAACAACGAAATGGGATCCCGAAGCGGGTTTTGCGGAAGAATCTCTCATATTCTGGAGCGGTAACACGCCAGTATTCTCTTTGCCGCTACTCATTTGATACTCTGGCAGCTCGCGCCACATGCGATTGACCGCGCAGATGGGGGCTCTAACCTGCCGCTTTATGGACGCGAACCGCTTGCAAGAGCTCGAAACAAAGGTCGGCGCGCTTGAAGGCGCCGTATTTTCGTTGCGTTCAGAACTCGAGCGCGCGAAACGGGAAAATACAGCGCCGCAGAGCGCCACCCCATCCACGCTTGATACCATAGCGACAAAAGTTAATCCCCCCGCACCCCCGCCCTCGCTAACGTTGACACAAAAAGCGCCTACGCCACAGCTGCGCACCGAAAGCAACACGGGTTTTTCATGGGAGTGGCTCATCGGCGGCAACATCATCGGTAAGGTCGGTATCGTCACGTTGATTCTATCGACGGCGCTTTTCATGGTCTACGCACTCGACCAAGGTTGGCTCAGCGAATGGGTGCGGCTGATTATGCTACAAGGAGCGTTTGCGGCGCTGGGCTTCATGAGTTATCGACTCTACAAAAAAGAATACCGCTATATTCCCGAAGTGCTCGCGATTTGCGCGCTTGCGGCAAACACGATTGCAATTTACTCGGCGCATTTCGTCTATCGATTTTTAGGGCGGAGCGAGACGATGGCGATGATGTTTGCGCTGATGGCGCTCGCGCTCTTATACGCGCGCCGCATTCGCTCGAATGCGCTCGCGATGATTCTTTTCGTCGCATTTTTTATTTTGCCGATAGTACACTCACGCGGTATCAACGAAGCGAAGATTTACTTCACCTATCTAACGGCGGTCAATTTACTTTTTATAATACTCAATTATTTACGCGGCAGCGCAAATGCGCACGGTATTTGGATTATACTTCTCGGGAATACGCTGAGCGTCTTGGGTTGGTCGAATGCGTACAACGAATATGCGACAACGCCGCTGTTATTTTGTGGCGTTACATTAGCGGCTCTCTTATACGCCGCGCACGTAGCACCATGGAGTCAAAACTCAGGAAAATTTTTTCGCCCTGCGGCGATTATATCCGTCAATCTTCTTTATATGACAATGATTGCCTCGGTCGTGAATCTTAACCGCAATTTTTCGGCAGACATCTTAGCCATAGCCTACATCGCACAAGCGGCGATTAACTTGATCGTATTACAATTTTTACCGGAGCGCGTACGCCACGCCCCGGCGGCGGCCTTCGCCGTCGTGTTTCTCATGGCGCTCGGCATCATGCTCACGATGCACGGCCCCGCAGAACGCATTGTCGTTGCGCTTCTGTTGCTCCTCGCGATGGCGCTTGCGGGTAAATATAACGACGGTCTTCTTTATTATGGTAGCGCAGCGGCAAACGGCATCAACTTGATTGCGCTCATGACAACGTTAGGCCACGCGAACGATAGCTGGTTTCTACTCAATTTTCAAGCCGGGGGGTTCATTCTCTATACGGTTGCGGCGATCTATATGCGGCAAAAAACGTTTTGGCCGCGCTATTTTAATTTCGGCCCCGTATTAACGGGCGTCGCGTTAGTGGCATCGTTTATCGTCGTTGTCAGCGAATTGCAACGCATCGTCACAAGTAAAGATGCGCGACTACTCATGATTACATTGGTCTTTTCTTTTTACGCTCTGGTTTTGCTTGTCATCGGTTTTCGTCGCCAAAAAATCTGGTTTCGCCAAGCGGGCTTATTTTTTATGGGGCTTGCCATTGCGAAATTTTATTTTATCGATATCTGGCAGTGGGATAAATCGGTCCGCATTATTGCGGGCATAATTTTAGGGGGTAGTCTTGTGCTCATCAGTTTTTATTATGAAAAATTTCGCGGTAAATTCAAAGAGTTAGGAGCGATATTAATCCTGTCGGGTCTCGCGTTGCCGATGGGTTCTCTCGACGCCGTCGAGAAGTTCAAGCCGCATCGCTATAAATTTGTAAAAGAACTCACTACAAAAGGCGAAAACCTCTCGAGCAAAACGTACGGTCGATTTTCGATCGATACCGACATTTATAAGTCGGCCGGCACAAACGATCTTCGACTGACGTACGACGGCAGGATTGTACCGTATGCACGGCAGGCGAAGAAAAACGGCGAAAACGACCGTATCGAAAAAAATATTTCCGTGGCAAGTCTCGTGACATCGGTCGACGGCGAAAACACGTCGATTTATATTTTCGAAAATCTCGACCGAATACCGATGAGCGCGGTTAAGCTTGTTTTCCAAGAAAACGACTATACGCGCGAACTCGGTATCTACCAAAAAGCGGCGCGGTTCCAGAGCACCAATCTACTCAAAACGACGACTCTCACGCGCAAGGGCGGCAAACCCGTGTCGCACGTTATCGATTTTGCACCGACGACCGGAGAACTTCAGTTGCACGTTAAGAACGACGACGATGCCGCGCTGACGCTCTCGCAATTTACGGCAATCTCCGACCCCGAGCAAATTGTGTTTCGCATTCCCGAAAAATTGAATAGCGATAAAAAAATCATACTCTATTACGGCAGCGAATATGCGCAAAAGCCGAAATACGATGTCGCCGAATCTATCGCCGAAGACGCCACCTTCGCCGAGTTTTCTCTCTCTGCCCAAAAGCCGAACAGTGCGCATAAACTGACGCTCTTCGACCCGCCGTATTCGATTTGGTTTTTTCGCTCGATTTTTTGGCTGCTTTTAGCGATTGTCGCTTGGCGCGTATACGTGCTCTATCGAAAGCAACTACAGGCGACGCCTTAATCCGTCGCCTGCGATTCAGCGTCCGCATCATCTGCTACGCCCGGTCGCTCCATGCGTTGCATGAGCGCCTCGGGGCGCATCGCCGACATGAAAATAAAATCGCTGTCGGTCAAAACCATCGAACGCATCTTGCGCCCCATGGTGCAATCGATGAGATTATTGCTCTCGCGTCCCAAGTCGCGCAGGCGCTTGGCGATCGCCGTTTCAGGCGAGATAATCGCGACGATCTTGTCGATCGAAACGCTATTCGAAAACCCAACGTGTAGGAGCTTCACGCTTCGACTCCGCGGTTGGTGAGCTTGTCGAACAACCGCGACCTCATTCTAAATTTCTCACTTGTTCGCGCAGACGTTCGATTTCAGTCTTCATGATGATCGTGAGCCCGTTGATGTCGGCGTCTTGCGCCTTCGCGGCGATTGTGTTCGTCTCGCGTTGTAATTCTTGCAAAAAAAATTCTAATTCGCGACCCGCACTCTCGCCTTTTTTGAAAAGTTCGAGCATGCGCGCAATGTGCATGCCGATGCGGCTAATTTCTTCGCTTGCGTCGTTATGCACCGAGCGCACAATCTCGTCTTTCTTTTCGTTCCATATCATGCGTGCGACATGCATTTTTTCGCGTTCGTTGCGTAAGGGTTCGTTCGAAGTAGCAAAAAAATCGGCGTAAATGCGCTGCCTTAAACCTAAGATTTTTTTGCGTAGCGACTGCGCGTGCAAAACGCCGATTTGGCGTTGTACCCGCGTCAGATAGCGCAAATGTGTTAGGCACGCGCGTGTCGTGCGCTTACCTTCTGCGCTACGCGCTCGCTGCATTTTTATCAGCGCACGCATTAGATGAAAATCGAATTTACTTTGATAGCTCCGCCAATTTTTTACACGCTGCTCGGCAATCCCCGGTATTTGCAAAAGCTCGCGCACATCGAGCGAAATCTTTTTCTTGCCTAAACGCTGCGACAAGAAGCGTTCGAATTGAATAATAACGTCGTTGTTAAACACGATATCGACGGGTAGCGGCGTGGCGCTTTGAAAAGATACCTCGATGCGCCCGCGCTTGAAACGTTTGCGAATAATTTCTTCGCTGTGCGCACGAAACCACGCGAGCTCGTTCGGAAAATTTAATTCTACGTCGAGAAAACGATTATTCAAACTGCGCGCAGCGCAGACAATTTGTACACCTTCGGCGCTAAAATGGCTCTCGCCATATCCGGTCATGCTCTCCACAAAGTATGTCCCGTATCGCCGAGATCATGCACGCACATCGACGCCTTTTTCTGCGTCGACCACGCGATCTGCGGCGCTCGCAGGCGCTTCCATTTGCGGTGTCAGACCGTTTTCACCCCTAATCGTCAAGTACAGAAGAGCTTTGAGGTCTTCTGGCGAGATGACAGTGGGTTGCCACTGGCCGATTTCTTGAATCCCTTGCATAGACTCCCTCACATTCTGATTGTCGGTTCGAGTAACTCAAGGCTTGAGAAAAAATTCTCACTTTTTTAACAAACTGGCCGAAATATGTCTCATGAGGCTTTTACCGACTAATTTGCTTTTTTTGTGCGTGGGATTAACCCCAGCGTTGATGGCGGGTCCCGAAGTTTTTGACCCACTCGAAGCGTATAAAAAGCTCAATACGTTTGCTACGCGGCCGGCGACTGAAACCGTCACCGCCGGTAACGCGACCGAAACCGCCGAATTTTATTACAAAGATAATTTACTCGTGCGCGCGCAATATTTTCGCCTCGCCGCGACAAAAAAAATTGCCACGGGGCACACACTCTACGCATACGATAATAATCGCCTTGTGCGCGAACAACTCTTCGACGCCGCCGACAATCTCGCCGAAGACATCGAACTTATATATAAGAAAGAACGACTCGATAAGACGCTGATTCACGACGTGCGCGGCAACGCCAAGATCGAATGGCGCTACGTCTACGACAAGGCGGGCAAGCTTGTCGCCGGCAAACGCATCGTCGAAAAAAAGATGACCGAATCGTTTCGGTTGCAGCCGACACCCAAAGGGGTTCTGCAAAATATTTACAACGCCAAGGGCGAACTAACCTCGCGCGTCGAATCGATATTTGAAAACGGTCTCCTGACCACGCGCGTCAAAAGCGGGCTCACCGGTGCGCGCTACGCCGAGTACCATTATAACGCGAATAAGCAGCTTATTGAAATTTTATATCACGAGACGGTGCGCGGTGAAAAAACGTTCGTCAAGAAACACCAATTCGATTACTCGTTGGGTAGCGACGTTCAGAAGACGGCGCTTGCACCGGCGGGGGCGCAGCCATAGTCAATGATGCATGAGTCGCGCCTTGAGCCCCTCTTTCAAGAGAATTTCATTTTCTAAAACCTCGAACTCAATTTTCAAATAGAAAAATTGCTTGAGCGACTTGAGTGCATCCGCATGCTTTCTTAGGCGCACATAGTCTTTTTCGGTTGTGACGACGATGTCGTACGGCTTAACGCGCTCTAACACCATGCGTATATCGCGCTCGGAAAAATCGTGATGATCGCGGAAGCTGATTGTCTCGACTTTTTCTGCCCCCGCACGGCGCAGCATTTCGCTAAACGCGCGCCCGTTCGCAATCGCCGACAATGCCCAGACCGTTTCATGTTTCAAGAGCGCCGTGCTCTGCACCTTAGCAACGTATTGCGGCGTGTATTCGTGCGGTATTTTCACGAGGCCGTCGGCGCGGTGTCGACTCAGAAAAATATGCGACAGACCCGAAATTTGGCGCACACGTTCTCTCAGCTCGTCGAGCGCCGCGCGTTCTAATAGATCGGTTTTAGTCAGAACAATCACCGAGGCACGCGCTAAATTTTCGATCGGCTCGCGCAATATTCCCTGCGGCAAGAGTTTGCCGCTTCCAAAAGGGTTCGTCGCGTCGATAAGCACCACATCGGCGTCGCGCGCGATGCGATAGTGCTGAAAACCGTCGTCTAATAAGAAAAGCCCTGTCGAAAATTCTGCGAGCAAACGCTGCGCGTTCTTCAAGCGGTTGCGCCCGACGGCAACGCGCACGCCCGGCAGATTGACTGCCATAAGATATGGCTCGTCGCCCGCATCGCCGCTCGACATAAGCACACGATAACCGTCTGATAAGAGATTGGTTTCGTGTGCGAGCTTGCCGCCATAGCCGCGACTCAGCACCGCCTGGTTCGGAAACTCGGCGCGCAGCAGCCGACTAAAATAAATCGTCGCCGGCGTCTTGCCCGTGCCGCCGGTCGTGATGTTACCGATCGATAAAATTTTTGTTCCGGGAATGCGCACGCTTTTGACCATGCGCCGATGCAGGCGATTACCGAAAGAATAAAGCTTTTCGAGGGGATTCATCGCCGTTAGAGCACCTCGTGTTTTTGTCGAGACGGCGTCGAGCGGTTCTATGGGCTCTATTGTGCGCTGGCGCTGCTTTACCGCCCGACAACATCACTGCACAGGCAGGCCGACTACCCGATAGCCGCGATATTACAGAAGTTAATCCACCCGTTGCAAAAAAAACACCACCGACGACAGAAGCGACCGAACAATTTTGGTATGGCCTCGCCCCCGACCGCGAGACCGCATTCAGACTCGTGACCGATTTCAGCCTTAAGCAGATCGCACCCGACAGAAGTTATTCGCACCAAGTGAGCGCGCGGGTTGTGCCCGTACACCCTGCGACCGATAAGAGTGCGACGACGAAAGCGGCATTTGCCAAAGACTGGGATTTTGTCAATGCCACACGGCAGCTCGCGAATAAAACGCCACTCTCTTTTATCGCTAATTCGATCGAATACCGCTGGAACGTCGCACAGCCGGGTAAAGACGTGCTCTATCTCAAGCCTAAAAAAGAAATTTTGCTCGAAGACCGTAACCGATTATTTTCGCTATTCGTGCGCGGTGCAGGACACGCGCACCAAATATTCGCGATTTTTCGCGGTCCGAATTCGGTGCAGCAAGAAATATTCGTCTGCTCGCTCGATTATACGGGTTGGAAACGTTTTGAAGTCGTGATACCGCCGTACTTGCGGTTGCGTAACCCGCTGAAGCATAACAAATTCGAACTTTGGTTTGTCGGGATAAAAGTCGCCAGCTATTTTCGCGACCAACCTGGCATGTCGGTTTTCAATCTTGCGAGCATGTTCGTCGTCGCCGACACAGCAGACAGACTGATTCCCGGCGCCGACATGAAAGACGATTTCTGAAAAATAACATTGTGTGCCATTGTCGCTAAATATTCATTGAACCGCACCCACTATCTACTTTAAGAACTCCCCGTAGGCCCACCCACGAATGCCCAGAGACACACCGCCAAATTCGCTAATGCCATCTGTCTCGACGTAATACCAGTAATTATTAAATTTGCCAACCTTCATTTTTTTCTGGGTACGCGCTAGTACTTTAATCTTCTCGCCCTTGAGTAAATTTTTCCTTGCTTCGGGATCGCCGGACTTGCCTTGCGTAAACCAAGTCACGTAGCCAGCCGACGTGTCTGGCATGCTGCGCAGCACCACTGTCGCAGTTGGGCGTTTGACACCGGGTGAATAGATGACGGGTATATCAGAAACGACTCGCTCTGCACCGGGCTTAGTTTTGACCTTTGTATTTGTGAAGTTGACCGAAAAATCATCACCACCCGCATTAGCGCAAGCCAGCTTTTCTTCGAATTCTAGCGCATCGGTATCGGGTACGAGAAAACATAGAATTTCAGTCGGCACCGGCCAAGAGCCCCCAACGCTGGTTTCTTTCACGCCGCTTAATCTAAGTGCGTTTTTCTCAAGCTTGTAGCTACCCGAATAACGTGCTTCTTTTTCTGCGATAATATCTACCCATTGGAACTTGCCACCTTTGAAGGTAATCTTGTGATCGTGGCCAGGATGTTCAGGCGCCGCATTCCAAAAACCTTGCAACAAGTGTTTCTCATTCAATGGCATCGCTCTTTCAGAATCGTCGAGCATTGGCCGCATCGTCATAAATAATATCGAAAGAATCAAAAAAATATTTCTTCCGACAGGCGATTTTCTATTGTACATGGTCAAGTAACCATGGCCGCTTGTCTGGAACCGTCAATAACAATTGAACAGAAAACTACAAGCCTCGCCGTTTCGTGAAACTTCGACTCACATTTCAAGATTTATATCGGTGAGTAATTTTTGCGCGTCGCTTTCTAATTCGATCTGCTCGATCTGGATATAGTCGGGTTTGAAAATTTGTACGAGCGATTGCAAGACCAGATTCGAGTCGATGTACCAAACGATGCGCTTCGACTCGAATGCGACGTTGACGATTTTTACTTTGCCCAAGGCGTCAAGCTCGGGCGGAATCTGCATCAAGATAAAATTCAAGTCGAACCCAACAAAGCGTTTCTTTTGGTTCACCATAAAAAACGGCGAATCGCCGCGCGTCATGTGGCGCAAGATTGTGTCTTGCAATTTCGACGAAACACGCGAACTCCATTTGACGATGTCAGGCCTATGGCTGCTGAAAAACCGCGATTGCGTTAAGCGCATTTTGACGGTATGCGCAGTCACCTCTTCTTTCAAGAGTTTGAAATCGAAATATATATCGCCCGTTTTAAGTCCCAAGAGTTTTTCTTGCCCTTCGCGAATCACCCCCCGCAAGTGCATCGCCCGGTGCGCACATAAAAAACGAATGCTTTTCAAGCGGTCGTATTGCGCGACAACGTGCATCGCCAACAATCGATTTAGAGATTTCTGTGTCGTTACCGCTTTGTACATCAGGTACCGAAAAAGCGATCGCCCGCATCGCCCAAGCCGGGGACAATATACCCGCGTTTATCGAGTTTTTGGTCGAGCGCGGCTATATGCAAGAAAACATCGCCATGCGCTTTGCGAATGCGCGCAACGCCTTCGGGCGCGGCGATAACACAGACCGCACGAATTTTCTTCGGAGCCTCGTGCTTAATTTTTTCTAATGCGAAATCGAGCGAGCCCCCTGTCGCAAGCATTGGGTCGAGTAACCAAACCTCTTGTCCCTTGAGCGGCGGCACTTTGTAATAGTAGAACTTTGGCGCAAGCGTCGCGTGATCGCGCTCGACACCCACATGACCCACCGGCGCATCGGGCAAGAGCTGCGTGAAACTCGGCAATAATCCGAGCCCCGCACGTAAGATCGGCACGAGCACAATCGAATTTTTCTGTGCGACGCCTTTTGCTCTCGCTAACGGCGTTCTAATCGAGATGCGCTGCGTCTCGATATCGGCGCTCACGAGCGCACAAAGTATCGTACCAATCTCGGTTAGCGTTTTTGCAAACGCTGCGTGACTTGTCGCCTGAGCACGTAAACGCGCGAGTGCACTTTGTAAGAGCGCGTGTTCGGCGTAAACGGTCATCGGCGCCGACATCTTCACGCGACCAACGGATTAAAACAATGGAAACTTTGCGCTCCCACCACCGTCTTTTCGGGAAAGCGTTTTGTGCATTCGGGCAAGACGCGATCGCAGCGCGGCGCGAACGGGCAACCCGGCGGTTGGTTTACCGGCGAGGGTATTTCTCCCGGTAAAGTATAGAATTCGCGTTTCGAGTAATCCATATCGAGTTTACTGTGCGCTAATGCCGCCGTATACGGGTGCCGACTTTTTTCAAAAATTTCATCCGCCGTACCTGTTTCAACAATGCGGCCCAAGTACATCACCGCAACGCGATCGGAGAACCAACTGACGATCGAAAGATCGTGCGTAATAAAGAGCGCGGCAAAACCGTATTGTTTACGCAAATCGACGAGCAGGTTTAATATTTGCGCCTGGATAGAAACATCGAGCGCGCTAATCGGCTCGTCGAGAATAAGAAAGCTCGGCTTTAGAATAAGCGCGCGCGCGATGGCGATGCGCTGCCTTTGCCCGCCGCTAAATTCATGAATCTTCTTACCTAAATGTGCGCTCGAAAGCCCGGTCGCTTCGAGCATCTCGACCGCGCGGTTGCGCCGTGCCGATTTCGTAAGGCCAAGCGCTTTTTTCCGAATGATCAGCGGCTCGGCGACAATCTCTTCGACGCTCATCCACGGGTTCATCGACGATGCGGGGTCTTGAAAAACGACGCCTAAATCGCCGCGTAGGCGTTGCCAATCGGCGCGCCGCATTGTACGGCTATCGAGATTGCCGAACGAAAAATGCCCGCTGTCGCATTGGTAGAGCCCCATGACAATGCGCGCGAGCGTGCTTTTGCCGCTACCCGACTCGCCGACAAGCCCCATCACTTCGCCCGCGCCGATGTCGAGATCGACGGTACTGAGCGCTCTAACAGTCTGCGTTTCGCGCGCCAAGAGCCCGCGCCGAATCTTAAATTCTTTTGAAACTTGTTGCAGCGAAATCATCATGCAATGCCCGTAACGATCGTCTGGCAGAAAATCTATCGGTAGCATTGCCGTAAAGCGCTATTGGCTACGCTGACTAGGGTGTGTGGGTGTGACTGGAGGGTTATTTCGCAGGCATCTCGATAATTTTCTCGCCGCGCGTTTCTTTGATATTTCCCGGCTTTTGCACGACGCCGCCGTCGCCGACGACAAAGGGAATGCTAATCGTATCGGAGACGTTCTGCCCGTCTTTGACAAACGCGCCGTCGAGCGCGATGTAATAGGTGCCCACGGCATCTGATTTCACGGCAAACGATGTTGTGAGCGGGGTATCGGCCGCAAGATTCGCAGATTCGACCGAAACTTGCCCTGAAACAACTGTGATTCCCGCCGGAACGCGCGCCAACAGACGAAATTTCTGTACATCGGTCAAAGGCCGCCCTTTGATCAAAACGTTCGCCGCAACGCCGGGGTCGACCGATTTGTTAATCGTATATTCAAGAAAAATCGGCGGTCGCGTCTTGCCAAAATTCGGCGACGAACCCGAAACGGTTCCGCCGTCGCGGCGCAGCGAGCAATGAGCAGTCAGAGCTGCGAATGAAATAACGAGACTATAACAAATTATTTTTTTCATGATAAAACTCCTTCTTAATTCATATTCAAAGTATAGGTGCAGTTGCCGGTGGATGGACTAGTGCTGACGGTGAATAACCGAGTCTCGAGCACATACGTCACACCCGCCTGCATTGTATAAGTAAATGTATCGACCTGTCCTTCGCCGCCGGCATTGGCAAACGCGACGCGATTGCCATTTTGGTAGAGCGCCAAATCGACATCGCAAGTTGCCCCCGGTGTCACAGTCACCGTGACCGATGTGCCAGCCCCCACGCCCTTGTAATACTTGGTCGTGCAGTATTTGTTATTATTACTCGACCCGCCTCCGTTATGAAAATCTAAGTTCATCGGCACGTTGGTAAGCGGAAACGTTAGAAGCGCGGTGTCATAATACATCTGCGTACGGCAGTTTGCCGGCGTCGATGCGCTCGTATTCGGTTGCGTCGCGGGAGTAAATTCGTCGGTCACATCGGACATCTTTTGTAAACCCAATACCGTTATCAGATTTGCATTCGAGAATGTGCCACCACAAGAAGGCGCGAGATCTTTTAAACCCTTAATAAAGCTCAACATCGTCGTCAGCGCAACCGTATTTTTCTGCGCATTGCGCATGACCGCATAGATCGGCGCAAAACCGCAATTCAGCGGATCGCCGTCGCTCGATGCAACCCCGACGCCGTCGAAAATATCCCATAGAACACCGTGTACCGCGCTCTCGTTGTAAAAATCTTTCTTACCCGCGAGTGCAACCGATTCGTTGGTCTCGACCGAAAAATTAAAACCACTCGCCGAGTTCGCCCCGCTCGTGTCGAAATAAACGGGGTCGCCGCTCACAATCGCGCCGAACGCATTACCCCAACCCTCGCCAAACGCAACCCGCGGATCGACATACGAACTGAACGTGTGACTACCGCCAATCGAATCGGAGCGAAAGAGCGTCGATTCGGTATAATGCCCAAACTCGTGTCCTAAAACCGGGATATCGTATTCATCCGTATCGTTGTCGGCCTTGCCTAAAATAAAAAGCGCACTCCCCACATTCGTGATCGTGTCGGCGCCCCAATGCGATGTACCGATTTGGCCGAGAGGTTTATTGTTACCCGAAGGCACGTTATTTACCGACCAATAAATATTCAGTGTCGTAAATGTGACGCCCGCATCGGCGGATTTCAAATAGTTGTAAGCGTCGAGCGCGGTATTCAAAACCGAGAAAGCCCCCGCCGGGCTCGAGGTGCGCGTCGGAGTATAATCGCCGAGCGCCGTCAGATTTTGCGTCGTGATCGATTTTGCAAACGGAGCGGATGCGAGCGCATAAATAGCGCCCGAGTTCGTATTATCTTTCACCGACACGAGAATATTGCCCGTTGTGTCGGTCGCGGCATAGTTGGAGTTCTTGCCGTTCGCATAGATGCGCGCCAGCACACGCACTTTGATATTCGCACCGATAGGATTAGTATAGTTAATGCAATAATTTCCCGAATTATCGGTATTCGCTTCGCCCAAGATAGCGTCGGAGTTCGCCGGATCGACGACTTGCACACCCGCTTGCCGTACATTACGATCGACCTCGGTCGGCGCCGACAAATTTAGATAGGTCGAGACATTCATTTGCACGTGTTTATATTTTACGTTACCCGACACCGATTGCGCACCCGGGCAGGATTGCGACCCGCTAGAGTTTTTTGCCGCCGCATCGGAATCGTCGCCGGACTGCATGCAACCCGTTGCGAGCATGACACCACACATCAGCAGTCCAAAAAATTAATTCTAATCATAACGCCTCCCTCGCATTAAAAATTATTCTATATGCTTTGTATAACATTTTTTCTGCAAATTGTCAATAGGGATAATGCCCTATACGCATAGCATAGTGCGACTAATCTATACGGATAATACGGCGACTTACGGCCCGCGCAACCGCCTGTGTACGGTTGTGAACGTTCAATTTTACAAAAACTCTCTCAATGTGGCGCCTCACAGTATGTACACTCAGCTCTAATTCTTCGGCAATATCGTCATACTTCATCCCCAATGCCATGTAGTCGAGAATTTCCGCCTCCCGCGGACTTAACCCTCCAATATCGATATTTTCTTCTGAAAATTTTCGTAAGAGCTTTTCGATAACTTTTGGCGTAAATGTGGTTCCGCCAGCGGCGACAACGCGAAACTCCTCGACAAGGCGCGACAGCGGAGTATCTTTGGTTACATAACCCGCAACCCCCGCAGCGATGCACTCGATTATTTCTAGTTCGTTTTCGCAGATCGAATAAACGACGATGGGACTTTTCGGATATTTTTTTGATAACGATTCAATGGCCGCCGTGCCCTTAACGTCGGGAAGTTTCAAGTCGAGCACAATTAGGTTTATTTTTTCTGAAATTATTTGCGCCAACGCGCAGCGCAGACAATTATACGCTCCCACGATTTGCATGTCAGAAACTTCGCCGATCATACGCTGCACGCGCTCGGTAATGAATTCGTTATCTTCAACGATAATCAAGTTAATCATGAGAAATTTTTACTTTGAGAAAAAATAGTGTACCACCACGCAGCGAACTGCGCCTTGCAAAAACTCGCCCGTGTAAGACACCAGTACGAATTGCTATATTTCTTAATCCTGAGGCGATTTTATCGCCACGCCAACGAAACCCTTTACCGCGGTTCGACCGAACTACGGATAAAATAGATAAAATCGCCGCTTTCTTGCCGCGAGTCCAACGACTGCACAAGCCCTCGCGTCTTCAAGATAATTTCATCGACCAGTCTTCGCAAATCGCCTTGACCGTCTAAATTTGCCGTCATTTCGGAAAGCTGTAGCAAATCGCTGCCGAGCGAATCGTGTACGTTTCGCGCCAAGCGAACCCGCTGCTCAGAAACGCGCCGCTCATAAAGCTGCGCCTGATCTTGGCTAATTTTCTGTAGGCTGCGAATACGAATCATCGCCATCCACCAGGCGATGAAGTACGCAAAATCGTAAATAACGACAACTTCAAAAATATAACCATTCGCGACGGTAGGCCAGTATATTACTCGCATATAAACTGATACGGCCTGCGAATCCTATGATAAATCGTCATTTATTTTGTTGAAAACAGATAGGAAAAATACCCTAATGACTAGTCGGTAACTTGTTGAAGCGACTTTTTACGGCAGTTGCCGAGGCTAAACGAGCTTGCCCCAACACCGCACTCACAGAGTTCGCACCATGACGCAAACGTTTATTCTCGCAGGCACGCTTTTACTCTGCTTCTCGCTAGTTCTCGCATGGCTCTTAAGCACGCTCATCGGTATACCGGGGCTAAAAATGTTCGGCTTCATTCGTTCGAATAAAGCGGTTTTGCAGGCGCACATCGACTATATTTTGATGGCGATCTTATTGTACATCTTCGCGCTTTCGGGAATGGATTTCCCCCCGTTATTTGCCTACGCCGCAATAGTGGGAGCCATCACTAACCCGATGCTTTTTTTAGTCATGGCGGTTAATCCGCAAGTTGAAAAATCGCCGTTCAGTATTTTTGGTATGCTCTCGGTTTTGAGTTTTATTGTCACAACGGTCGGCATGGCGGGCTGCGCCCT